>CAZHDF010000077.1:0-16049 GCA_964531525.1 uncultured Alphaproteobacteria bacterium | reverse complement strand
GTTCGCCGAGGACATGGAGGACCAGACCGGCAAGGGCAAGGCCAAGCCGGTCAAGAACTCCCAGGACGTGGTTTCGGTGATCGATTCGACCGGGCTCTGCCTGTTCACGACCGCCGGCTGGGGAGTCGAGGACTTCGCCAAGCATCTCGACGCCGCCTGCGAGGGCGAGTGGACGGTCGAGCGGCTCAAGGAGATCGGCGAGCGGGTCTGGAACCTCGAGCGCATGTTCAACCTGGGCGCCGGCCTGACCGCCAAGGACGACACCCTGCCGCCGCGCATGCTCAAGGACCCGGCGCCCTCGGGCACCGCCAAGGGCAAGGTCAACGAGCTCGACAAGATGCTGCCCGAGTATTATCGCGAGCGCGGCTGGACGCCCGACGGCGTGCCGACCAACGAAACGCTCGCCCGCCTCGGGCTATAGTCTGGTTGACCGACGGGCCGGCCGCGACGCCGGCCCGTCGCGCGCCCGCCGGAGCCTTTCGCCTCGCCGATCGTTCGACGGCGGCGGCTAGGCGGCGCGCGCGAAGCCGTGGAGAGCTTGACCGATGAACTATCTCATTCTCGGCGCCGGCCCGGCCGGCGTCATCGCCGCCGAAACGCTTCGCCGGGTCGATCCCGAGGGCGCGGTCACCCTGGTCGGCGACGAGGGCGAGCCGCCGTACTCGCGCATGGCGCTTCCCTATCTGCTCGCCGGCAACATCGAGGAGCCCGGCACCCATCTCCGCCACGGCGCGGACCACTACGAGCGACTCGGCATCCGGCGCATCGACGGGCGCGCCGCCTCGATCGACGTCAAGGGCGGGGCCATCGCCCTGAAGGACGGCGAAACCCTGCCCTTCGACCGACTGCTCATCGCCACCGGCTCGCACCCGGTGCGCCCGCCGATCCCGGGCATGGACCTTCCCGGCATCGAAAGCTGCTGGACCCTCGCCGACGCCCGCGCCGTCGCGGCCGGCACGCGCGAGGGCGCGCGGGTCGTGCTGATGGGCGCGGGCTTCATCGGCTGCATCGTTCTCGAGGCGCTGGCGCGCCGCAAGGTCGCGCTCACCGTCGTCGAGATGGCCGACCGCATGGTGCCGCGCATGATGGACGAGACCGGCGGCGAGATGATCAAGCGCTGGTGCGAGGACAAGGGCGTGCGCGTGCTGACCTCGACCCGCGTGACCGCGATCGAGAAAAAGGGCGATGCACTCGTCCTCGCCCTCGACGGCGGCGAGGCGATCGAGGCCGACCTCGTGGTCTGCGCCACGGGCGTCGCGCCGAACGTCGACTTCCTCGACGGCAGCGGCATCGAGACCGACGCGGGCATCTTGGTCGATCATTACCTGGAGACCGGGGTGCCCGGCATCTACGCCGCGGGCGACGTCGCACAGGGGCCCGACTTCTCGACCGGCGAACGCGCGGTGCACGCGATCCAGCCGACCGCGAGCGAGCATGGCCGCATCGCGGCGCTCAACATGGCCGGGCGCAAGACGCGCTATCGCGGCAGCTTGGCGATGAACGTGCTCAATACCCTGGGTCTGGTCTCCAGTTCCTTCGGCCTTTGGGACGGGATCGAGGGCGGCGAGACGGCGCGTGCCGTCGACCGCGCGGGTTTCAAGTATCTGCGCCTCAACTTCGACGGCGACGTGGTGGTCGGCGCGCTCGCGCTCGGCCTCACCCAGCATGTCGGCGTGATTCGCGGCCTGGTTCAAACCAAGCTCCCCCTGGGACCCTGGAAGGACGTTCTGATGCAAGACCCGCACCGGGTCATGGACGCCTATCTCGAACGCACCCAGTGGCGCGAGACGGCGGTCGGCTGACGGAGGCGCGCGGGCGATGAAGATCACGCTGCGCACGGCGAGCACGCTCACCCGCTTCCTGCCGGCGGACGCCGAGGGCGAGCGCGCGCGCCTCGACGTGCCCGACGGCGCCACCGCGGCGGACGTGATGGCGCAACTCGGCTTCCCGCTCGACCAGCCTTATCTCGTGACCCTCAACGGCGCCTCGCTGCCGCGCGCCGAGCGCGCGACCCGGCCGCTCGCCGAGGGCGACGACCTCGCCGTCCTGCCCCCCTTGCGCGGCGGCTAACGCGCAGGCGTCCGCGCCACCCACCCGCGCCCCCGCATACGGAGAACACGCCATGGTTGACATCGACAGCCTTTGCGCATCGCTCGGCCTCGAAAAGGACCTCCTGCAAGGCGGCCCGCTCGTCCTGCATTCCCCGATCGACGGCGACGAGATCGCCCGGGTCGCGGTCCATTCCGCCGCCGGCGTCGACGCGGCGGTCGGCCGCGCCCGCGACGCCTTCCGCGCTTGGCGCATGACGCCCGCGCCGCGCCGGGGCGAATTGATCCGCCTGTTCGCCGAGGAACTGCGCGCGCACAAGGACGACCTCGGCCGTCTGGTGACCGTCGAATGCGGCAAGATCCTCGAGGAGGGCAAGGGCGAGGTCCAGGAGATGATCGACATCTGCGACTTCGCGGTCGGCCTCTCGCGCCAGCTTTACGGCCTGACCATCGCCTCCGAGCGGCCGCGCCACAAGATGATGGAGACCTGGCACCCGCTCGGCCCGGTCGCGGTGGTCACGGCGTTCAACTTCCCCGTCGCGCCCTGGGCGTGGAACTTCGCGCTCGCCATCGTCTGCGGCGATCCGGTGATCTGGAAGCCGTCCGAGCTCACGCCGCTCTCGGCGCTCGCCTGCGAGCGTCTGTTCGCCCGCGCCTGCGCGCGCTTCGGCGGCGAGGCGCCCGAGGGGCTTTGCCAGGTGGTGGTCGGCGAGCGCGAGGTGGGCGAGCGGTTGGTCGACGATCCCCGCGTGCCGCTGGTGAGCGCCACGGGGAGCTGCCGCATGGGCCGCGCGGTGGGCGAGCGCGTCGCCCGGCGCCTCGGCCGCTCGCTGCTCGAACTCGGCGGCAACAACGCGATGATCGTCACGCCCTCGGCCGATCTCGACCTCGCGGTCCGCGCGATCCTGTTCAGCGCCGTCGGCACCGCGGGCCAGCGCTGCACCACGCTTCGCCGCCTGATCGTCCACGAGGACGTCTACGAGACCCTGATGCCGCGGCTCAAGCGCGCCTATGCGTCGGTCACGGTGGGCGATCCGCTCGCCCCCGACAGCCTGATCGGGCCGCTGATCCATGGCCAGGCGTTCGCCAACATGCAGGCCGCGCTCGAGACGGTCGCCGGCGAGGGCGGCACGGTCCATGGCGGCGGCCGCGCGCTCGCCGAGCGCTATCCCAACGCCTATTACGTCGCCCCCGCGATCGTCGAGATGCCGGCCCAGACCGACACCATGCGCGAGGAGACCTTCGCGCCGATCCTCTATGCGCTGCGCTACCGCGACCTCGACGAGGCGATCGCGATCCACAACGACGTGCCCCAGGGGCTGTCGTCCTGCATCTTCACCACCGATCTGCGCGAGGCCGAGCGGTTCCTCTCGGCGGAAGGCAGCGACTGCGGCATCGCCAACGTCAACATCGGCCCGAGCGGCGCCGAGATCGGCGGCGCCTTCGGCGGCGAGAAGGACACCGGCGGCGGCCGCGAATCGGGCTCGGACGCCTGGAAAAGCTACATGCGCCGGGCGACCAACACGATCAACTACTCGGACGAATTGCCGCTCGCCCAGGGCATCCGCTTCGGCGACGACGGCTGAGCAACCGCAAGCCGGCGCTCACCCCGTCTCGACGGTCTCCTCGACCGGCTTGCCGCCGAGCGCGCGCAGCGCCTCGATCAGCGCCTCGGTCGCCGTGGCGAGGCGGTCTTCCTCGACCGAGCGCAGGACCAGCTTCACGCCGAAGCCGCGGCTCCGGTAATAGGGATAGCTGCCGATCTCGACGCCCGGGTGCTCGGCCTCGACGCGGGCCAGGGTCTCGGCGATGGTGCCCTCGGGCAGATCGACCGCGACCGAGCGGCTGCGGACCGGCGCGCCGCCGACGAGACGGTGCTTCACGCCCTCGAACATGGCCTGCATGATCCGGGGCACGCCCGCGAAGACGAAAACGTTCTCCATGCGAAAGCCCGGCGCGCCGGAGACCGGGTTGTCGACCAGCTCGGCGCCCTCGGGCATGTCGGCCATCGAGAGCCGCGCCTCGTTGAGCGGGTGCTCGCTGTCGGCGTAGAAACGCTCGAGGATCGCGACCGCCTCCGGGTTGCGCCGGCAGGGCACGCCGAACGCCTTGGCGATGGCGCGCGCGGTGATGTCGTCGTGGGTCGGGCCGATCCCGCCGGTGGTGAAGACGTAATCGCAGCGCGCGCGCAACGCGTTCACCGCCTCGGCGATCGCCGCGTCGTCGTCGGCCACCACGCGCGCCTCGACCAGGCGGACGCCGAGCGCGTTCAGCCTCCGCGCGAGATACGCGAGGTTGCCGTCCTGCGTCCGTCCCGAGAGGATCTCGTTGCCGATGATCACCGCGCCCGCGGTGACGATGCGCGTCATGTCGCTCCATCCCGTCGATAAACCGGCGGCATCATAGCGCAATCGCGCGGCCACGCCAGAATGGGCCCCCGACCGCCGTCATTCCTCGACCCGGAACCGCTCGTAGAGCACTTGCAGCTTCTCGCGGAGCGCGCGGTTGTACAGCCGGTTGGCCTTGTTGTCGGGGCGCGGCTTCCAGGAATCGCTCAGCTTGGCGAGCGCGTCGTCGAGCATCCAACGGTGAGTGAATCGTCGCCCGTCGAGCCGGTCGAGCGCCGCCCGCTGCTCGGCGCTCAGAAGGCCGCCGTCGAGCCCCGCGAGCTTGCGCAGATCGACGCGCAAGGGAACGATCTCGGCGAGGTCCAGGAGCCGAATCATCGTCTTGGTCGGCGGGCTGGCGCGCTGCTCGACCACGACGGCGAGCGCGCGCGCCGATTCGAACCGCTCGCCCGCGAGATCGCGCAGCACCGCCGCGTCGATGCCGCCGGCGGCGGCGCGATCGAGGACCGCGTCGGTCAGCTCGTAGGCCCTGGGCCGATAGACCTCCTGATCGAATACGTTTTGCAGGACGAACAACGCCACGAACGACACGATTCCCGCGATGATCGGCGTCGCGACCCAGCCGCCCGCGATGCCGCCGAGCAGACGATAGCGAATGCCCCGCCCACCCTTTACGAGGCCGATCCCGACCACGGCGCCGATCGCCGCCTGCGAGCTCGACACCGGCACCAGCGGAATGGTCGGCAATCCGGCGTTCGCCAACAGATTCTCGAGCCCCTGCGAGGCGAACAGGAACAACACGATCGAGTGCGCGGCCACGACCACGAAGGCGGCCACCGGCGACATCGGCATCAGGCCGCGTCCGATCGTCAGCATCACGCGCTTCGAATAGGTGACGACGCCGGCGGCGATCGCCAGGCCGCCGAGAAGAAAGAGCTGCTGGGTCGAGGATACCGTCCACAGGCCCGCGACGCTGAACGGCGTGAACGGCGAAACCGGCACGAACACGCCCATGACGTTGGAGATGTTGTTGGCGCCCAGGCTGTAGGCGCCGAAGGCCCCCGCCAGGATCAACCCGGTTCGGGTATAGGCGTCGAGTCGCAGGATATGGAGCTTGGCGCGACGCAGGATCGCCACCAGCGTCGTGTAGAGGACGGCCGCGATCGCGGCGGCGAGCGTCGGGCCGATCACCCAGGTCGAAACCAGGGTGAGGAGCGTGTCGGTGTCGGTCACCGAGTCGGAAAACAGGTTCCACCCCACGATCGCGCCGACGATCGCCTGGGTGGTCGATACCGGAACGCCGATCTTGACCATGGAATAGACCGTCGCCGCCGCCGACAGGGCGACCACGAACGCGCCCGGAATGGCGTTCACCGCCCCCAGCCTGCCCAGCGTATGCGACGCGCCGGTGCCACTGATCACCGCGCCGAGAACGACGAACACGCCGCAGATCGTCGCCGCGGTGGCGAAGCGCAGCATGCGCGTGCCGACCGCGGTGCCGAACACGTTCGCCGCGTCGTTCGCGCCCAGGGACCAACCCAGGAACAGGCCGCTCGACAGGAATAGAAACGCCGCCTCCATGCCCCCGCCTACCGACGAACGCCGACCGCGCCGCGCGGGACGGAAACGGAGGCGTCCGCGCGATACCGCCCAGGCTTCTTGATGGCGAGCTGCAACATGGCGCCTTCGACGAGATTAATGTTTTGATCCATGCTCCCGGGAGGTCGGGGACGCCGCCGCGAAGCGTCAGCGATCCACCCGGAACAGGGTGTAGAGGGTTTTCAGTTTTTCCTGAAGCTGTCGGTTGAACAGCTTGTTCGCCTTGGTGTCGGGCAACCGTTTCCATGCATCGCCGAGGCGTGCGAGCGCGTCATCGAGCATCCAGCGATGGGTGAACCGACGGCCGTCGAGCTGATCGAGCGCGACGCGCTCCTCGGGCGAAAGGAACCGCTCGTCGAGGGTCGCGAGCTTGCGCAAATCGACCACCATCGGGTCGATCTCGGCAAGATCGGCCACGCGAGCGATCTCCTCGGGCGACAGATTGGCCCGCTGGTCGAGGGCGTTGACGAGCGCGCGCGACGAATCGAACCGCTCGCCGACGAGGGAGCGGAAGGTCGCGGTGCCGATGCCCTCGGCCGCGATGCGTTCGAGCACCGTGCCCGAAAGCTCGAACGACCTTGGCCGATAGGTCTCCTGATTGAATACGTTTTGCAGAAAGAACAACGCCACGAACGACACCAGACCGGCGATGATCGGCGTCGCGATCCAGCCGCCCGCGATGCCGCCGAGCACGCGGTAGCGAATACCGCGCCCTCCCTTCACGAGGCCGATGCCGATGACCGCGCCGATCACCGCCTGCGAACTCGACACCGGCACCAACGGAATGGTCGGCAACTCGGCCGAGGCCAAAAGATGCTCCAACCCCTGCGAGGCGAACAGAAACAACACGATCGAATGGGCGACCACGACCACGAAGGCGGCCACCGGCGACAACGGCATGAGGTCGCGCCCGACGGTCAGCATTACCCGCTTCGAGTAGGTGATCACGCCGACGGCGATGGAAATGCCGCCGAGAAGAAAGAGTTGCTGGGCCGAGGAGACCGTCCACACCCCGACGAGGCTGAACGGCGTGAACGGCGAAACCGGCACGAACACGCCCATGACGTTGGCGATGTTGTTGGCGCCCAGACTATAGGCGCCGAAAGCGCCGGCGAGGATCAACCCGGTTCGGGTATAGGCGTCGAGCCGCAGGAGATGGAGCTTGGCCCGGCGCAGGATCGCCCCCATGCCCTTGTACATGCCGCCGGCGAACACCGCGGCGAGCACCGGACTGATCACCCAGGTCGAAACCAGAATGAGCAAGGTGCTCATGTCGGTCAGCGACCCCGAAAACAGGTTCCACCCCACGATCGCGCCGACGATCGCCTGGGTGGTCGAGACCGGCAGGCCGGCCTTGGTCATCAGATAGACCGTGATCGCCGCCGAGAACGCGACCATGAAGGCGCCCGGTATGGCGTTCACCGCACCCAGCTTGCCGAGCGTGTGCGAGGCCCCCGCCCCGCTGATGACGGCGCCGAGGATGACGAATACGCCGCAGATCGCCGCCGCGGTGGCGAAGCGCACCATGCGCGTGCCGACCGCGGTGCCGAACACGTTCGCCGCGTCGTTGGCGCCGAGAGACCAGCCGAGGAACACTCCGCTGGTTAGAAACAGGAGCGCCGCCGCCTCCATGATCCGCGCGTCCCGCGAGCGCCGCTCAGACCGAGCGCTTGATCGTGTAGATCGCGAGCCGGTCGGCCACGTCCTCCGAGATATCGGCGATGTCGTCGATATGCTCGACGAAACGCCGAAGCTGGTTCTTGCGGCTCAAGTCCATGTCGCCGTCGAAGATCGCCATCTTGAGCCGGGTCGAGATCTTGTCGGCCTCCTTCTCGAAGAACAGCACCTTATGCATATGGTCGGGCACCGCGTCGTGATCGCGGAAGAAGGCGCGCGCGGCGGAAACCAGCGAATCGGCCGATTCGACCGACGCCTCGAGCAGATTGATGAAATCGAGATGAAATTGCTCGGGAATCTCGGGCTTCTCGATCGCGAACTGCCACATGGCGCCCTCGCACATGTTGAGGATCTGGTCCATGTTCTCGAGCAGGCCGAGCACGTCGCCGCGCGCGTCGGGAATCAGGGTCTGGCTGTAAAGCCGCCGCTCGATCGAGCGCCGCAGGCCGTCGCCGCGGCTTTCGAGGTCGTTGACCTGGTGCAGCTTGTCATCGAACGCCTTGCGGTCGCCGGCGATGTAGAACTTGATCCCGAGACCGAACGCTATCGCTCCCTGATCGACGGTATCGCAGAATGCATCGATCTGGGCTTCGAGTTCCTTGGTCTTGGCGAAAATCGCGATTCGTTTCACGGCGTTTCCTTTTTCTTTTCTTTCCTCTTTTTTCGGCGCCCCGCGAGGGCTTTCCTACCCATCTTCTCTTCCGCCGCGCCACGACGACGCGATCCCGACCGCGCGGACGCGTTCGCCTCCGCCACCAGACAATCCTCGAGGATATCGAGCGCGGCGTCCATCGCGTCGGCCCCGATGACGAGCGGCGGAGCCAACGTGATCACGTTGCCCATGGTGAGCTTGAAGCTCAGCCCCCGGTCGAGCGCGCGGTATAGCACCGACTCTGCTGCGGCGGCGTCCGGCGTCTTGGCCGCCCGGTCGGCCACCACCTCGATCCCCATCAGGAGCCCGATCCCTCGCACGTCGCCGATCAGCCGACACCGCCGCTTCATCTCGTAAAGACGGCTTAGCGCGCGCGCACCTTGGATACGCGCGTTTTCAACCAGGCCCTCGTCCTCGATGATCTCGATGGTGGCGAGCGCCGCCCGGCAAAGGAGCGGGTTTTTTTCATGCGTATAGTGGCCGATTGCCCGATCCGGGGCAAGATCTAGATCATCGCGCGCGATCACGGCCGCGAGAGGAAGCGCCCCGCCGCCGAGCGCCTTGCCGAGCACCAGGATGTCGGGGACCACGCCGAAATGCTCGCAGACGAACATGCGCCCGGTCTTGCCGAGGCCGGCGGGGATCTCGTCGAAGATCAGTAGCGCGCCGGTCTCGTCGCAGGCCCGGCGCACCGCGCGCCAGTATTCGGGCGGCGGGACGTAGGGGACCGAGCGCACCGGCTCGGCGATCACTGCGGCGACGTCGCCCTCCTTCTCGAGCACATAGCGGAGATACTCGGCGCAAGCCATCCGGCAGCGGTCGAGATCGGGTCGGCCGTCGATATCCGGGTGTCCATAGGGGCAGCGATAGCAGGCGAACGGCGCGACATGCTCGGTCCCGGTCAAGAGCGGGCCGATGGGTCCCGAGCGGAAGGTCGCCTCGCCGCCGACACTCGCGCCCGCGAAGCCCGCGCCGTGGAACGAGTCCCAAAACGAGACGGTCTTGAACCGCCCGGTCGCCGCGCGCGCGAGCTTGAGCGCGATCTCGATCGCATCCGAGCCCGAGGGCGCGAACAGCACCTTGGACAACGAACCGGGCGCGATGTCGGCGAGCTTGCGGGCGAGCGCCACCGCCGGCTCGCAGGTGAAGCGACGGGGCGCGAAGGGTAGGGTTTCGAGCTGCTCGCGAAGCGCGGCGATCAGCCTCGGGTGAGCGTAGCCGATGTGATGAACGCCGTTGCCGTGGAAATCCATGTAGCGCCGCCCCGCCGCATCCTCGATCCAGATCCCCTCGACCCGCTTGACCACGTCGAGGCAGGGGCTCGACAGCGATTGATGAAGAAAACAACGGGCATCCTCGTCGAGGAGCGCGCGGCTCGCCGCATCGAGCCGCGTCTCGCGCCAGGCGGCGCGCCGGGGCGAAAGATTGCTCTCGCCCTCGAGACGATCGATCCCCGTCCCCGTCGCCGCGCGCGTTCCGTCCCGCGTCGCCTCGCTTGTCATGCCGCCCCCACCCGATCCGATCCACGGGCGCGAATCCGCAACCGGTCCGCCCCGGGATCGAGGCTCGCCGAGATCGCGGAACCAGGCAAATTAGATTTGAGCGACGCGACAATAAGGAAATCTTATGCCGATGCGGCGATCGGCATTCGATCTAATATCAAACAACGCGGCGACCGAACCCGGCCGGACTGGTCGCCGCCGGAGAGCGGAATATCTTGACGAACATGGCCCGTCCGTTCGCAGCCCTCGTCCTGCTCGCCGCGTTCGTCTCGCCTCTCGCCGGGGCCGCGCCCGCGCGCGCCGATTTCGCCGCCGCGGTCGAGGCCTACGACCAGGGCGAGTACGCGACCACCTTCGCCGAATCCCTGCCGCTCGCCCGGGCCGGCGACAGCGAGGCCCAGTACATGCTCGGTTACCTCTATGCGCGGGGCGAGGGCGTGCGACGCGACCCGGTCGCGGCCTATTTCTGGCACGCGCTCGCGGCGCGCCAAGGGGATTCCTTCTCGGCCGACGCGCTGAGGACGCTCGCGCGGCGCATGACGCCCGCCCAGATCGCCGCCGCCAAGGCGCGGTTGCGCGCCTGGAAGCCGACAAAGGACGCGGCCAGCGATTGACCGCCGCGCGCGCTTACGAGCCGGTGCCGAACAAGGCGACGCGCCCGATCATGTAGTCGCCGCCCCGATTGACCAGGACGAAGCCGGCGAACCGGTCGCCGAAGCGGCGATCGACCGTGCGCAGCGCTTCGACGCCGTCGACCAGCACGACCATTTCGCCGTCGCGCCCGCGCCGCCACTCGATCCGATGGCGGCGGCCATCGTCGAGGCGAGCCTTGAGGACGCGCCGGTCGATCACCGCCGAGCGGCCGCTGGAAACCCGCAGAAGCTCGATCGTCGAGCGCGCCCCCGGCGTCAGGTCGATCCGGTAGCCGGCCACGCGCCCGGTCTTGCGATAGGGGCCGAAACGCAGCGAGCCACCTCGCGCGGTATCGAGAACGGTGACGTCGACCACCAGGGCGAAGGCGTTCGAGATCGCCGCCGGGACATGGATTTCGGCGGCGCGCGCAACCGCCGCCGGAGCCGCGCCCGACCCACCGCCGTCGCGCTTGGAGCCGCCGACGATCCCGCCGAGGATGGCGCCCAGGATCTGGGCCGCCGGATCGCCTTGCGCGCCGCGCTCGTTCGATGTCCTCCCGCTCGACGTCGTCCCGCGTTGGGTCGGCGGCGCGAAGCGGGTCCGCATGCCGCGCCCCGCGAAGGCGCGAAAATCGCCCGAGACCACGCGCCAGGCGGGGTTCCGGGAAAGCTCGCCGTCGCCGAAGTCGTCGTCGAACACCGCCGCCCGCCAAGGCCAATCGTAGCGCCCGATCAGTTCGCGAAGCGTGGCGATCAACGCCGGCGAGGCGCTACGGTCGCGCTCGGCCCGGTCGGTCGCCCGGCGAAGCGCGTCGACCAGGGCCTGGGTGCGCGGGTCGTTCGCGCCCGCGCCCAGCGCCGGCGCGGCGGCCTGGGACGGCGGCGCGGGTTCGGCGGCGGCTTGATTGTTGATCTCGCGGTCGATCGCGGCCTTGAGCGCGGACGACACCGCGCCGTCGGCCGCCAGTCCGGCGCGCGTCTGGAAGCGGCGGATCGCGCGGCGCGTCTTTTCGCCGACGACGCCGTCGGCGGGCCCCGGGTCGTAGCCCAATCGGGCGAGACCGCGCTGAACGTCGGCGACCAGGGCGGGCCCCGGCGGCGGCGACCATTTCGGCGCCGACCGAGGCGCGGACGCCGATGCCTGGGCGAGGCGCTGGCGGGCACGGTCGCGGGCCTCGGCGAGCTGGGTCTTGGTCAGGCGCCGGGCGGTCAGGTCGCGCGCCCGCGCGGCCTCGGTATTTCCGGCCCGGTCGGCGAGCTCGAACCAGGCATAGGCCTCGACCGGATCGCGGGTCACGCCGATCCCGTAGCGATACATCATGCCGAGGTCGAACCGCGCGTCGGCATGGCCCTGCTCGGCGGCGCGGCGATACCACCCGGCCGCCCGGCGCGCGTCGCGCGAGACGCCGTCGCCGTTCTGGTACATCCGGCCGAGAATGAACTGGGCGTCGGCGAGCCCGTCCTCGGCGAGCGGCCGGCACAGCACCCGCGCCGAGGCGAAGTCGCGATCGTCATAGGCGCGCTCGCAGCGATATGCCTGCTGCGGATCGACCTGGGCGCGCGCGGCGCCCGCCATGACCAGAACCGATAAGACAGCGGTGCTTACGATCGTCGGAATGCGCGCCATTTCTTCTCCTCCCCGCGGTGGGATTCCTGGATCGAGTCTAAGCGCGCGGCCGGAGGCTGTCACGTAGGCCGATGACCCTGGCGAGAAATCGCGAAATCTGGCACTCTTATGAAAGCGACGGTCGCGCCCATCGCCCCCGCCGCCTTTGCAAAATGACTGAATTCGCACCCCGCATGCGTCGCTTGTTCGCCCGGTCGATCCTGGCGCTGATTGCCGTCGCGGGTCTCACCGCCTGCGCGGCCGGCCCCAATCCGCCTCTGATGTCGCCGCTGACCCCGGGAGTCGATTACGGCTATACCGAGGAGGCGATCGGCGACGGCCGCTACAAGATCACCTACGCCACCCCCAGCCTGCGGACCGCGCTCGACCGCGAGCAGCGCAAGGGCGACACGGCCTGGGCGCGGGCGCTGGCCCTCGACCTCGCGACCTGGCGCGCCGCCGAGCTGGCGCGCGCCGAGGGGTTCAAGGCCTTCCGCATCGACGACCGACGGGTCGAGATCGAGGTCGTGAGCTACGACGACGCGCCGCGCTTTCCGAACTATTATTTCGATCAGTCGTTGGGCGCCAATCGCTACCCGCCGCACGGCCTCATGCGCCCCTTGCGCTCGGCCTGGCTTCAGGCGCGCGCGATCCTGACGATCACGCTCACCCAGAAATCCGGCGACGACGCGCTCGACGTCAAAAAGACCATCGAGCGCATGAGCCGCAAGCATCCCGAGGGTCGCCTGCCGCCGAGCTATTGAGGCGATGCTTGCCGCGCCCGTTGGCTCCTGCTAGCCCTGGGACATGGGGTGGTGGACGGCGGCATGAACGGAACGATCCAGCGGTCCCCGGCCGAGCGGTCCTCGGTCTGGGAGGTCCTGGCGGTGTTTCTGCGCCTCGGCCTGACGTCGTTCGGCGGGCCGGTCGCGCATCTTGGCTATTTCCGCGACGCCTTCGTTCTGCGCAAGCGCTGGCTCGACGAGCAGGGCTTCGGCGACCTGGTCGCGCTCAGCCAGTTCCTGCCCGGCCCCGCGAGCAGCCAGGTCGGCATTGCGGTCGGCGCCTCGCGCGCCGGGTTCGCGGGCGCGATTGCCGCCTGGGTCGGCTTCACGCTCCCCTCGGCGATCGCGCTGATTCTGTTCGCCGCCGGCGTCGAGCGGTTCGCGGGCGCGAATGCCGACGGCTGGCTCGCGGGGCTGCGCGTGGTGACCGTCGCCGTGGTCGCGCGCGCGACCTGGGGCATGGCGCGGAGCCTATGCCCCGACGTTCCCCGGGCGACCCTGGCGGTAGCCGCGGCGCTCGTGGTGCTCGCGATCTCCGGACCGGCGGGCCAGATCGCCGCCATCGCGCTCGGGGCGTTGGTCGGCGGCTTCGCCTTTCGCGCCGAGGCTCCGGGCTCGCCCCGCCCCCTGTCGCTCGCCGTCGGGCGACGCGCGGGTGGCTGGCTTCTCGCCGTCTTCGCCCTGCTGCTGGCGGGCCTGCCGCTCGCCGCCGGCGCGAGCGGGTCGCTCGGCGTCTCGCTGTTCGACAGCTTCTACCGCTCGGGCTCGCTTCTGTTCGGCGGCGGCCATGTGATCCTACCGCTGCTCCAGGCCCAGGTGGTGCCGCCCGGCTGGATCGACAACGACGGCTTCCTCGCGGGCTACGGCGCGGCCCAGGCGGTTCCCGGGCCGCTGCTCGCCTTCTCGGCCTATCTCGGAGCGACCATCGACCCCCGCCTCGGCGGCTGGCCGATGGGGCTTCTCAGCCTGGTCGCCATATTCCTGCCCTCGTTCCTGCTGGTGCTCGGCGCGATGCCGTTCTGGGACGCGCTGCGCCGGCGCGCGGCCATGCGCGCGGCCATGCGGGGGATCAACGCGGCGGTCGTCGGCCTGCTCGCCGCCGCGCTTTACGACCCGATCTGGACGGGGGGAATTCGCGCGCCGTCCGATATCGCGCTGGCGGGCGCGGCCTTCGTCCTACTCGGTTTCCGCCGGCTGCCGCCCTGGGCGGTGGTGGTGTTGTGCGCCGGCGCCGGCGCCCTGCTCGCCGCCGCCTGAGCGGCGATCCGGGAAAAGGACCGGGAAATATACCCAAAATTTTCATAAATTTGCTTTTCAATGGCCGTTGAACAGGCGTAACGTTTTGATTCGGTAGACGCCGAAAGTAGCGGCAAAGGTTTTGCTTGGGACCGATCGGCGTTGATTGCGGGGGTTCTACAAAGACCCGGACCGGATCGAATTAGGGCTCCGCCGGAACGGAAGTAAACGATGAAGACAAAACCCGGGAAGCACACCGTCGTCGCGGCCTCCTCGTCGGGCGCCGCGCTCGCCGGTCGGTCGACTTACGGCAGCACCGCCGGACGTCATGGTCGGCAATCGCAAAATGCCCCCTCGGGGGCGCGAGGCCACGCCGAGACGGCCGCTCGTCAACCCGCCGCAAGGACCCTTCAGGGTCACAAGTAGCGGGCTTCGCCCCCGTCCGGGGGGCGGCGAAGGTGGAAGACGCGTTCGCGCGCGCCGAAGGAATCGGCGCCGAGGGGTTTCTTTTCGCACCAATGCTTCCCGCTGGATTCCCGGGGCGCTCGGCCCGCGACCGGTCGCGCGGCGAGCTGCATGCCGGTCGAGGCGGAGAAACAATTCGTTCACGTTTCAGGGTTCATTAACGCGCTTCCTGTATGCCGGGAGGGCTCGACGGCGCATGGCCGCTTCCCGCGCCGCCGGGCATGATCCAACAGGAGGTCGCGATGAACGCAAAGTTCCTGAGCGTGGTCGGCCTGGCTCTCGCTCTCGTTGTGGCACAGACCCATGCCGTCCTGGCCAGAACCAACACGATCTTCATCCTCGACGGTTCCAACTCGATGTGGGGTCGCGTCGACGGCGTGCCCAAGATCGACTTGGCGCAAAGACTGCTGGGCGACCTTCTCGGCAACGTGCCGAGCGACATGCGGGTCGGTCTCGTCTCGTACGGCCACAAGCGCAAGGCCGACTGCAACGACATCACCCTTCTGTCGCCCATCGGCACGGGCGATCCGGCGACTTGGAAACGGCAGCTCCAATCGGTGGTGCCCAAGGGCAAGACGCCGATCGCGAAGTCGCTCGAGATGGCGGCCAAGCAGTTCACCGACCCCAACGACGACAACAATATCGTCCTGATCTCGGACGGCGTCGCGACCTGCCCGCCCAACCCTTGCGCGGTGGCCGCCGAGCTCGCGAGCCGCGACATAAAGGTTCGCATCCACGTGGTCGGCTACGACGTCAAGGCCGACGAGCGCAAGGAGCTCCAGTGCATCGCCGAGGCGTCCGGCGGACGCTACTTCCGCGCCGGCGACACCGAGGGGCTGCGCAACGCGCTCGCCCAGGCGAGCAACATCCCACCGCCCGAACCGGCGGTGGTCACGGCCGAGCCCGCGCCCGAGCCGCCGGCCGACGCCCTGCATGTGGTGATCGACAAGTCGCAGCTCATCCGCCTCACCCGCGACGCCAAGGTCGTCATGGTCGCCAATCCCGATATCGCCGACGTGGTGATCGAGAGTCCGCGCATGATCTTCCTGATCGGCCGTTCGCCGGGCGAGACCAATCTCTTCGCCCTCGACGGCCAGGGGAACGAGATCATCCAGACGCCGGTGGTCGTGGTTCCCAACCCGGTTCGCGAGGTCACGATCTATCGCCCCGGCACCGAATCGACGCTGAGCTGCATGCCGCGCTGCGCCGCCGTGCCGACCCCCGACGGCACCAAGCGCGCGCAAGCCGGCGGTGGCGGCGGCGACATCCTCGGTCTCGGGGCCGCGACCCCCGGAGGAGGCTGAGCCCACCCCCGCCGGCGGGCGGGGCCTTTGTTCATCGCTTCATCGCTCGATCGACGACGACCCCGGTTGCGCCTCGGCGCGGCCGGGGTTTTTCGTTGGCCTCGGCGTCGCGCCCGGCCGGACGCAAAGTCGGGAAAGTCCTGACGCGCGCTGGTTTTTCCGGAATTCGGCATTTCGATAAAATGATATGGAAAT
>CAZHDF010000076.1:0-16108 GCA_964531525.1 uncultured Alphaproteobacteria bacterium | reverse complement strand
CCCGCGCTAGAAGCCGGCCGTGGCGCGCGCGGCGCGCGCGGTCTCGACCAGATCGAGCCAGTTTTCGGCGATCAACCGGCCCCGGCGCATGGCCTCGGTCCCATGCGCCCGCCACTGCGTCGCGATTCGCCCCTCCAGCGCCCCGGCGTCGCGGCCGGACAGGCGCGCATGGACCCCGGCCCATTCGAGGGCCATTTCGCGCGTGACCTCGAAATGGCACTGGAAGGCATGGACCCAGCGCCCGATGCGCATCGCCTGGTTCGGGCAGTCGTCGCCACGCAGAAGGAGCGTCGCGCGCTCGGGCGGCGTGAAGGTGTCGCCGTGCCACTGCATCAGGGAGAAACGGCTCGGCAAGCCGACGGTCACGGGGTCGCGCGCGGCGGCCTCGGTCGCCGAGAGCGGGAAAAAGCCGAACTCGACATGAGCGAAGGGGAAAACCTCGCCGCCGAAGGCGCGGGCGACGAGTTGGGCGCCGAGACAGACGCCGAGGACCGGGCGGGCGGCCGCCTCGCAGGCGCGTATCAGGTCGAGCAGCGCCGGGTAATGCGGGCAGACATCGTCGTCGTAGGCGGACATGATGCCGCCCATCAGGACCAGCCCGTCGAACGCCTCCGGGCTCGCGGGCAACGGCTCGCCCTCGTGGGGAAAGCGCGTCTCGGGCAGGATTCCGCGATCCGCCAGGGCATCGCCGATCAGGCCCGGCCGTCCCTCGCGGGCATGCTGCAAGACGAGGATGCGCGCGGGGTCGCGGGGTTGGGACCGCGCAGCCGCCGCCACGGGAGCGTCCTTACGCGGCGCGGCGGCTGCGCTCGCCCGCGACCTCGCGACGCGCCTGGCCGATCGCCACCTCGACTCGTTCGAGAAGCTCCTCGCACAGATCGTGGGTCATGAGCACGCCGGGCTTGAACTGGAGCACGCGCGGATCGAGGGTCGAGAAGATCGCCCAGACCCCGTTTTCATAGAGGGCCTTCATGACGTACATGGCCCCCTTGGGGTGGTCGAACTCGAGTCCCATGACCACGCCGCGCTGGCGGATGCCGACGAAGAAATCGCCGTAGAGGTTTTGAATCCGGCGCAAGCCCCGGCTCATGTAATCGCTGATGTAGTGGACCATCGAGCGCACCTCGGGACGGCCCGAGATCTCGAGCACCTTGAGCGCCACGATGCAGCCGAGCTCGGCCCCGCCCATGGTCGACATATGGCCGAAGCCGTCCTCGCGCAGCCAGCCCGCGCAGCGCTCGGTGACGACCACGCAACCGATCGGATAGAGCCCGCCGCCGATCCCCTTGGCGGTAACCAGGATGTCGGGCTCGACGCCGTAGGTCTCGATGCCCCACATCTCGCCGCAACGCATCAGGCCGGTCTGCACCTCGTCGGCGATGTAGAGGGCGTCGTAGCGCTCGCACAGGCGCTTGACCTCGGGCAGGTAGCCTTCCTTCGGCATGGGGAAGCCGTAGGTCGCGGGGATCGTCTCCATGATGACCGCCGCCACGTCGCGAGCCTTGAGCGCGTTCTCCATGGCATCGAGGTCGTTGAAGGGCACGTGGATGAACTCGTCGGGGCGCGAGCTCAGGAACAAATCCGAAAACCGCGGATCGCCGGTGCAGACCGCGAGCCCGGTATGGCCGTGGTAGGCCTTGATGATGGAGACGATCTTCTTCTTCTGCATGGCGTGGCGCGCGGTCTTGAGCGCGATGTCGATCGCCTCGCCACCGCCGGCGCCGTAGATCGTGTACTGAAGATCGCCGGGCGTGACCTCGGCCAGCTTCTCGGCCAGCGCGGTGCGCGCCAGCGACGGGAAGTGGTGGTTGCCCATGTCGTAATGCTCGGCCGCGCGCTTGAGCACCGAGACCAGCTCGGGGTTGCGGTGACCGAGGTTGTAGGTGCCGCCGTTGAGATGAACGTCGATCAGGCGGCGGCCGTCCATGTCGTAGAGGAAGTAGCCCTCGCGCCGGTCGATCACCAGATCGACGCCGAAGTCCTGCCACGCCTGGGTCTTGCCGGGGTTCCAGAAGGCCTTCGACTTCTCCAGGAATTCTTCCTTCGCACGGCTCATCGCCCGTCTCCGCGTTGCCTTCGCTTAAGCGCCGGGGTCTTCCCCCATGTTCGCCAAGGATCCCACGACCGCCCAGCCGCCGCTTGACATCGCGGGGGAACAAACTTGACATCCGGCGTCCACCGGCCGCCGTCGGTCACGCGAAATCGGCGAGGTAGCGTTCGGCCAGCCGGCAGGTGCCCGCGGTGTACTCGGGGCCCAATTCCTTGGCGAGGTCGGTCTCCGAATGCGAGCCGATCCAGGCCAGGATGACCATTCGCCTGAGCATGAGAAAGGTCGGGATCTCCGCCTCGTCGGCGTCGCTCAAGGGCCGCACCTTGCGGTAGCCCTCGACCCAGATGCGGATCAGCTCGGGGACGTCCTCGCGCTCCTCGATGAAGCTCAGCGCGGTGGCGAGATCGTAGAGGAACCAGCTCAACCCGCTGTCGTCGAAGTCGATGACGCGGGTCTCGTCCTCGTGGATCAGAAGGTTGGCCAACCGCAAATCGGCATGGACCAGGCCGAAGCGGTCCGCCGCCTTGCCGTAGGCCTCGAGCCGGCGGCCGATGACGGCGGTCAGGCGTTCGAGCAGCGCGAGGCGCTCGGCGTCGAGCGCCGGGCCCGCGCGCCAGTCGCCCCAGTAGGGGCTGCCGCCCAGCATATGCTCGAAATCCCAGTGCAGGCGCTCGAAGTTCGCCGGCCGCCGCCAGGTTTCGGAGTGGCGGTGGATGTATCCCGAAATTTCGCCCAAGCGGTGGAACGAGCCGAGCAACTCGTCTTCCGACGGCTCCACGCCCTCCAGGAATTCGAACAGGACGCAGTGGCGCGGATTCAGCCCGGGCCCCGGGACTTCCTGAATCAATTCGCCGTTCACGCCCGGGATCGGGGTCGGCGTGATCACGCCCGCCTCCTTGCGCAGCGCCGACATCCAGGCGAGCTCGCAGTTGATGGCGTTGCGCGAGTGATAGCCCTCGCGGTGGACCCGCAGAATGGTCGGCGCGCCGGCGGCCGGATCGTCCACGCGATAGGTGGTGTTCTCCGAGTGGTTGATCATGGTGACGGTCGAGCCGGGATCGAGGCCGAATGCCGGCAGCGCCGCCCGGGCAAGCCGTTCGAGACGCTCGAGCAAGGCCTCCTGGGGAAGTGCGTCGGGCGACATGGTTCGGGTTCCTTCGTTGACGAAACTCGCGGGCGCGGCGCCGATCGTCACATCTCCTCCAACGCCATCAGCGATTCGGGCAGGACCTGCCCGCCGTCGACCACGATCGTCTGGCCGGTGATGTAGCCCGCCTCGTCGGAGGCGAAGAACAGCGCCGCATAGGCGATGTCCTCGACCGTGCCGAGCTTCTTCAGGGGCACCGATTCGCGCATTTTGTCGAGATAGTCCTCGCCCAGGCCGTCGAGCCCCTCGGTCATCACGTTGCCGGGCATCACGGCGTTGATCGTGATGTTGAAGGGCGCGAGCTCGATCGCGGCGGTGCGGATGAAGCCGAGCTGGCCCGCCTTGCTCGCCCCGTAATGCGACCACCCCGGGTAGCCCGTGAGCGGCCCGGTGATCGACGAGGTCAGGACCACCCGGCCCTTGCCGCGCGCGCGCATGTGGGGCAAGCAGGCCTTGACCGCGAGGAAGCTCCCCTTGAGGTTCGTGTTCAACACCAGATCCCAGTCCTCGCCGGTCATGTCGACCAGCTTCGCGGACGGAAAGATGCCGGCGTTGTTGCACAGGATGTCGAGCCCGCCGTGTCGCTCGACGGCGGCCGCCGCCATGGCCTGCATGTCGTCCCAGGACCCGACGTCGCCCTGGAAGAACGACGCCGCGCCGCCGGCCGCGACGATCTCCTCGACCGTGGCCTGCCCCGCGTCCTCGTGGCGGGCGACGACCAGGACCTTGGCGCCCTGCGCGGCGAACACGCGGGCGATCCCCTTGCCGATGCCCTTGCTCGCACCGGTTACGATGACCGATTGTCCGGCGATCGATGTCAACATGTTGTCACCTCCCTGATATGAAGGCGGCGTCGTTCACCGCCATGGTTCCCCGACGCGCGCCCTCAGTCCTTCCAAGCGCGCCGCCGGCGAACCAACCAAACGAAGCTCACGCCCGCCGCGACCAGAATCGTCACCCCGAGCACGGTCAGGCTCCCCACGGCGGGGACGAGCGGCGAATATCCGGAAACCATTTTCGCGTAGAGCCATTCGGGCAGCGTCAGATCGGCCCCCGTCGTAAAGAGCGAAAGCGGGAAGTTCCCCCAGGACAGCAGAAAGCTGAACAGGCCCGCCGAGATCACGCCCGGCATGATCAACGGCAGGGTGACCTCGCGCAGCACCTGCCAGCCGGTCGCCCCCATGTCGCGCGCCGCCTCCTCGAGCGAGCGATCGAAGCCGTAGGCCTGAATCGCCATGATCAGGGTCGCGACCGGGGCGACCCAGACCAGATGCGCGGCGATCGCGGTCTTCCAGGTCGGAATGATGCCGAGGAAATTGAACCACAGAAGAAGCGAGAGCCCGAGAACCGACTGGGGAAAGAAGATCGGAAGAAGAATGAATTTCTGATAGAGCTTGCGCCGCCGCCAGGGATAGCGCGCATAGGCGAGCGCGCCGAAGAAGCCGACCACGACGCAGATCAACGTGACGATCGCCGCGATGGTGAGCGAGGTGCGCACCAGCTCGGCGATGGTCAGCGACTGAAACGCCTTGTCGTACCAGTCGAGGGTGTAGCGCTTGATCGGGAAGCTGAAGTAACGCTTCCGCGAGAACGAGGCGAGTATCACCGTGACCAGCGGCAGGAGAAGAATGCCGAGAATGACCAGCGCATAGGCGGTGAACAGGAAGCGCTCGCGGCGGGGTGTTCCGGTCGTCATCGCCCGCCTCCTAGGTCTTGCCGAGAATCTGGTCGAGGTCGATGCGCTTGAGCACGAACACGGCGGCGACGCCGATCAGCCCGATCAGAATGACCGAGAGCGCCGAGCCCAGGGGCCAGTTCTGCCCGTAGGTGAAGGCGGTCTCGATCTCGTCGGCCATGACGATCACCTTCTGGCCGCCGAGCAGCTTCGATTCGGCCATCGCCCCGGCGCTCAGCACGAAGGTCAGCATGCCGCCCACCAGGATTCCCGGCATGGCGAGCGGAATGTCGATCTCGCGCATGATCGTGAACCGCGAGGCGCCGAGGTCGCTCGCCGCGTCGCGCAGCTCGTCCGGCACCATCGAGATCCCGAGCACCAGCGGGAACAGCATGAAGGGGAAGTAGACGTAGACCAGCCCGAAGATGATCGCCGGAACGTCGTAGAGCAGGCTGTCCATCTCGATCCCGAACAAGGCCCGCAGCCCGCCCGAAATCAGCCCTCCCTTCATCAGCACCAGAACCCAGCCGAACAGGCGAATGTTGTCGGGCACGAACAGCGTCAGCACGACCAGCACCGTGATGACGTTGGTGAAGGGGCCGAACACCTTGGCCATGGCGAAGGCCAGCGGATAGCAGATCACGAGAAGGGCGATCACCGCCGCCAGGGAAAGGCCGAGCGACCACAGAAGCGACTTGTAATAGCCCACGCCGACCAGGGCGACGAAGTTTTCGGTCGTGGGAACCTGCAGCAGGCTGAAGGTCTTGGACGGCATGAAGCTGAAGCCCAAGATCACCAGAAGCGGCGCGACGAACACCACGGCCAGAAGAATCAGCAGCGGCAGGCTGCACAGGATCCCGGCCCGGCGCAGGTCCTCGTACATGGCCGTTCCCTACCCCTCGCTCCCGAGGAGGCGCGTGTCCTCCAGGTCCCAGCCGATCAGCACCGTCTGATCGAGCGCGCCGAGGTATCGGTCCTCGCGCAGCTTCTCGACGCTGACGGTGAAATCGCCCACGCGGACGTTGTACTGAAGCCGAGAGCCGAGGGCGTACTCGTTGAACACGACTCCCTCGATCACGCAATCCGCGGCCTCGCCGGGCGTGAGGAAGCGGATGGCCTCGGGACGCACCATCATCGTTTCCTCCTGCCCGGGCGCGAGCGACAGGCCCGTCGCCGGCAGGGTGACGTCGAACCCCACGAGATCGAGCCGCCCGCCTTCGACGCCCCGCACCGGGAACAGGTTGACCTCGCCCATGAACTCGGCGACGAAGCGGTTGACCGGCGCCGAGTAGATCTCGTCGGGCGAGCCGATCTGCTCGATGCCCCCCGCCCGCATGATCGCGATCCGGTCGCTCATCACCATCGCCTCCTCGAGCGAGTGAGTGATGTAGACGAAGGTCTTTCCGGTTTCGCGGTGCAGGTCCTTGAGCTCCTTCTCGAGGGCCTTGCGCAGCCGGAAATCAAGCGCCGACAACGGCTCGTCGAAGAACAGAATCTCGGGATCGAACGCGAGCGCCCGGGCGAGCGCAACCCGCTGGCGCTCGCCGCCCGAGCAATGCATCACGTTGCGCCCGTAGTATTCGGTCGGCAGCCGAAGAAGCTCGAGCAGCGCCATCGCGCGCGCCTTGCGCTCGGCCGGGGGCGTCTTGCGGATCTTCAGCGGAAACTCGATGTTCTCGCCCACCGTGCGATGCGGGAACAGGGCGAGCGTTTGGAACACCATGCAGGTGGGCCGCTCGTTCGCCGGCACGTCGTTGATGCGCGCGCCCTTGAGATAGAGGTCGCCGGCGGTCGGACGTTCCATGCCCACCAGCAGGCGGATCAGCGTGGTCTTGCCGCTGCCCGAGGGACCGACGATGGTCAGAAACTCGCCGTCGCGAATGTCGAGATCGACATCGCGCACGGCGACGAGACTGCCGAACGCCTTGGTCAAACCCTCGAGCCTAAGAACGATGTTCGGCGCCGTCCCGGTCACGGTCTCACTCAACCCCTGCGATCGTGTCGTCGAAGCGCATTACCGAAAATGGAGAGACCGGGCGAGGCGCCGATCCGGTCGCCGTCGCCCGGCCGTCGCCGCGTCAGGATTCGCGCTTGGCGGTGTTGTAGATCGACAGCATCCGGTCGAAGTCCGGATTGATGCTGAAATCGACCGAACGCGCCATTTCCTCGGGGAGCGAATCCCACTGGATCGCGTCGAGCTCTTCCTTGTTGAACTTGGCGAGCACCTCGGGATTGCCCATCTGCGAGACCGGGTTGTAGGTACCTTCGGTGAAGGCCACCCTCTTGGAGGTCTCGGGTTGCTGCACGTATTCGAGGAAGGCGGGCGCGAGCGGCGTCGGATCGGGGTTGTTGACCAGCGAGGTGACCTCGACCCAGACGATGCCGCCCTTGCCGTTGATCGGCCCCGAGTTCGGCGTAATGCCGCGAACCTGGGTCTCGCCGTCGAAGCGCGCCGGCGAGGCGGTATAGGTGCCGCCGGTGAAATAGGCGTCGATCTCGCCGTTGACCATGGCCGTGTTCATGGCGACCAGGTCATCGGACAGGAACTTCGCACCCTTGAAGATCTTGCGCGCGACCGCCTCGAAGGCCGCGAACTCGTCCTCGGAATGTTTCTTGAAGGGGTCGATGTCGGCCGTGATGGCCATGTGCATGATGTTCCAGTTGTCGTAGGTCAACAGGCCGTAGCGCCCCTTGAGCTTGGGATCGAGGAACAGCTTGAAGCCCTGGTCCTCGGCCATCCCGCGCGAGATCTTGTTGGTGTTGACCACGAAGCTGAACGGGCCGAACCGCTGCACCATGCCGATCAGGTCCTTGCCCGACTGGTCCAGGGCATAGGGGTACGGTCCCTGGAACTCCTTCATCATCTTGGCGAAATAAGGCTCGAACCGCGCCCGATCGAGCGGCTTGATCAGCCCCTCGGAATACATCTGCCCGCGCGCCCAGGGCTGGTTGACGTTGATCAGATCCCAAACGTTGACTTCGCCGGCGCGCAGCTTGTTGATCATGTCGGGGTCGGACGTCCCGCTCTCGGCGCGGACCTTGGACCCCGGATGCGCGCGCCGGAAGGGATCGAGCACGTCGTCCGTGTTGTACCCTTCCCAGCACAGGATATTGAGTTCGTTCGTGCGCGCGGCGCGCGCCCGGAATGGCAAACTTCCCGCAGCCATCAAGGCGGCGGCGCCCCCCGTCATCTTGAGCATCTCGCGACGGTCAATCATCATGGCCTCCTGTTTTCGTTTCCTCCCGGTATTGATGTGACCGGTTGTTCTCTTTGTGCTGCGTATCGTGGCGCGGCCGAACCGGATACCGCATCCGGCGGGCCCCGCCCCCTGAAATGTCATGCCCCATGCAACGACGATACATGGCTCCAATCATAAGCATGATGTGGGCAAGCCGCCCGAGCGGGCTTGACAGGCCGACACATTTTCTTGACACCCTGCCTCGCGCGCGATGCAAGGGGAGGAGCGCAGGCGTCCGATCAGGTTACCGGCGATGATTTCTCGATGGGGGTCGGATTCGTGACGACCCCGTATCGCTCTTGGGATCCCGACAGGGCGCGGTCGAACTGTCCGAGGAGCACCTGCGCCGCCAGTCCGATCCCTAACGTGAGGACGAAGGCGATGACCCACACCAGCTTGACCAACGGCCTCGACGCGGGGGGTGGCGCCGCCGTATCGTCGCGCCGCCGATACATCGGCACGACGATGCGCAGGTAGACCGCCAGCGAAAGCACGCTGTTGAGGATGGCCACCACGGCCAGCCAGGTGAAGCCGGCATCGATCGATGCGCCGAACAACAGAAATTTTCCCACGAAACCGGCAAGTGGCGGGATACCGACCAAAGAAAGAAGAAACACCACCATCGCCACGCCGACGGCGGGGTTCTCGCGCCCGACGCCCGAGAACGCATCGAGCGTTCGCCCCGTGCGCATGACGACGGCGAAGGCCCCCAGGTTCATGGCGACGTAAGCGGCGGAAAAAACAACGATGGCCGTGATCGCGAGCGGGTTCGCGCCCACCGCGACAATGCCGAGGAGAAAGTAGCCGGCCTGGGCAACCGACGAATAAGCCAGCAATCGGACGACGTTGTTCTGCCCCAACGCGGCCAGATAGCCGTATGTCATGGTCAGCACGGAGACCACGGCAATGACCAGGGGCCAGCCCGTGGCCACGGGTAAATCGCGCACCACCTGCGCCAGGGCGAGGATCGCGCCGATCTTGGGGACCACCGACAGGTAAGCGGCGATCGACACCGGCGCGCCTTCGTAGGCATCCGGCGCCCAGAAATGAAACGGGACCAGCGAGGCCTTGTAGCCCAGCCCGACGACGACGGCGACCAGACCAACGGCGGCGACGACCGGCTTCGTGTCGAGGCGGGCCAGATCGCCGAGCAGCGTCGAGCCGGTGCCGCCGAACCAGTAGCTGAGACCGAAGATCATCACGCTACCGGTGACCGACGCGAAGACGAAGAACTTCATCGCGGCCTCGGTGGCGGCGTCGTTTCGCGGATAGGCGACCAGGGCGAAGGACCCCAGACCGGACAGCAGCACACCCAGCACGAGGAACAGGACGTCGCCGGCGCCGGCGAGCACCAGGGCGCCGAGGGTCACCAGACAGACCAGGCTATAGACGGTGCCTTCCCTGTCGCTGCCGCCGATCTCCGAACGCGCCAGCAGGAGCGACAGCGCCGTCGCCGGCAGCAAGATGAGCTTGGCCCAGATGCTCAGAATATCGATGCGGAACGTGCCGCTGAATACGCTGGTGTCCGTGCCGAGCAGCGGGAGGGTCAGGCCGGTCGCGAGCAGTAGGCCGGCAAGCGTGACCGCCAGCGCCATGCGGGGCAGGCGCAGCATCTCGGCCACCAGCGCGATGACGACGGTGAGAAGCACGACGATCTCGGGGATCAAAAAGGCGAGATCGCGTTCCATCAGAACGATAGCGCCGCTGTCGTTTTATGAATGATGTCGAGCACCCATGCCGGTGCGACGCCGATCGCGACGATCAGTATGAGCAGCGGACCCAGGGTGAGGATCTCGCGCGCATTCAGATCGCTCATGCCTATCCATCGCTCGCCCGGTTCGCCAAGAAAGACTTGGCCGATGGCCTTGAGATACAGCCCGGCGGTGATCACGATGCCCAGGATGACGATGACCGCCACGGGCTCGACCCGCAATGTCCCCAGGAAGATCTGGAACTCGGCCGGGAAATGCGCCAAGCCCGGGAGTCCCAGCGAGGCGAAGGCCGCCAGCACGAAGGACCAGCCGAGGATCGGCACCACCTTCAGCAGGCCGCCGAATCGATCCATCTCCCGCGTGTGGGCGCGATCCTGAAGCATGCCGACGAGAAAGAACAATGCGCCGGTGACCAGCCCGTGGCTGACCATTTGCAACACCGAGCCGTCCAGCGCCGTGGCGCGCACCGCCGGATCGACGGCCAGCGCGGCGATCGCGACCCCGACGATGACATACCCCATGTGATTGACCGAGGTATAGGCGATCAGGCGCTTGAGATCGCTCTGGGCCAGGGCGGCGAAGGCGCCGTAGAGGGCGCTGACCACGCCGAACGCAAGGATGACGATCCCCGCGTCGCGAAATGCGTCGGGTGTCATCTGCAAGGCGAAGCGCACCAGACCGTAGGTGCCGAATTTCAACATCACCCCGGCGAGGATGACGCTGCCGGCGGCGGGGGCCTGGACATGAGCGGCGGGCAGCCAGGTATGGAGGGGAAAGACCGGCGTCTTGACGGCGAACGTGAACAGCATCGCGATCAGCGCCAGCATGGCCGCGATGCCGCTCAACGGCGGGTTGTCGATCCAGATGCGCATGTCGAAGGTGTTCGGATCGCTGCCGAGATACAACCCGAGGATGGCGAGCAGCAGCGGCAGGCTGCCCAGCAGGGTGTAGATGAAGAACATCAACGCCGCGCGCTGACGATCTTCGTGCCCCCAGCCGGCGATCATGAAATACATGGAGACCAGCGACACTTCGAAGAAAACGTAGAACAGGATCGCGTCGAGCGCGGTGAAGACGCCGATCGAGGCCGTCTCCAACAGCAGCATCAGGACCACATAGGAGTGGGGCCGCTCCCGCACGTTGGCCGAAAAGACGAAGGTCACGAAAAACAGCAGCGCACTCAGCAGGACCAGCGGCAGACTGATGCCGTCCACGCCCACGCGGTAGGCGGCGCCGATCGCCGGCATCCAGTCAAACTGTTCGATCTGGGCGAATCCGGTTTCGTTGACCCCGCGTCCCCACATCCACATTGCGCCCGCCAGTGTCAGTGCGCTGGTGACGATGCCGACGCCGTGCACGACCCGCATGGGCGCCTTGCGCAAGGTCATGACGAGCAGCGCCCCGAGGAGCGGCAGGAACAGGGTGATGGACACGATGGGAAGCACTCGGGGTCTCCTCTTAGAAGCCCAGCAAGGCCATGAACAGGGCGGCGAAAATCAGCGCGGTTCCCACGATGGTGATGGCCAGCTCGCGGTGGATCAGGCCGCTTTGCAAGGCGCGGGCGCGGGCGCCCAGATCGACCGTGCCCCGCACCAAGGAAAAAATCAGCCCGTCGATGCCTCGGTCATCGCCATGGCGCACCGCCCGGCCGATGCCGAGACCGAGCCGTCCCACCGCGAGCACGCCCGCGTACAAGCGGCGCTCCAGTCGCTCGCAGCCGCGGGCAATGGCGAACGCGGGACGCACCATCCAGCTATCGAAACCGCCGGCGATGGCGAAGCCCCGTTGGGCCCAGGGCAACAACGGTCCCAGCAAACGCCGCGCCGGGACGATCCAGCCCAGCGTCAGGCCGCCCAGCGCGGCGCTCAGCCCGAGAATCTGGGCGAGGGTATTGTCGGGTAGCCGGGCGTCCAGCAATGTCTCGATGGAAGGGAAGGCCGCGCCCAGCACGACGGCCAGGACAACCAGCCCGGCGAGCCCCGCGCCCATCCAGCCCAGCCCCGTGATTTCGCGGCTCTCGCCGCGACCACGCCACAGGACGCGCAACGCCCGGGCCATATAGGTGCCGGTCAACAGGGTGCCGGCCAACGCGAGCGGCGCCAGGAATACTGCGTTGGGCGAAGCCAGGGAGGCGGCGATGATGGCATCCTTGGAAAAGAAGCCGCTCAGGGGCGGGATTCCGGCCAGCGCCAGCGCGGCCAGCGCGAAACCGAAAAATATGCGCGGCCTGTCGCGCCCGACGCCCTCCAACTCCGCCAACGCCGTGCCGTCGCGGCCGTGCTGGAACACGCCGGCGCCGAGAAACAGGGAACTCTTGATGGCCGCGTGAGCGATCAGATGCAAAAGCGCCGCCAGCGGCACGCCGGCGCCCACGGCCACCAGCATCAGGCCGTACTGGCTGGAGGTCGATGCGGCGAGTAGGCGCTTGAGGTCGCGCTCGCCCAAGGCGATGAGCCCGGTGACCACGGTGGTGATGCCGCCGACAATGCCGATCACCGGCAACGTTTCGGGCGGCAGCATCGGCGCCGTGCGGATCAGCAGGATGGCGCCGGCCGCCACCAGGGTCGCCGAGTGCAGCAGCGCCGAGACCGGTGTCGGTCCGGCCATGGCGCGCTGCAACCAGTCGTGCAGCGGCGTTTGCGCCGATTTGCCCATGGCCGCGATCAGCAACAGAAGCCCGGCGGCGATCGCCGCGCCGCCGCCGGTGCTCAGCGTGGTCGCGATATCGCTGCTGCCGGTGTCGGCGATGAGAATGAACACCGCGATATAAAGCCCGAGGTCGGCGCTGCGGGTATACAGGAAGGCGCGGGTGGCGGCCGTCCCGACGCCCGGGCGGCGGTACCAGAACCCGATCAACAGGTAGCTGCTCAAGCCGATCAGCTCCCAGGCCGCGAGCAGCAATATCCAATCGCCGGCGAGCACCAGGGTTTGCATCGCGGAGATGAACAGCAGCATGGTGGCGAAGAAGCGCGGCTTCTCGCCGTCCCGCTTCATGTAGCCGACCGCATAGACCAGAACCAGACCGGCGATGACGGCGACCAGCGTCGAAAGCAGCGCCGTCAGTGGCGTCGCGATCAGGCGCAGCGGGAGGTCCGGCAAGCCGGGGAGGATCAAACCGACCCGCATGCCGCCGTCGAACGCGCCGGCCAGCAGCCCCAGGCTGGCGAACAGACCGACGCCGGCGCCCAGCAGCGCCAGCGTGGCGGGCCCGCGCCGCAGCAATAAAATCAGCGTCGCCGCGAAAAGCGGAGCGAGAATGGCCGTGGCGATGAGGTTCACCCTTTCAGCTCCGCGGCTTCTTCCATTTCCACGGAGCCCTTGGCGCGGAAGCGGGCGATCGCCACCCCGAAGCCCACCGCCATCTCGACCGCCATTACGGTCATCACGATCAGCACGAACATTTGCCCGGCGGGCGTGTCGGGGTACAGAAAGCGCCAGAACGCCACCAGGTTGACCAGCGCGCCGGCGAGGATCAGTTCCACGCCCATCATGATCATCACCAGATTGGTCTGCGACAGCGCGCCGTAGATACCCACGCCGAACAGCGCCGCGCCGGTCGTCAGCGCGAGGAGAAGCTCGACACTCATTTATCGTTCGCCCGTTCGATGGGGTGTATCGCGACCGCCGTCGCGGCGATCATGGCGGTGAGAATGGTGATGCCGGCCGTTTCGAAAATCAGCATCGACCGGCCCAGAAGTTCCACGCCCAGGGCGCGAATTTGTTGCATGGCGCCGGGCACGGCGCTTGCCGCCGGTCCCCAGTCGGCGAATAGCGCAACGGCCACCGCGGCCACGAAGGAAACGAAACCGACCGCCAGCGACAGGCGTTTCTGATGGGTCATGTCCATCTTGCCGAGTCCGCCCGGGTCCATCATGAACATCACCATGAAAATGGCCATGATGCTCATTTCCGTGGCCATCATCATGATCTGCAAGACGCCCAGGAATTCCGCCTGCATGCTCAGGAACATGGCGCCGATTGCGGTCTGCGAGAACAGCAGCGCCAACGCGGAACGCACCATCGAGGACGTTCGGAAGACGACGATTCCGAACCACACCGCCGCGATCCCGAAGAAGCCGATGAAGAACGCCTGACCGGACATCACGGGAACACCAGCACGAGGACGCCGACGAGGAAGATATTCAGCAGCGCCAGTGGAATGCCCAGCTTCCAGCACCAGGCCAGCAGATGCGCCTCGCGGATGCGCGGCATAAAGCGCCCGGCCAATAACATCGTCGCGGTGACCGCCAGGATTTTAATCGCGCTCCACACCCAGGGCGGCAGAAACGGGCCCTGCCATCCGCCGAGATAGAAAATCACGGTGGCCGCCGCCAGCGTCACGATCAGCACCATCCGCCCGAGCCGGAATATCGCCAACCGAACGCCGGTATATTCGGCTTCCACGCCGCCGGCCAGCTCGCCTTTCGCGGTCGGCAAATCGAAGGGCGGCAAAAACGCCAGCCCCATGGCCGCGACAAAAAACAGCACGAAGCCCAGCGGCTGGTAGACGATGTTCCACAGGCCCGCCTGGGAGACGACGATTTCGGTTGTCAGCAACGATTCGGCGCGCATCGCGACGGCCGTGATGGGCATGACGATGAGCATGGCGTAGGCGATGAGCTGGCCCAGAAAACGCCAGCCGCCGACCATGGCGTAGGCGCCGTCCGGCCCCCAACCGGCCATCAGCAAGGCGACCAGCACATAAGACAGCGCCGCGTTGAGAAACAGCGCGCCGGTGGCGAGATCGGTAATGATCAGGCTCGGCGTCAGCGGCACGACCGCCGCGGCGAGCAACGCCGAGATCAGAAGCAGAACCGGGGCGACCTCGAAGAAAAGCCGGTCGGACTTGCGCGGAACGATGGATTCCCGTCCCAGCAGGGCGATGGCGGCGACCGCCGGCGCGGCGAGCCGAAACCGTCCGCTCGCGGTCCACGCCTCGATCACCGCGACCAGGTAAACGCCGACCGCCAACGGCAACAACGGCGCAAGGACGGTCGTCATTGCCGGATCTCCCAAGGCGATAGATCCAGGGAGCCGACGGCCACCAGCGCGTCGCCCAGTTCCCGTTGTTCGGTCAGCGGGTCGATCAGGGCGAGATGCCGTGTCGAGGGGGTCTCCAGCCGCGCCGAGACGACCCGGCCCTTCTCCAGGGTCAGGTGCAGGCGGGCCATGCCGCGAGGCGTCTCCACCACGGCTTCGCCCGTTCCGGACGCCTTGCCGATATCGACCGGCACGGGCGGCTCGATGGCGCCCGCGGCCTCGATGAGAGCGAGGCTGTGCATGATCTCGTCGACCCGAACACGCAGGCGGGCCAGGGCGTCGCCGCCTTGCCGGCTGACCGGCGCGAAGCCCAGGATGGCGCAGGTCTTGTCCATGCTGCGCGCATCGTCGACGATCCCCGTGGCGCGCGCCACGGGGCCTCGCAGCGTGGCGTCCGGCGCCAGCCGGCCGATCCCCGCCGTCCGTGATTTCAGGAGAGGCGCTCGTTGCAATCGCTTGACCAGGGCCTGTATCGCCGGCTTTAGCGCCATGATCCGTTTTATATCGGCGCGCAAGGCGTCCAGTTGCAGGGATGCGGCGCGGCGCGCCAGCCAGTCGAAGCCGGTCTGTTGCCCGAAGAGCGCCAACCACCCCAGATGGCTCGCGATCCTTTCCCGTTCCAGCGCGCCGACGCGCGCGCAGGCGGTACCAGTGTCCACCACCGCGCCGGCGGCGGTTTCCACGGCCCGGCAGGCAAGGATTCGGTAGGAAACCGGGGCCAGCGGCTCCATGCCCGCCAGCCGTTCGATGAAGCTCCCGACATCCATGGCCGATTGTTGCAACGGCTCCCCGTTGCCGACCAGGGAGTCGGCGCTGGATCCGGCGACCGTGTCGCCGTCGAGTGTCAGGATCAACCGAAGGCCGCCGGGCAAGCCCGGGAAGAACGGTCCGAAAGGCGCCTCGATCCAGTCCATCGGCAGGCCGTCTCCGCTGCGTGGCAGGTCCTTGGTGACGTCGACCATGGACATGAACGCCATGCCGCCATGGTCCATGGAACCATGGTCCATGCCGGCGTGATCGCCTTCCGCCGAGGCCCGGGCCTCGCGCGGCACCAGGGTCATGCCGCATTTGGGACAGGACCCCGGTTCGGCTTGCACGACCTCCGGGTGCATGGGGCAGGTGTACTCGCTCGGGGCCTCGTGCGCCGCGCCGTGGTGGCCGCCGTGGTGGTGCTCCGCCGGGGCCCGGGCCTCGCGCGGCACCAGGGTCATGCCGCATTTGGGACAGGACCCCGGTTCGGCTTGC
>CAZHDF010000075.1:0-16208 GCA_964531525.1 uncultured Alphaproteobacteria bacterium | reverse complement strand
CGGCGGCTTCGGGGGTTTCTCGCCCATCTCGCGGCCTATGCGGTGGTCATGGGGGTGCTGGTGATCGTCAATCTCGCGACCGCCCCCGAAAATCCCTGGTTCGTCTGGCCGATGGTCGGCTGGGGCGGCATACTGGCGATCCACGTCGCCTATGTGATGGGCGGCTTCGGCAATAAGGGCGGCATGGGACGCGAAGAGTAGGGCGGACGGGTTGATGTTTTCGAAGATACTGATCGCCAATCGCGGCGAGATCGCCTGCCGGATCATGGCCAGCGCGCGGCGCATGGGGATCGCGACGGTCGCGGTCCATTCCGACGTCGACCGCGAGGCGGCGCATGTCCGCATGGCCGACGAGGCGGTCGAGATCGGCGGCGCGGCGGCGGCGGAGAGCTATCTCGATATCGCCCGCATCATAGCGGCGGCGCGCGAGACCGGGGCCGAGGCGGTGCATCCGGGCTTCGGTTTCCTCGCCGAGAACGCCGATTTCGTCGCCGCGCTCGACGCCGCGGGCATCGTCTTCATCGGCCCCTCGGCCGAGGCGATCGCGGCGATGGGCGACAAGCTCGAATCCAAGCGACTCGCCGCCCGCGCCGGCGTCGAGACCATTCCCGGCCACGACGGCGTGGTCGAGGACCCGGAGGCCGCGGTCGAGATCGCGCGCGCCATCGGCTATCCGGTGATGATCAAGGCCTCGGCCGGCGGCGGCGGCAAGGGCATGCGCATCGCCCATGACGACGCGGCCGTGGTCGAGGGGCTGCGCGCCGCCGCCTCGGAAGCGCGCGCGGCCTTCGGCGACGACCGGCTTTTGATCGAGAAGTTCATCGAGGAGCCGCGCCATATCGAGATCCAGGTGCTCGCCGACGGGCAGGGGGGCATCGTCCATCTCGGCGAGCGCGAATGCTCGATCCAGCGCCGCCACCAGAAGATCATCGAGGAGGCGCCGAGCCCCCTGGTGGACCCTGAGATGCGCGCTCGCATGGGCGCCCAGGCGGTGGCGCTGGCGCGCGCGGTCGACTACCGCTCGGCGGGGACGGTCGAGTTCGTCGTCGATCGCAACAAGAACTTCTACTTCCTTGAAATGAACACCCGCCTTCAGGTCGAGCATCCGGTGACCGAGCTCGTCGTCGGGATCGATCTGGTCGAGCAGATGATTCGGATCGCCGCCGGCGAGCCGCTCGCCTTCGGCCAGGACGACGTCGCGATCGACGGCTGGGCGGTCGAGGGCCGGGTCTATGCCGAGGACCCGGCGCGCGGCTTCCTGCCCTCGATCGGGCGGCTCAGGCGCTATCGCCCGCCCGAGGACATGGATGGCCTGCGGATCGACGCGGGCGTGTTCGAGGGCGCCGAGATCACCGTTCATTACGACCCGATGATCGCCAAGGTCTGCGCCCATGGCGCCGACCGCGACGAGGCGGTCGGGCGGCTCGGCCAGGCGCTCGACGCCTTCGAGATCAAGGGGGTCGAGACCAATATCCCGTTTCTCGCCGCGGTCATGCGCCATCCGCGCTTCGCCGAGGGACGGCTGACCACCGGCTTCGTCGCCGAGGAGTACGGCGCGGCCTTCGCCGGCGCGCCGGTCGAGGGCGCGGTCGCCGAGGCCTTGATCGCGGTCGCGGTTCTGGTCCATCTCGGCGAGGCGGCGCGCGCCAACGCGATCCCGGGCCAGATTCCGGGCTATGCCTGGCGGCCGGGGAGCGAATGGGTGGTGACGCTCGGCGATCGCTCCGAGACGGTCGAGGCGCAACTCGCCGGCGGCGGCGTCGACGTGACCCTGGGGGGCCGCAAGCTGCGCCTGCGCGGCGCCTGGCGGCCGGGCGAGACGCGGTTCGCGGGGCGGCTCGGCGAGCGCCCGGTCACGGTTTTGATCGAGCGCCGGGGCGCGCGCTGGCGGCTGCGCCACGCGGGCGCCATGGTCGATGCCGCCGTTCGCCGCCCGCGCGAGGCCGAGCTCGCCGCGCTGATGCCCGCCAAGGTCGCGCCCGACCGCTCGCGCTATCTTCTGTCGCCGATGCCCGGCCGGGTGGTTTCGATCCTGGTCGAGACCGACCAGGAGGTGAAGGCGGGCGACGCGCTGTGCGTGGTCGATGCCATGAAGATGGAGAACGTGCTGCGCGCCGAACGCGACGGCCGCGTCGCGCGGATCGCCGCCAACCCCGGCGACAGCGTGAGCGCGGACCAGCTCATCCTCGAATTCGCCTGACCGGGGGCCTGATCGACCATGGGCGGCGGCGCGGACCGGATGGCGGTGCGGGTACGCGTTCGGGGGCGCGTGCAGGGCGTCGGCTATCGCTACTGGACGACCGACCAGGCGACCTTGCTGGGGCTCGACGGCTGGGTCCGCAACCGCGCCGACGGCAGCGTCGAGGCGGTGTTCGCGGGCGATTCGGCGGCGGTCGCCGAGATGGTCGCGCGCTGCCGAAAGGGCCCGGCCTTCGCCACGGTCACCGAGGTCGAAAGCGCGCCCGAGCCCGACCCGGTCGAGCCCGGCTTCCGCATGCTGCCGACGGTTTGATGGTTCCCGCCGGAAGGGAGGAGCGGAGACGCTCGGTTATTCCCCGAAGAACGCCTCGAAATGGCGCTTGAGCGCGGCGTCGACCGCGTCCATGTCGGCCTCGATCCCGAGGGCGGCGAGCGAGGTGACGCCCCGGTCGCGGATGCCGCAGGCGACGATGCCCCGGTAATGCGCGAGGTCCGGGGCGATGTTGATCGAGATTCCGTGAAAAGTCACCCAGCGCCGCACCCGCACGCCGATGGCGGCGATCTTGGCCTCGCCCTCGGGCGTCTCGACCCAGATGCCGACGCGGCCCGCGCGCCGCTCGCCGCGAACCCCGAAATCGGCGAGCGCGGCGATCACCCAGCCTTCGAGCGCGGCGACATAGGCGCGGATATCGGGCTTCCGGCGGGCGAGGTCGAGCATCACATAGGCGATACGCTGGCCGGGACCGTGGTAGGTGTACTGGCCGCCGCGCCCGCTGCGGTAGACCGGGAGATAGTCGGGGTCGATCAGATCCTCGGCCCGGGCGCTGGTGCCGGCGGTATAGAGCGGCGGGTGCTCGATCAGCCAGACGAGCTCGCCCGCCTCGCCCGCGCGGATGGCGCGGACGCGCTCTTCCATGAAGGCCACGGCCTTCGGATAGCCGACCGGCTCGGCGGCGCGGCGCCATTCGACCGCGAAACCCGCACCCTTCGCGCGTCCCGCCGCTTGCGCCGCGCTTGTAGATTTGCTATTCCGCATTACCTTTTTAGCCTACTGCGGTCGTGGCGGAATTGGTAGACGCGCAGCGTTGAGGGCGCTGTTCCCGCAAGGGAGTGGAAGTTCGAGTCTTCTCGACCGCACCAAGTTTCCGAAGGCCCGCGGCACCCCCCGCGGGCCTTCACTTTTTGGGGCGCTTTTTTTGGTTGCGCGCGCGCCCGGGCCCGCCGTGGGGGCCGTGGCATTTCGGGGGTGGGCGGCTATACTGGCGCCGGCCATTGCCCGCGACCATCGCCGAGACCACCGGAGAAGCCGATGTCGGAAGACCTGCGGAACGCCGCGCTCGAGTATCACCGCACGCCGCAACCCGGAAAGCTGGGCGTTCATCCGACCAAGCCGCTCGCCAACCAGCACGACCTCGCGCTCGCCTACTCGCCGGGGGTGGCGGCCGCCTGCGAGGAGATCGTCCGCGACCCGGCCGAGGTCTACAACTACACCATCCGCGCCAATCTCGTCGGCGTGGTCTCGAACGGAACCGCGGTTCTCGGTCTCGGCGCCATCGGCGCGCTCGCCGCCAAGCCGGTGATGGAGGGCAAGGCGGTCCTGTTCAAGAAGTTCGCCGGCATCGACGTGTTCGACATCGAGCTCGACGAGACCGATCCCGCGCGGCTGGTCGAAATCATCGCCGGGCTCGAGCCGACCTTCGGCGCGATCAATCTCGAGGACATCAAGGCGCCCGAGTGCTTCGAGATCGAGGCCAAGCTGCGCGCGCGCATGAAGATTCCCGTGTTCCACGACGACCAGCACGGCACCGCGATCTGCGTCAACGCCGCGGTCCTCAACGGGCTGCGCGTGGTCGGCAAGGAGGCCGCCGACGTCAAGCTGGTCTGCTCGGGCGCGGGCGCGGCGGCGCTCGCCTGTCTCGACCAGTTGGTCGAGTTCGGCGTGAAGCGCGAGAACATCTGGGTCTGCGACATCGACGGCCTGGTCTACGAGGGCCGCGAGGCGGGCATGGACCGGTACAAGGCGCGCTACGCCCAGGCCACCGACAAGCGCGCGCTGGGCGACGTGATCGAGGGGGCGGACATCTTCCTCGGCCTGTCGGCCCCCGGGGTGCTCAAGCCCGAGATGGTGGCGCGCATGGCCGCGCGGCCGATCGTGCTCGCGCTCGCCAACCCGGAGCCCGAAATCCGGCCCGAGGACGCCCATGCCGCGCGCGACGACGTGATCATCGCCACGGGCCGCTCGGATTATCCCAACCAGGTCAACAACGTCCTTTGCTTCCCCTTCATCTTCCGGGGCGCGCTCGACGTCGGCGCGACCGAGATCAACTCGGCCATGAAGCTCGCCTGCGTTCAGGCGATCGCCGACGTCGCCCGCGCGGAGGCTTCCGACGTGGTGGCCGCGGCCTATGCCGGCCAGGACCTGTCGTTCGGCGCCGATTACCTGCTGCCCAAGCCGTTCGATCCCCGGCTCGTCGTCGAGGTGCCCTCGGCGGTCGCCAGGGCGGCGATGGAGAGCGGCGTCGCCACCCGCCCGATCGAGGATTTCGACGCCTATCGCCAGCGGCTTTCCGCGCGCGTGTTCCGCACCGGCTACGTGATGAAAAGCGTGTTCGACGGCGCCAAGGCCGCCCCCCGTCGACTGGTCTACGCCGAGGGCGAGGAATGGCGCGTGCTCCAGGCCGTGCAGCTCGTCTGCGACGAGGGGTTCGCCAAGCCGATCCTGATCGGCCGCCGCGCGGTGGTCGAAAACCGGATCGAGAAGCTCTCGCTGCGCATCCAGCCCGATCGCGACTTCGAGCTGGTCGATCCCCACGACGACCCGCGCTATCGCGAGTACTGGACGCTCTATCACGAGATCATGCAGCGCGCGGGCGTGACTCCCGCCAAGGCGCGCACCGTGGTGCGCACCCAGAACGTGGCGATCGCCGCGCTCATGGTGCGTCGGGGCGAGGCCGACGCGATGCTCGCCGGCCCGGTCGGCACCTACACCGAGCATCTACGTCACATCACCGACATCCTGGGCCTACGCGAGGGCGTGCACGCGGTCGCCGCTATGCAGATGCTAGTGCTCGATAAGGGCATCTACTTCATGGCCGACACCAACGTCCGCGCCGATCCGAGCGCCGAGGAAGTCGCCGAGATCGCCATCATGGCGGCCGAGAAGGTGCGCCGCTTCGGCATTCCGCCCAAGGTCGCGCTGCTGTCGCATTCGAACTTCGGCAACTCGAACCACCCCTCGGCGGCGAAGATGCGCGAGGCGCTCGGCATCATCCGTCGGATGGACCCCGATCTCGAGGTCGAGGGCGAGATGCATTCCGACATCGCGATCGACGCCGCGGCGCGCGAGCGGATCTTCCCCAACTCGCGGCTGACCGGCGAGGCCAATCTTCTCGTCATGCCGACGCTGGACGCCGGCAACATCGCCTTCAACCTGGTCAAGAAGCTCGCCAACGGCATTTCGGTCGGCCCCATCCTTCTCGGCACCGCCTGGCCGGCGCATATTCTGAACACCACCGTGACCGTGCGCGGAACCTTGAACATGAGCGCGATCGCCGTGGTCGAGGCGCAAGTCCACGACCAGGACGGCGCGGTCGAAGCCCAGGCTTCACGAACCGGGAACGGGAACTGAAGCGCGTGACGGGGCTGGGGTCCGTGCCGCCCGCCGCGCCGCCGCCCGAGACCGGCCCCGGGGACGCGGCCGGAGCCGGGGATCGGCCCCAGCCCCGGGATCAGGATCAGCGCCAAGACCAGGACCAGGACACCGCGAGCCTTTCGCCCGAGCGCATCCGCGAGATTCAAGAAGCGCTCGAACGCGGCGACCGCGAAGCCGCGGGCGCGTTGGTCGCGCCGCTTCACGCCGCCGACAAGGCGGACCTCATCGAGCTGGTCAGCCCCGAGCAGCGTCGCCTGCTGGTCGAGGCGCTGCGCCCCGACGTCGATCCCGAGGTTCTCGCCTCGCTCGAGGAGACGGTCCGCGACGAGGTGATCGAGCAGCTCGACGCCGGCGAGGTCGCCGCCGCGGTCGCCGAGCTCGACACCGACGATGCGGTCTATCTTCTCGAGGACCTGAGCGAGGAGGACAAGCGCCGCATTCTCGAGGCGGTGCCGGCCGAGGAGCGCGCCGCGGTCGAGGAGGGGCTGAGCTTCCCCGAGAACAGCGCCGGCCGCATGATGCAGCGCGAGCTGGTCGCGGTGCCGGCCTACTGGACCGTGGGCCAGACCATCGACTATCTGCGCGCCAACGACGACCTGCCCGACGAGTTCTACGACATCTTCGTGGTCGATCCGCGCCACGCGCCGATCGGCTACGTGCCGCTTAGCCGCGCCATGCGCTCGCGTCGCCCGGTGCAGATGAGCGATCTGATGGAGCGCGACATCCGCCCGATCTCCGCCGACATGGACCAGGAGGACGTCGCCTATCTGTTCCATCAGTACGGGTTGGTCTCGGCGCCGGTGATCGACGCCTCGGGCCGGCTGATCGGCGTGATCACGGTCGACGACGTGGTCGAGGTGATCGACGAGGAGGCCGAGGAGGACATCATGCGCCTCGGCGGCGTCAGCGAGACCGACTTGCACGAGCCGGCGCTGACGACCACCCGACGGCGCTTCGCCTGGCTGCTCGTGAACCTGGGGACCGCGATCCTCGCCTCGTCGGTCATCAGCCTGTTCGACGCGACGATCGAGCAGATGGTCGCGCTCGCCGTCCTGATGCCGATCGTCGCCTCGATGGGCGGCAACGCCGGCACCCAGACCCTGACCGTCACCGTGCGCGCGCTCGCGACCAAGGATCTAACGCCCGCCAACGCGCTTCGCCACGTCGGCAAGGAGTTCACGGTCGGGCTCCTGAACGGGATCCTGTTCGCCCTCGTCGCCGGCGTGGTCGTCATTCTGTGGTTTGGCGACGTCACGCTCGGCTTCGTCATCGGTGCGGCGATGATCGTCAATCTGGTGGTCGCCGCGCTCGCGGGCATCCTGGTGCCGCTGGGCCTTGATCGCGTAGGCATCGATCCGGCGATCGCCGCCTCGGTCTTCGTCACCACCATGACCGACGTGGTCGGCTTTTTCGCCTTCCTCGGCCTCGCGGCGCTGGTGCTCCTTTGAGCGTCGCGCTCCGCGAGGCCCGCGACGGTGATGGGGCGGCGCTGATCGCGCTGATCGAGCGGTGTTGGGCCAAATATCCGGGCTGCGTCGTCGATGTCGACGGCGAACTGTCCGAATTGCGCGCGATCGCAAGCCATTTCGCGGCGCTCGGCGGGCGCTTCTGGGTCGCCGAGGCGGATGCGGGCGCGCTGGTCGGATCGGTGGGCATCGCGCCCACGACCACGGCCGGCGCGGTCGAGCTCCACAAGCTCTACGTCGATCCGGGGTGCCGCCGGCGCGGGCTGGGCGCCCGGCTCGTCGCCCTGGCCGAGGGGGAGGCCCGGGCATGGGGGGCGACGACCGTCACGCTCTGGACCGACACCCGCTTCACCGCCGCCCACGGGCTCTACGAGGCCTTGGGCTACGTTCGCCGGCCGGGGTCGCGGCGGCTCGACGACGCCAGCCGGAGCGTCGAATATCACTATGTAAAGTCACTACTTTAGGAGGTGGCGACCCCTTTTCGTGCCAGCTTGAGTATTGGCGCGGGGCGCACCCTCGGCCTATAGTTACGACCGAAAGGGGGCTTCATGATCCTCAACGACTTGCCCGGTCTCGATTTCGGGCTCGGCGAGACCGCCGACATGATTCGCGCCTCGGTGCGCGGCTTCACCGCCGACGAGATCGCGCCGCGCGCCGCGCGGATCGACCGCGACAACGACTTTCCCGCCGATCTGTGGCCCAAGCTGGGGGCGCTCGGCGTCCTCGGCGTGACGGTCGATCCGGCCTACGGCGGCGCGGGGCTGGGCTATCTCGAGCATGTCGTCGCGATGGAGGAGATCAGCCGCGGTTCGGCCTCGGTCGGGCTCAGTTACGGGGCCCATTCGAACCTTTGCGTCAACCAGATCCACCGCAACGGCGACGAGGCGCAGAAGCGGCGCTATCTTCCCGAGCTGGTGTCGGGGGCCAAGGTCGGCGCGCTCGCCATGAGCGAGAGCGAGGCGGGCTCGGACGTGGTGGCGATGCGCACCCGCGCGGTCCGCAAGGGCGACGCCTATATCCTCAACGGCCGCAAGATGTGGATCACCAACGGCCCCGACGCCGACGTCCTGGTGGTCTACGCCAAGACCGACCCGGACGCGGGCAAGCGCGGGATCACCGCCTTCATCGTCGAGAAGGGCATGGCGGGGTTCTCGACCTCGCCCAAGCTCGACAAGCTCGGCATGCGGGGCTCGAACACCTGCGAGCTCGTGTTCGAGGACTGCGCGGTGCCGGCCGAGAACGTGCTGGGCGGGGAAGGGCGGGGCGTGAACGTGCTGATGAGCGGCCTCGATTTCGAGCGCGCGGTGCTCGCCGCCGGACCGCTCGGCATCATGCAGGGCTGCATGGACCTGGTCCTGCCCTATGTTCACCAGCGCAAGCAGTTCGGCCGCCCGATCGGCGAATTCCAGCTCATGCAGGGCAAGCTCGCCGATCTCTACACCACCATGAACGCGAGCCGCGCCTACGTCTACGCCGTGGCCCGGGCCTGCGACCGGGGCGAGACCACGCGCAAGGACGCGGCCGGCGCGATCCTCTACGCCGCCGAGCGCGCGACCTGGATGGCGCTCGAAACCATCCAATGCCTGGGCGCGATGGGCTATATGAACGAAACCCCGGCCGGCCGGTTGCTGCGCGACGCCAAGCTCTACGAGATCGGCGCCGGCACCTCCGAGATCCGCCGCATGCTGATCGGCCGCGAGCTCTTCGCCGAAACCGAGTAAGGGGTCCGCGAAAGGCGGTCGTGGGGTTGAGACTTTTGGATATGGTAATATCTACTAAAATACATACTTATAAAATTTGTTGACCATATGTACAAACCATACTATATGATATCTTATCAAAACTCATTTTCGGATAGGATGATCGTCATGTCATATGCCAAACCGATAGCTCGAAGCGATATGGATAGGGTTACGGCCGGGCTTCCGACGAAATCCGCCAAGATTCGCCGGCTCGCCGCCGCCGGTTACGAAACCGCTGAAATTGCCCGTTATCTCGGCATTCGTTATCAGTTCGCTTACAACGTCATCCATGCGCCGAAGGTGAAGGCTTGCGCGGACCAACGGAGGAGCCGTCGCATGCCGATCGACGATCCCGCTACCCCTTCGAGCGACAAATCCCCGATTTCCAGGGACTGTATCTGGACGACGGTTGCCAAGGGGGGGCGCATAGACCTTCCCGCCGACTTCCTTGAGGCGATCGGAGTTCGGGAAGGCGACCCGGTTCAGATCGTTCTCGACGGTGACATCGTGCGTATCCAAAGTCGTCAGGGCGCATTGCGCGAGGTCCAGACCTTTATCCATCGCCGCGTGCCGGAGGGCGTGAGTCTCGTCGACGAATTGCTCGAAGAAAGACGCCAAGAGGCCGCGAGGGAAGAGCGGAACGGAACGCATGACTGAGGTCGTGCTCGATGCATCGGCGGTTCTTGCGGTCTTGAACGAGGAACCGGGCGCCGAGCAGGTCTATCCATACCTCCCCGGTGCGCTGCTGTCGGCGGTCAATGCGGCCGAAGTCGCGGCTAAGCTCGTCGATTCAGGGTTGACCGCGGAGGAAGCCGGGAATTTGCTGGATCGGCTTGGACTAGAAGTCGTGCGCTTCGAAATCCATGACGTCGTTCCGTCGGCCTTGATTCGCGTGGCAAGTCGAGCGGCGGGATTGTCGTTAGGCGATCGCGCGTGTCTTACGCTCGCGAAACGCCAGGGGCTTCCGGCGCTAACCGCCGATCGCCAATGGTTGGCCGTCGATGTCAGCGTTGATATCAGAATGATTCGGAATCTCTGACACGACAGATCTTGTCATCTCCTTGCCGAGTAAAACGAGCTATCTTCGCGGCGTCACGTAAGATTAAGGAGGGTCGGACATGGCTGAGAACGACGATCCGATTGTCATCGCGGCGGCGGCGCGGACGCCGATGGGGGCGTTTCAGGGCGAGCTCAAGGCGGCGACCGCGCCCGCGCTCGGCGCCGCGGCGATTGGCGCCGTGCTCGAACGCGCGAGCCTGCCTGGCGACGCGGTCGACGAGGTTTTCATGGGCTGCGTGCTACCCGCCGGGCTCGGTCAGGCGCCGGCGCGCCAAGCGTCGCTCGGCGCGGGGCTGCCCGAAAGCGTGGGCTGCACCACGGTCAACAAGGTCTGCGGCTCGGGCATGAAGGCGACGATGCTGGCCCATGACCTGATCGTCGCGGGAAGCGCCAAGGTTATCGTCGCCGGCGGCATGGAGAGCATGTCGAACGCGCCCTATCTGCTGGATCGGGCGCGCGCCGGCTACCGCATGGGGCACGGTCGGGTGCTCGACCACATGTTTCTCGACGGCCTCGAGGACGCCTACGACCGAGGGCGGCTGATGGGAACCTATGCCGAGGATACGGCCGAGGCCTACCAGTTCACCCGCGAGGCGCAGGACGACTTCGCGCTCGAATCGCTGCGCCGGGCGCGCGCGGCGGTCGAGGAGGGCCGCTTCGAGGGCGAGATCGCGCCGGTCACGGTCAAGGAGCGCAAGGGCGAGCGCGAGGTCGCGCGCGACGAGGCGCCGTTCAAGGCAGACCCCGCCAAGGTCCGCAAGCTACGCCCGGCGTTCCGCGAGGGCGGCACGGTGACGGCGGCGAATTCGAGTTCGATCTCCGACGGCGGCGCGGCGCTCGTGCTGATGCGCGCGCGCGAGGCCAAGGCGCGCGGCATCGCGCCGCTCGCCGCGATCCGGGGACACGCGACCCATTCCCAAGAGCCGCGCTGGTTCACGACCGCGCCCGTGGGCGCGATCCGCAAGTTGCTCGACCGGCTCGGCTGGGACGCGAGCGCGGTGGACCTCTACGAGATCAACGAGGCCTTCGCGGTCGTCACCATGGCGGCGATCCGCGACCTCGACCTCGACCCCGAGCGGGTCAACGTCAACGGCGGCGCCTGCGCGCTCGGCCATCCGATCGGCGCTTCGGGGGCGCGGTTGATCGTGACGCTGCTCGCGGCGATGGCCGCGCGGGACGCGCGCCGGGGCGTCGCCTCGCTCTGCATCGGCGGCGGCGAGGCGACCGCGATCGCCTTGGAGCGCATGTCGTGAGCGGGCGCAGGCTGATCTCGTCGGGCTCGGCCTTCGAGAAGCTCGCCGGCTATTCGCGCGCGGTGGTCGACGGCGACTGGGTGTTCGTCTCGGGAACCACGGGGTTCGACTATGCGAGCGGCGAGATCTCCCCGGACGTGGCCGAGCAGACCCGCCAAACCTTTCGCAACATCGAGGCCGCGCTGGCTCAAGCCGACGCCGGCCTCGCCGACGTGGTGCGAATTCGCGTCTTTCTCGCCGAGCGCGACGACTTCGCGACCGTCGCGCCGATCGTCGGGGAACACCTCAAGGACGTCCGCCCGGCCAACACCACCGTGGTCGCGCCGCTGGTGGACTCGCGCATGAAGATCGAGATCGAGGTCACGGCCCGCAAGGGAAAAACAACGTGACGGCCGATGCCGATGCCGCCGTCCGGGGGCGCTACAAGTTTCAGGTTGGGCTGCTTTCGGCCTGCTGGGCGCTCGCCACCACGGGCAACGTGCTGCTGGTCAGCGTCTCGTCGCTGGTCGGCGATCAGTTGGCCGACGACAAGTCGCTCGCGACCCTGCCCGCCGCGTTGATGTGGATCGGTACCGCGACGGCGACCATTCCGGCGAGCTTCCTGATGCGCGCGATGGGGCGGCGCTTCGGCTTCATGACCGGGGCCATGATCGGCGCCGTCGGCGCCACCATCGCCGCCTTCGCGGTCTACAACCGAAGTTTCGTCGCGCTCTGCATCGGCATCGCGTTGATCGGCGCCTACAACGGGTTCAACTACTATTACCGCTTCGCCGCCGCCGAGACCGCGCCCGAGGAATTTCGCAGCCGCGCGATCTCGTTGGTGCTCGCGGGCGGAATCGCCGCCGCCATCGTCGGCCCGACGCTCGCCGTCTGGGCCAACGAACTGTTCTCGCCGATCCTGTTCATGGGGCCGTTCGTGGTGATCGCGGCGATTGCGGTGATCATTATCCTCCTGGTCTCGTTCACGCGCATTCCGCGTCCGCCGGTGCAGACGATGCGCGCCGCCGGACGACCGTTGGCGGTGATCGCCCGCCAGCCCGCATTTCTGGTCGCGGTCGCGGGCGGCGTGGTCGCCTACGGCGTCATGATCCTGCTGATGACCGTGACGCCGCTCGCCATGGTCGCTTGCAATCACGGCTTCACCGACGCCGCCCGTGTGATCCAGTGGCACGTGCTGGGCATGTTCGCGCCCTCGTTCTTCACTGGTCGGCTGATCCGTCGCTTCGGGACGCTCACGATCATGCTTTGGGGCGCGATCGCGCTGCTCGCCTGCATCGCGGTCGCGCTTTCGGGCATCTCGGTCGCCCATTTCTGGATCGCGCTGACGCTTCTCGGGCTCGGCTGGAACTTCCTGTTCATCGGCGCGACCACGCTGCTGACCGAAACCCATACCGTCGCCGAGCGCGCCAAGACCCAGGGCCTCAACGAGTTCCTGGTGTTCGGCATCGCCGGCATCGGATCCTTCGCTTCGGGTAATCTGCATTACTATTTCGGCTGGTCGCTGCTCAACATCGTGGCGCTCGTGCCGGTGGCCGCGATCCTGATGGCGACCCTCTGGCTCGTCTTTCGCCGCCGCGCGGAGGCGCGCTTGGCGGACCCGGGCGAATAGAAGCCGAATTGGGAGGATGCATGGCGGAGCCGCTTGATTTCTATTTCGACTTCTCCTCGCCTTACGGCTATTTCGCGAGCTTGCGCATCGACGGAATCGCGGCCCGCCACGGCCGCGCGGTGCGCTGGCGGCCGTTTCTGTTGGGGGTCGTGTTCAAGACCACCGGCCAGGCGCCGCTGACGGCCCAACCGCTGCGCGGCGATTATGCGCGCCGCGACTTCGCGCGGTCGGCTCGGCTCTATGGCGCGCCGCTGTTCTGGCCCGAACGTTTTCCGATTCCGACCCAGGCGGCGGCGCGGACGTTCTACTGGCTCGACGACCGCGACAGCGATCTGGCGCGGCGTTTCGCCCGTGCCGCCTATCACGCCTATTTCGGCGAGGGACGCGATATCTCGCCGCCCGACGTCGTGGTCGAAATCGCGCGCGAGGCGGGGGCCGACGGCGACGCGCTCGCCGCCGCGCTCGTCGATCCGGCGGTCAAGGCGCGGCTCAAGGCCGAGACCGAGGCGGCGATGGCGCGCGGCGTGTTCGGCTCGCCCTTCGTCTTCGTCGACGGCGAGCCCTTCTGGGGCGCCGACCGGCTCGATCAGGTCGACCGCTGGCTCGCGACCGGCGGCTGGTAGGGCGCGCCTACGCCGATCCACGCCCCCGACGCCAAAGGGTCGGGAACCAGTCCTCGCGCATGCGATCGCCCGCCGCGAGCCCGATGTCGGGGAAGGGGGGCGAGGTTTCGCCCGGCCGCGGTAGGTAATGGGCGTCGTCGCCCAGCCAGCGCGTCGAGAAGGCGCGGCGGCGACTCTTCACGGCGGCATCGGTCGTGCCGTGCAGGGTGCGGAAATCGAACAGCACCGCATCGCCCGGCGCGAGCGCCCGAAAGACGAGGTCGAAATCCCCGGGCCGGGCGTCGATGTCGGGCGCGGGCTCGAGGCTCGGGTCGTCGTGGTTGTAGTTCGAGCCGTCGAGAAAGGCGCGCGGCAGGAACAGCTTGCCCCAGCGGTGCGATCCGGCGACGAAGCGCACGACCACGTCCTTGGGCGTCGGATCGAGCGCGACGTAAACGCTGATCGTTTGGCTGCCGTCGACGCAGTAGTAGGGCAGATCCTGGTGCCAAGGGGTGGCGCGCTGGGTGCCGGGCTCCTTGAGGAACGCGTGCTCGTGAAAGATCTGCGCGCTGCTTGAGCGCATGAACCGCCCCGCCATGGACGCGGCGCGGGAATGGAGCACGAAATCGCGGTATTCGGGAATCCGCTGCCAGTTGCAATAGCTGTCGAAGAAGCGCCCGGGCTCGTTCTTGGACGTGCTCTCGCAGGGGAAGGCGTAGGCCCCGGGATCGGCGAGATTGCGGTCGAGCCCGGCGCGCAGCGCATCCACCCAGTCGGCGAAGGCGCCTTCCAGGAACACCACGCCGTCGCGTTGGTAGGTTTCGAGATCGGCCGCGTCGGGCTCGTATTCGGGCATCGCCGCGATCGCGGCCTTGAGCTCGTCCGCATCGAGCCCTTCGGGCGCCCGCCAGGACACCGTCTCGACATTGCCCCGATTGCCGTCCGCGAACACATCTTCATTCGCGTTCATTGCCTGCCTCCCCGTTGAATTCCTCGCTTGCGCCGAGCGCCCGCAAGTAGAGCGCGCGGTCTAGGTTGCCGCCCGAAAGGATCAGTCCCACCTTGCGCCCGCGCATGACCTCGCGCTCCTTGAGCAATGCCGCGAGCGGCGCCGCGCCCGCGCCCTCGGCGATGTTGTGGGTGTCGGCGAAGTAATGCCCCATGGCGGCGAGGATCTCGTCCTCGCTCACGGTCACGATTCGCTCGACCCCGGCGCGGATGATGTCGAGCGCGCCCGCGTCGGGCACCCGCACCGCGAGCCCGTCGGCGAGCGTGTCGGCCGAATTGGTCGCGATCGGCTTGCCGGCGGCGAAGGAGAGCGCGTAGGCGTTCGCGCGCTCGGCCACGACGCCGATGACCGCCGCGCGCCGGCCCAGCGCCTCGCGCGCCGCGAGTGTCGCCGAGACCCCCGATCCCATCCCGATCGGCACATAGACCGCGTCGAGGTCGTCGCGCGCCGAGAACAGCTCGAGCCCGTAGGACGCGACGCCCCGCACCAGAAGCGGATGGAACGAGGGCAGCATGTGCAGCCCGCGGGCCTCCGCCAGCTCTCTCGCGTGATCGTAGGCGGCGTTGAAGTCGCGGCCGTGTTCGACGATCTCGGCGCCGAAGGCGCGCATGGCGCGGTTCTTCTCGACGCTGTTGCCATGGGGGACGACGATCACCGCGCGAAGACCGTGTGCGCGAGCGGCGAAGGCGACGCTCTGGCCGTGGTTGCCTCGGGTTGCCGTGACGACGCCCGCGACCCCGGGTTGCGCGCGCGCGAGATCGTCCATATAGACCAGCCCACCGCGCACCTTGAAGGCGGCGATCGGGGTGTGGTTCTCGTGCTTGACCCAAACCTCGCAGCCACAGCGCTCGGCCAGCAGCGGCCAGGCGATTTGCGGCGTCGGCGAGACGGACCGGTGGACGAGGTCGGCGGCGGCTTCGAGTTCGGCGAGGCGGGTCATGAACACTCCGAGTTAGGCGCGATGCGAAGGCGTCATGGTCGCCCAGACGGACGGCGAAGAAAAGCGCCGATCCGTCGCGCCCGTTTCGGGCCTATCCGGACGGTCCGCGATCCCAGTTTTCCCTTGCCCGCGTTCCGGCGCCGGGGGCATGGTAGCCGGCGATGAGACAGGCGCGGGTGCAAGGCAAGCGGGACGCGAGACCGGGGGGCGGTCGATGACGGTGATCCGTTCGGCGGTCGATCCGCGGTCCGACGAATTTCGCGCCAACGCGGCGGCGATGCGGGCGCTGGTCGACGAGCTCGAGGCGACGGTCGCGCGCATCCGCGAGGGCGGCGGCGCGAAGGCCCGCGCGCGTCATGCCGCGCGCGGCAAGCTCATGGTGCGCGAGCGGATCGAGCTGCTTTGCGATTCGGGCGCGCCGTTCCTCGAAGTCGGTCAATTGGCCGCCCACGGGGTCTACGACGACGATCTGCCGGCGGCGGGGCTGGTCGCCGGCGTCGGCCGCGTCGAGGGCCGCGAATGCATGATCGTCGCCAACGACGCGACGGTGAAGGGCGGCACCTATTACCCGTTGACCGTCAAGAAGCACCTCCGCGCCCAGGAGATCGCGCGCGAGAACCGGCTGCCTTGCGTCTATCTGGTCGATTCGGGCGGCGCGTATCTGCCGCGCCAGGACG
>CAZHDF010000074.1:0-16461 GCA_964531525.1 uncultured Alphaproteobacteria bacterium | reverse complement strand
GGCCGCAGATCCACTCCCGCGCATGCATAAGATTTGGGCGGGCGACGGCCCAACGGCCGTCGCACATATACACGTCGATGTTTCCGAGAGAGATCTTTGAGTAATCGTGAAAGACGCCATAGCTGACGGCGAGGTTCTTTTCTGAAGACTCCCACTCGACGTCAAGCACGTCTTGGGGATCAAGGCGATAGCTTTTGGCGAGCCGCTCAAGCTCGCTGCGGGTCCGGGGATCAAGATGCTCGAGTGAAGGTTTCATCGTTTTTCTCCTCCTTTGAGGCGGGCTCAACGCCCTTTCGATGGCTCCTATCATAGGACTATCAGTCCTAGGGGTCAAGAAAAAAACGGCGCCGAGGCGTAATTTTTTTTGGCTCAAGCACCATGAACGCGACGAGAACAAATTGCACGGATTTTGCACGCATCTGCGCGCATGTTCGCGCCGCGTTCCGCCGTATTTTGCAGAATCCTGCCGCCGCCCGGCTCGCGCGGTATTGCGTAAATAGCTGATTTTATAAGAAAAAAATGGTGCCGCCGGAGTGGATCGAACACTCGACCTCGCCCTTACCAAGGGCGCGCTCTACCACTGAGCTACGGCGGCACGGCATGCCTCGCGCGCTCGGCCGCCCGGGGTGCGAGGCGGAACGGGGACCGTTGCGGAAGAGACCCCCCGACGGGCCGATGAGAGACGGGCCGGGCGGGCGACGACGGTCTTGAGCGGCGCGGGGCAAAATGCCACAGTGCCTCGGCCGACGCAAGCGCGGGCGCAGCCCATGGATCGAACCGACGACGAGCGCGGAAAAGCCGCGAAACCCATCGCTCCTTCGGCCGCCCCGAGGCCCGTTCCGGGGCGGGGCGCGGGCGCGGCCCAGGGACCGGCGAAGACGCGCGAGGACCGGCGCGCCGAGGCGCTGCGCGCCAACCTGCGCCGGCGCAAGGCCCAGGCCCGGGGCCGCCGGGAGGACGGCGACGGCGGGCCGGACGGGTCCGGCGCATAGAGCATGTTCCGTTCAATCGGCGCCGGCCCACTCCCCGGGGCGCGGGCGCGCTTGAGCGCCGCCCGGGCTTCGAGTAAAAGGGCGCAGGCCCAACCCCGGAGACCCCGCATGCCCGTAATGCCCGATCATTGGATTCGCCGCATGGCGACCGAGCACGGCATGATCGAGCCGTTCGTCGAGGCGCAGAAGCGCGAGGGCGTGATCTCCTACGGCGTCTCGTCCTACGGCTACGACGCCCGGGTCTCGAGCGAGTTCAAGATCTTCACCAACGTCGATTCGGCGATCGTCGATCCCAAGCAGTTCTCCGACAAGGGCTTCGTCGACCGCTCGGCCGAGGTCTGCGTCATCCCGCCCAACAGCTTCGCGCTCGCGCGCACGGTCGAGTACTTCCGCGTGCCGCGCGACGTGCTGGTCATCTGCCTCGGCAAGTCGACCTACGCGCGCTGCGGGATCATCGTCAACGTCACGCCGCTCGAGCCCGAATGGGAGGGGCATGTGACGCTCGAATTCTCGAACACCACGCCGTTGCCCGCCAAGGTCTACGCCAACGAGGGCGCGGCCCAGTTCGTCTTTCTCAAGGCCGACGAGGCTTGCGAGACCTCGTATGCCGACCGGGCGGGGAAATACATGCGCCAGCGCGGCGTCACCCTGCCCAAGCTCTGAAACCGGATACGCCCATGCCCCTTTCGCGCACATCGATCGCCCGCCCCGCGAGGGCGGAGGCCGAGGCCGCCCGGTAATGGACCGCATCCGCATCCAAGGCGGCCGGCCCTTGCGCGGGCAAGTGGTGATCGGCGGGGCCAAGAACGCGGCGCTGCCGCTGATGGCGGCGACGCTGCTGACCGACGAGACGGTGACGCTCGCCAATCTGCCCCATGTGGCCGATATCGCGACGCTTGCCAGCCTCTTGCGCCATCTCGGCGTCTCGCTCACCCTCAACGGCCACGCCGCCAACGGGGGGCACGCGGGACGCGCGCTGTCGTTCACCGCCGCCTCGATCGACGATACCACCGCGCCCTACGACCTGGTGCGCAAGATGCGCGCCTCGGTGCTGGTGCTCGGGCCGCTGCTCGCGCGCTGCGGGCGGGCGCGGGTTTCGCTGCCGGGGGGCTGCGCGATCGGCAACCGGCCGGTCGATCTCCACTTGAAGGGGCTCGAGCAGCTCGGCGCGCGGATCGAGCTGGTCGACGGCTATATCGCCGCCGAGGCGCCCGACGGGCTGCGCGGCGCGCAGATCCAGTTTCCGACCGTCTCGGTCGGCGCGACCGAGAACCTGATGATGGCCGCGACGCTCGCCCGGGGCGAAAGCGTGCTGGTCGGCGCGGCGCGCGAGCCCGAGGTCGTGAACCTCGCCCAATGCCTGACCGCCATGGGCGCGAAGATCGAGGGCGCGGGCTCGGACGAGATCCGCATCGAGGGCGTCGCGCGCCTCGGCGGGGTCGAGCACGTGGTGATCGGCGACCGGATCGAGGCCGCGACCTACGCGGTCGCCGCGGCGATCACCGGCGGCGAGATCGAGATCAGCGGCATCGAGCCCGAGTTCATCGCCGCCGCGACCGAGGTCCTCGACGCCGCCGGCGTCGGCATCGAGCCGGGCGCGGGCGGGCTGACGGTGCGCGGCGCGAACGGACGCCCCGCCGGGGTCGACGTGATGACCCAGCCCTATCCCGGCTTCGCCACCGATCTTCAGGCCCAGATGATGGCGCTGATGTGCATCGCCTCGGGCGCCTCGATGATCACCGAGACGATCTTCGAGAACCGCTTCATGCACGTGCCCGAGCTGCGCCGCATGGGCGCCAACATCACCGTGCACGGGGCCTCGGCCCTGGTGCGCGGGGTCGATCGGCTGATCGGCGCGCCGGTCATGGCGACCGACTTGCGCGCCTCGGTCTCGCTGGTGCTCGCCGGGCTCGCCGCCGAGGGCGAGACGGTGGTCAGCCGGGTCTACCACCTCGACCGCGGCTACGAGCGGATCGAGGAAAAGCTCCGCGCGCTCGGCGCCGATATCGAGCGGGTCGAGGGCTAGCCATGGCCGAGCCCCTGGTCATCGCGCTGCCGGCGGGGCGAATTCTGGGCGAGGTGATGCCGCTTTTGCGCCGCGCCGGGATCGAGCCCGAACCCGCCTTCGACGACCCCGGCGACCGGCGGCTGCGCTTCGCGACCAACCGCGACGACGTGACCATCGTGCGCGTGCGCGCCTTCGACGTCGCCACCTTCGTCGCCTTCGGCGCGGCGCAGTTGGGGGTCGCCGGCGAGGACGTGCTGATGGAGTTCGACTACGCCGAGGTCTACGCGCCGCTCGATCTCGGCGTCGGCCATTGCCGCGTCGTGGTCGCCGAGCCCGCCGCGATGGCCGACGACGACGACCCGGCGAGCTGGAGCCACGTGCGGATCGCCACCAAGTATCCGACCATCGCGCGCCGCCACTTCGCCGCCCGCGGCGTGCAGGCCGAATGCATCAAGCTCCACGGCGCGGTCGAGCTCGCGCCGTCGCTCGGGCTCTGCCGGCGGATCGTCGATCTGGTCTCGAGCGGGGCGACGCTCGCCGCCAACGGCCTGGTCGAGGTCGAGAAGATCGCCGACGTCACCGCGCGGCTGATGGTCAACCGCACCGCGCTCAAGACCCGCGCCGACACGGTCGGCGGCTGGATCGAGCGGATCAGCGAGGTTCTCGATGGCCCGAAGGCTTGATACCCGGGACCCCGGCTTCGCGGCGGCCTTCGCCGAGTTTCTCGCGGTTAAACGCGCCCGCGAGGACGATGTCGACGCCGACGTCGCCCGCATCGTCGCCGAGGTGCGCGCGCGCGGCGACGCGGCGCTCGCCGAGTACACGGCGCGCTACGACCGGCTGACGCTCGCGCCCGCCGCCTTCCGCCTGAGCGCCGCCGAGATCGCCGGGGCGGCGCGCCGATGCCCGGCCGAGGTGCGCGCCGCGCTCGAACAAGCCGCCGAGCGGATCACCGCCTATCACCGCCGCCAACTTCCCGACGCCCTCGACTACCGCGACGAGATCGGCGTGCGCCTGGGGGCGCGCTGGACCGCGATCGGCGCGGTCGGGCTGTACGTTCCGGGCGGCACGGCGGCCTATCCGAGCTCGGTGCTGATGAACGCGCTGCCCGCGCGCATCGCCGGGGTCGCGCGGCTGGCCATGGTGGTGCCGACCCCCGACGGGGTGCTCAACCCGGCGGTGATCGCCGCCGCCGAGATCGCCGGGGTCGACGAGATCTATCGCCTGGGCGGGGCGCAGGCGGTCGCGGCGCTCGCCTACGGGACCGCGACGGTCGCGCCGGTCGACAAGATCGTCGGCCCGGGCAACGCCTATGTCGCGGCGGCCAAGCGCCGGGTGTTCGGCGCGGTCGGCATCGACACCATCGCCGGGCCGTCCGAGATCGTCGTGATCGCCGATCGCGGCAACGACCCCACCTGGATCGCCGCCGATCTCCTGTCCCAGGCCGAGCACGACGTGGCCGCGCAGGCGATCCTGCTGACCGACGACGCCGCCTTCGCGGACGCGGTCGAGGCGGCGCTCGCGCGCCATCTCGAAACCCTCGCGCGCGCCGCCGTGGCGGGCGAGAGCTGGCGCGCCAACGGCGCGGTCATCCTCCTGGACAACCTCGACGAGGCCCCGGCGATCGTCGACCGTCTCGCGCCCGAGCATCTCGAGATCGCCACCGCGGCGCCCGACGCGCTCGCCGAGCGGGTCCGCAACGCGGGCGCCATGTTCCTCGGCCGCCATACGCCCGAGGCGATCGGCGATTACGTCGCCGGCCCCAATCACGTGCTGCCGACCGACGGCGCGGCGCGCTTCGCCTCGGGCCTTTCGGTGCTCGACTTCATGAAACGCACGACCTTCGTCCAATGCGATCCGTCGAGCCTCGCCGCGATCGGCCCGGCGGCGGAAACGCTCGCGACCGCCGAGGGGCTGGGCGCGCACGCGCTCTCGGTGCGCATCCGGCTGGGCGGGCGCGGCGAGAGCTGACATGGCCGACACCCCGGCGCGCTCGCGACAGAGGATCGCCGATATCACGCTCGACGAGCACAGCGTGATCCGCCGCTCGGCCGAGATCGAGCACGAGCGCCGGGTCGCCATCTTCGATCTTCTGGAGAACAACCATTTCGCCCCCCTCGGCGACGACCGGGGCCCCTACACCCTGCATCTCGCGATCGAGGACAACCGGCTGGTGTTCAACATCACCGGCGCGGGTGGCGCGGCGCTCGAGCGCGTGGTTCTGCCGATCCGGCCGTTCCGCAGCCTCATCAAGGACTATTTCACGATCTGCGGCAGCTATTTCGAGGCCATCAAGCGCGCCACCCCGTCGCAGATCGAGGCCATCGACATGGGCCGGCGCGGGCTTCACGACGAGGGCTCGGAACTGCTGCGCGAGCGCCTGGCCGACAAGATCGAGCTCGACCTCGAAACCGCGCGGCGCCTGTTCACGCTTCTCTGCGTCCTGCATATCCGCGGCTGACCGGCGATGGGCGACCTCCCCGGCGCGGTCCTGTTCGCCTGCACCATGAACGCCGTGCGCTCGCCCATGGCCGAGGCGATCATGAAGCATTTCTACGGCCACCTGGTGTTCGTCGATTCGGTCGGCGTGCGCGCCGCCGAGGTCGACGGCTTCGCGGTCGCGGCGATGGACGAGATCGGCATCGATCTCAGCCGCCACCGGGGCAAGACCTTCGACGAGCTCGAGGACGAGTCCTTCGACCTCGTGATCGCGCTCTCGCCCGAGGCCCAGCACCACGCGGTCGAGATGACTCGCTCGATGGCCTGCGAGGTCGAGTTCTGGCACACCTTCGACCCCTCGATCGTCGAGGGCAGCCGTGAAACCCGCCTCGACGCCTACCGCGCCGTGCGCGACCAGTTGATCGAAAAGATCGAAACCCGCTTCGGCCGCCGCCCGCCGCCGGTGGTTTAGGGGGCGTGGGTTATGAGCGGGGGTTGGGTGGTATTGCTGCGTTTTCACATTGGGGAGGCGGACGGTCGATCCAGCCCTCCGGGTGCCCCAGAATAATCAGGATGAGAACTAGAGGCTCAACGAAATTAGAAGCCCAGGTGTATTCCCAACTCCAGAAATTCTGCGAATTTCCTTGTTGCTTCGAGCATGGTATATTCTCGTCCGCGTTCTTTCCCGCCGGCAGGCAACCACAAAACCCTCGATCTCAGAAATGAAATTATCTGCGATTTCATACTCCGAACATTCTCGAGATCCGCGCGAATGGAAACTTGATAAACTTGTTCTCGGGGATATCAATCTGTTAGTTGGCAAAAACGCGGTGGGGAAATCTCGTTCACTAAATATTATCAATGCATTGTCGAATTTACTATCCAGCCAAAGTCAGATAATAGATGAAGCGTCTTGGAATACGGAATTCATAGATGATGATTATAATTATGATTATAAATTAAGAATAAAAAACAAGGAAGTTATCTCTGAGAAACTTGTAAGAATTCGGAGAGGGAGACAGAAAATACTATTGGAACGAAGTAAGGGTGGAGCGGGGAAACTATGGGCAGAAAAATCCAAGAAACAAATGGAATTTCAGTCTCCACCAGACCAGATTGCCGCAGTGGCACGACAGGATAAAATCCAGCATAATTATTTCATTCCACTTGTCGACTGGGGGAAGAGAACGTTCCACTTTCAGTTTGGAAGGGCTTTTGCTCAAACACTCGCCGTGAAGGTAGAAGATCCAATGCAAAAGCCGAGTTTCAATCCCAAAAATACTTCAACCAACGTTATTGAAGTTTTTCAGAGGGGAGTAAAGGAATTTAGCGACGATTTCTCGTCAAATGTAATTTCAGATATGCAAAATATAGGTTACTCGATCGAGGAAATTGGCATTGATTCGCCAACGGGTTTAACAGTTTCATCCTGGCCGCCACTTCCAGGGAAAATACTTAATCTATATGTTAAAGAAAAAGATTTGCGATGCAATACAGAGCAAATAAGTATCTCTTCTGGTATGTTTGCAGCTCTTTCTATAATTATACAAATAAATTATCGTATAAAATCAATGAGCCCAAGCTGTTTACTTATAGATGATATTGGAGAGGGGTTAGACTATGAGCGGAGCTGTGAACTTATTGATTTATTGATTGAGAAGGCAAAAAAGTATTCCATTCAACTATTAATGACTTCGAACGACCGTTTTGTTATGAATCGAGTACCTCTTGATATGTGGACGATTTTAAATCGAACTGGATCCACTGTCAAAGGATACAATATCCATAACTCAGCAGAGAAATTTGAGAAATTTCGCTTTACAGGCATGAGTAATTTTGACTTATTTTCGACAGGATATTTGTTTACTGAAGTTGAAAAATGAAAAAATTGGCTTTCTTCGTCGAAGGTCAAACGGAACAATTGTTTGTTCAGGCTTTAGTAGAGACATGTGCGGGAGAGAAAAATGTACAGATAAACTCGAAAAGGGGAAATCTCGGAAGAAAATACGAAAGAATATTTATGGAAATAGACGCAAAAAAAATTGGAACTGGAGAAGATTATTTTGTATTAATTGTTGATAGTGGGTCAGATGGGGGTGTCATTTCGGACATAAGAGATAGATTTGACAGCTTAGTTTTAAGTAATTACTCAATGATCGTTGGCCTTAGAGATGTTAGGCCTAGCTTTAGTAGAAATGAAATAAAAAAACTTCAAGACGGTGTGAGATCTTCAATCATCACTCTTACAAAAATACCCGTTCATTTTTATCTTTCAATAATGGAAATAGAGTCGTGGTTCTTGGCCGAGAATACCCATTTTCTACGAATAGACTCCAGACTTACGAAAAAACGCATCATAAGTGAGCTGGGTTTTTTTCCGAACGATAAGAACGTGGAGAGCCGGGAAATTCCATCTGACGATTTAGCTAAAATTTACAATATTGTAAATATACACTATAATAAAAGTAGAAAAACTGTGCAAAAGGTGATTGATTCTCTAGATTTTAAAAAAATAGTCGATCTGCACTCTTCTGAGATTAAGAATTTAGGTGGCGTTGTTAGTGTACTTATTGATTTTTTTCAGATATAGGAATTTTGTTAATTGTGACGGTACTGCGGATGAGTTTTATGCCCTCATGGGGGCACAAATGGCAATTTACCCTTTGCCCTTCCGGACAAGCCACGCGGCATGGCGGCTCGTTGCGGGCGACCCGGTAGCCGCCTTCCCGACCGGCACCAAGCGCGCGGCGATCCCCCTCCCGCTTGACCTCGGCCCGAATTCCCCTATGTTCTACGCGGTTCAGAACAAGGCAAAGATGCATGGCGAAAGAGGATGTCCTAGAGTTCCCGGGCACGGTGACCGAGCTGCTGCCGAATGCGATGTTCCGGGTCAAGTTGGACAATGACCACGAGATCCTTGCCCATACCTCGGGCAAGATGCGCAAGAATCGCATTCGCGTGCTCGCGGGCGATCGCGTCACCGTCGAGATGACGCCCTACGACCTGACGAAGGGCCGGATCACCTTCCGGTACAAATAGCCCCACCGCCGATGCCGGAGGACACGCGCAAGCCGGGCCTGGTCCTGGCCTCCGCGTCGCCGCGCCGGCTCGAACTTCTGCGACGGATCGGGATCGAGCCCGACCGGGTCGAGGCCGCGACCTTCGACGAGGCCGCGCGGCCCGGCGAGTTGCCGCGCGCGCTCGCCGCCCGCCTCGCCGAGGCCAAGGCCCGCGCGGTCGCGAAAAGCCACCCGGGGATGGTCGTTCTCGGTGCCGATACGGTGGTCGCCCGCGGGCGCCGCGCCCTCCCCAAGCCCGACGACGAGGCCGCCGCGCGGCGCTGTCTCGAGCTGCTGTCGGGCCGCCGGCACCGGGTGTTCGGCGGCGTCTGCGTGATCGGCGCGGACGGCCGCGCGCACCGCCGGCTGGTCGTCACCCGCGTCCGCTTCAAGCGCCTGGCGGCGGGCGAGATCGACGCCTATCTCGCGAGCGGGGAATGGCGTGGCAAGGCGGGAGGCTACGCCATCCAGGGGCGCGCGGCGGCGCTGATCCCCTGGATCGAGGGCTCGTACTCCAACGTGGTCGGCCTGGCGCTCTGCGAGACCGCGACGCTGCTCGCCGCCTGCGGCATCCGCCCGGGCGCGCCGCCGCTTCCATGCCCGGACCCCCCATGATCGACACGATCGCCGTCGACGCCACCCCCGGCGAGACGCGCGTGGCCCTGATCGCCGAAGGCCGGACGGTCGAGCTTCTCTATCGCCGCGCCGGGCGCGAAAGCCGGGTGGGCAGCGTCTATCTCGGCCGGGTGACGCGCGTCGCGCCGGGGCTCGACGCCGCCTTCGTCGAGATCGGCGCGGGGTGCGCGGGCTTTCTCAACGCCGAGGACGCGCGGCCCGACCCGCAAGCCCCCGCCGGCGCGATCGGCGATCATGTCCAGGAAGGCGCGGCCGTGCTCGTTCAGGTCGCGCGCGACGCGGTCGGCGACAAGGGGCCCAAGCTCACCCGGCATCTCGCGCTTCCCGGGCGCTTTCTCGTCCTCGCCCCGGGCCGCCCGGGAATCCAGACCTCGCGGCGGATCGCCGACGAAGCCGAGGCCGCGCGGCTGACGCGGATCGCCCGCCGCCTCGCCCGCCCGGGCGACGGCTTGGTGCCGCGCACCGCCGCGACCGGCGCGCCCGAGGACGCGATCGCCGCCGATGCGCGCGCGCTCTACGCGCTCTGGGACGGGATCGAGGCGGCGCGCGCCGAGGCCCGGCCGCCCGTCCGGCTTCACGACGACGGCGACCCCGTGGTCCGCGCGCTGCGCGACCGAGCGGGCGCGTCTCTCCGGCAAATCGTCGCCGAGGCCGGGGCGGCGGCGGTCGCGGCGCGGGCGGCGCGGACGCGCTTCGGAGACGACGCGACGCCCCTGCCCGAGATCGAGATCGACGACGGCGGCGCGCCCCTGTTCGAGCGCCTCGGCGTCGAGGACGCGATCGAAGCCGCGCTTTCGCCGCTGATCCCCCTGCCCTCGGGCGCGCGGATCGCGATCGAGGAGACCGAGGCGCTCACGGCGATCGACGTCGACACCGGCCTCGGCGGCAGCGCGGGCGGCGAGACGACCCGGCTGCGCGCCAATCTCGAGGCGGCGGCCGAGATCGGGCCGGCGCTGCGCCTGCGCGGCATCGGCGGGCTGGTGGCGGTCGACTTCGCGCGGATGCGCCGGGCCGACCACCGCCGCCGGGTGCTCGCCGCGCTGAACAAGGCGCTGGCGCCCGACCCGGCCGCCGGCCGCGCCTTCGGCTTCTCGCGGCTCGGCCTCGTCGAGCTCGCGCGGCGCCGGACCGGGCCAAGCCTGAGCGAGCTTCTGTGCGAGCCCCGCGCGGCGGCCGGCGAACGACGGCGCGCCAAATCGGCCGAAACGGTCGCCAACGAGATCGCCCGCGCGCTCGCCCGCGCCGCCCGGACCGCGCGCCCCGGCCCGCTCGCGGTGACCGCCGCGCCCGAGGTCGCGCGCCTGCTCGCCGATCCCGGGGGGGCCTTCGCGGGGCTCGAACGCGCGCTCGGCCGCGCGCTCGCGCTCAACCCCGCGCCCGACGGCGGGCGCGAGAAATTCGAGATCGCGGCGGGGTAGTAACCGCCCGAGGACCGGGGCTATTGTCGCGAAGGGTGAAAATGTTAGGATGCGAACACGCTCAAGTCGGCAGGCAGTGAGCTAAATCGGTGTGTGCCACGACGATCCCTGGATCACCAACCGTTGGGAGGACGTTGTGGAAAACAGACCGAACGAAAGTCGACCCCGGCGACGCGGCCGCGCCGCGGCGGCGAAAGCCAAGCCCCATCCCGACGCCTTCATCTCGTACGACGCCGCGCGCCCGCGCCCGCGCTTCGGGTTTCTCGACGACGCCGCGATCGAGCATCTGAAGACCCGCGCCTTCGATCTGCTCGAATCCCACGGCGTCGTCGTCATCCACCCAAGCGCCACCGAGGCGCTGCGAAAGGCCGGAGCCAACCCGGGAAGCGGCGCCGATCGCCTGCGCCTGCCGCGCGGTCTCGTCGAGGACGCCTTGAAGGCAACGCCCAGGGAGGTCGCGCTGTACGGCAAGAAACCCGCGCGCGATCTTCGCCTGCCCCGGGCCGACGGCGGATTCGTCATGCGGACCGGCACCGGCGCGCACGGATACGTCGAGCCCGAGACGGGGCGCTATCGCAATCTCGATCTCGCCGCCGTCGCCGAGATCGCCGCCGTGGCGAACGGGCTCGACGAAGTCGGGTTCGTCGCCCATCCCTTCGTCAACGGCGTGCCCGAGATCACCTCCGACATCCACGGCTTCGCCGAGCTGATCCGGCGCACCGACAAGCACGTCTGGATGCAGCCCTATAGCAAGGAAAACGTCGAATACCTGATGCGCATCGCGGCGATCGCGGCGGGCGGCGAGGCGGCGCTGCGCCGCCGTCCCCTGGCGAGCTGCATCACGTGCTCGTTCTCGCCGCTCGAATTCAAGTACATGGACACCGAGGCGATCATCCAGGCCGGGCGCTACGGCCTGCCGCTGCACGCCTGCAGCCTGCCGTCGGCCGGCGGCACGGCGCCGCTCTCGATCTCGGGCATGGTGCTGATGGCGGCGGCGGAAATCCTGGCCATGGTCGTCATCGCCCATGTTCTGGCGCCCGAGGTTCCGGTGATCGCCACGCCGTTGATGTTCACCCTGGACATGCGGACGGGCAGCGCGCTTCAGTCCTGCGTCGAATCGCTCCAGGCCGCCGGCATGGCGATCCAACTGATGAAGCGCGGCTTCGGGCTGCTCGCCCATACCTACGGCGCCGGGTCCGATACGCCGGACGTGGACGTGCAGTCCATGGCCGAGCGCGCCTTGCTGGCCGAGACCGTGGCGCTGGCGGGGGCCGATATTCTGGGCGGCGTCGGCCAGCTCGAATGCGCCACCGTGTTCAGTCCCGTGCAGGCGGTTCTCGACGACGAAATCGGCGCCATGCTGCGCCAATTCATCCGCGTTCCGAACGTCGACGACGAAAGCCTGAACTGGGACGAAATCTCGTCCATTCGGGCGGGCGGCCACTTCCTCGACAGCGCGCATACGCTCAAATACTGCCGCGACCAGTTTTCGCCGCGAGCGTTCCAACGCCAAGGCCGCGACGGCTACGAGGCGGCCGCGCGACGCGGCGCCTTCGACCAAGCCCGCGAGATCGCTCTCGGGTTGATCCGCGACGCCCCGCCCGACGGACTTCTCGGCGCGGACGCGAACCGGGAGATCTCTCAGCTCGTCGCCGACGCCGATCGCCATATTCTCGAAGCGGCCGCCGCGCAGACGGGCGCGGCGTCGGTGATCTGAATCGGCGTCCGATCGGGCGGCGATCGGAGGACTTATTTGAGGCGCGCCTGAACGATCAGGCCGACGATCGTTTCCTCGCCGAGCGACCGGCACGCCTCCAGCCGCTGAAGGCCTTCGACCAGCACCAAGCGCTCGCCGTCGCGCCGGACCAGGATCGGCGTTCGCTGGCCTTCCTCCAACATGCTCTCGGCGATCGCTTTCACGGTCTCCGGATCGATCGTCCGCCGCCGTTTCACCGGCACGTAGATATCCTCGATCCTGAAGGTCTCGTCATCCATCGGATACTGGCATCGGCTGGTGGCGACGCTCCTTCGCGCATCGGTGGTTCCCAAATTATCGAGCCCCCGACCATACCACTCCCGCTTGGGGAAATGCCCGGGTTATCGAGCCCGCCGGCCGCGCGGGAACGCCAGTTTCTTGAGCGCGGCGATCGCCCCCGCCGGATCGAGCCCCTTGGGGCAAGTGAGCGTGCAGACGCCGAACGCCCGACAGGCGAACAGGCGATCGGGGCCGGTTTCAAGCGCGCGAAGATGGGCGCCGCGGCGGGTCTCGCGGCTATCCGAGACCCAGCGATAGGCCTGCAACAGGGCGGCCGGCCCGAGATAGTCCCCGCCCTTCCGCCAATAGACCGGGCAGCTCATCGTGCAGCAGCCGCAGAGGTTGCACTGCCACAAGCCGTCGAGCCTGGCCAGCGCCGCCGGCGATTGAGGGCGTTCCGCTTGCTCCGGCCGCGCCTCGGCCTTCGACCACGGCTCGATCAGCGCATATTGCGCGTAAAAGCGATCGAGGTCGGGAACCAGGTCCTTGACCACCTCGGCATGCGAGAGCGGATAGATCGTCACGCGGTCGTCGGTCCCCTCGATGAAGGTGATGCAGGCGAGCGTGTTGACGCCGTCGATGTTCATGGCGCAACTGCCGCAAAGGCCCCGGCCGCACGAGCGGCGGAAGGCGAGCGTCGGGTCGATCTTCCGCTTGATCTTGAGGAGCGCGTCGAGAACGGTCGGGCCGCAGTCGTCGAGGTCGATTTCGAAGGAATCGACCCGCGGGTCCCGCCGCTCGTCGGGCGCCCAGCGAAAAACCCTGAACGTCTTGACCCTGCCCGCTCCCGCCGGCGCGCGATGGGCCCGGCCCGCCGTGACCCGCGACTTGCCCGGCAGGAAGAACGGGGACGGCTGCCTGTCGGCCATCTGCGCCCTCCCGGCGGATCGACCCGGCGCGGCGTCGCTATCCGGGAAGGAGGTCGTCTTCGAAGGGAAAAGTGGAGAGAAGCTCGATCCCGTTCTCGGTGATGAGAACCTGCTGCTCCAGCTTCACCCCTTCGTTGCCGCCCACCGCGCCGATGTAGCTTTCCACGCAGACCGTCATGCCGGCCTCGAAGGTCCCCTCGTATCCCGCCCGCTCGAAGTCCTGTAGATGCGGGCTCTTCGGATACTCGTCGCACAACCCGATGCCGTGGAGGATCACCGAGTAGCGATTGGCGAAGAACTCGTTGGGAATGCGCCACGCCTTTTCCGACAGCTCGCGAAAGCCGAGCCCCGGTTTCAGCAACGCCATGTCGTGGTGGATCTGCTCCCAGGCCAGCCCGTAAAGGCGCTTCTGCTCGGCCGTCGGCTTGCCCGGGCCGCAGAAGAAGGTCCGCGAGATATCGGCGCAAAAGCCGAACGGCCCGATCATGTCGGTGTCGAAGGCGACGAGATCGCCGGGCCGGATGATGCGGTCGCCGCACTCCTGGAACCAAGGGTTGGTCCGCCCGCCCGAGCTCAACAGGCGGGTTTCGATCCACTCGCCGCCCATTTCGATATTGGTCTGATGGAGAATCGACCAAAGCTGGTTCTCGGTCATCCCGGCCCTGAGCGCCTCGCGCATCCGCGCCATTCCCGCCTCGCAGACGGAGATCGCGACATTCATGCAGGCGATCTCGTCGGCCGACTTGATACAACGGGCCAGTTCCAACGGCCCTTGGGCGTCGATCACGTCGATCCCGTGGCCGCGCAACGCCTCGGCCCCTTCCGGATTGCAATGATCGATCGCCAGACGCCGGTTGCCGCCGCCGTGGCGGGCGACCAGATCGGCGATCTCCGCGGCCCAGCTTTCGGCCTTCTCCCGCAACCGCGATCCGGCGCTGAAAAAGAACCAGCTCGTCGTCGGGCGAACCTCGTCGACGGTCTCGAGATGCTCGGACAGATGTTCGGAGTTGTGGTAGTCGAACAGCACCACCGGCCCTTCGGTCGCCACGAAGCAGTAGCGCGCGGCGTTGTGCAGGGTCCAGACCGACATGTTGCGGCTGCCGGTCGCGTACCGAATGTTGATCGGGTCGTAGAGCAGGCAGCCCGCGCAGTCGTGCTTGACGAGCTGTTCGCGCACGCGCCCCAGCCTGTAGGCCCGCATGCGCCGCATGTCGATCTGCGGGCCGGTGTCGTTCAACCCCGCGCCCGGCGTGTTGCGCGCCAACGATTCGGGCAGGCCGCCCGTGTCCGAGGCTTTGTTTTTCATGTCCCCCACTCCCGACGCCGAATGATCCGTAACGGGCACGTCGCCGCGCCCGACCGATCCGGGCGCATGACGGAGTTGATCCCGACATCGACCGCGTAGTCAAACGAGAAGAGCGGGTTAAACGAAAAGATTCGGGCAAACGAGAAGATCGAGGCCGGCGGCGGCCCGCCGGGCGGTCCCGTCAGGCGCGCGGGATTTCCAGGCTTTCCTCGAAGACCGCGCTTCGCTCGGGGCCGTGATGCACCGACCAGCCGACGCGGTTCGCGCCGAAACGGAACACCACCGTCGCCAGGGTATAGCTGTCGCTGGCGTCGCTCTCGCCGCGACACAGGATCGGCAGGTCGTCCCGGCTGCGGTCGAAAAGGATCGGCAGCGGATCGCCGTCCGCCGCGACGCCCGCCGCGAGCATCTCCTCGGCCCGAGCCTGGCGCGCTCCGGAGGACGGCGTCACCGTCTGGGCCAGATCCGAGAAGTCCCGCCGAATGAGATGATTGGCATGGGCCGACGGGGCGTCGATCTCGACCACGGCGCATCCGCTCGCCGGCGCCTCCACCGACAGCAACCGCCCGCTCGACGCCTCGCCGAGATTGTGGTGGAAGCCGGCGGCCCGGTCCCTTCGGCGAAGCAGCGCGAGTGCCCCGGCGAGGTCGCGACAGGTCAGCACGGCGCGCGTGATCACCTGTCTCGGAATTCCGTCGGTCAGATCGTGCGGCCGAATATGGTTGATGGTCTGGATCAGACCGGCGTCGTTGACGCCGAAGGCATGCCCCGGGATCATCCCGGGGTAGCAGAAGGCGGTGAAGGGGATTCCGGTCTCCGGCTCGATCCGGGCGAGGAAACCGTGATCGGCGAACGCGGGCGCGCCGTCCTCGTTGTGGCCGATGACGGCCGCCCGGCCGTCGATCGCCGGCAGAAGGATCGTGGTGCAGGCGTCTTCCTGCTCGCGGTCCGGATCGGGGAAATCGCCCCGGCAGTTCCACAGAAACGCCTCGTGAAAGGCGACCCCGGCGCCGTCGGCTATGCCTTCGATCTCGCGCAGGAGCTCCGGGAAATACCGCCGCGCCGCCGCTTCCAGCCGCGTCAGCCGGTCGCCGCCCAGCCATTGCTTCAGGCCATTGAATTGGGCCGTGCCGAAAACCACGTCGCGGACCACCGATCCGGCCCGCTCCCCAAGCCCGCGTCCGATCCGATAGGGATCGCCGCGTAGTCGTAGAATGTCCATGGATGCAACCGGCGCCGCAAAAACCAGACCTTCGGCGAGGGTAATCGCCGCGCCACTCGAACTCAAGAAATCTAAGACCGGTTCCGCGCGCGGACGCACTCGCTTCGCTTCACGGTCCGGCGCGACGAAAATCGGACCGGAGGGAACCGGTCGAGTGGCAACCTCCGGGCCGTCGTTCTCGTTCGCGTCGAACGCCCCTCCCCGAAGGTTCGAGATCGGTCAACGGGTGAAACGCAAGAACCGCGTTCGGATAGAGGATCGCGCGAACCCGACCGATGGGACGATGCGAAACGGCGCAACCGGTGTAAGCCGCCCGCGCTATGGCTATCCTCCACACCGAACGCGCGGCTGTCACGTGGGGATCCGAAAATCGCCGTTCTCATGCTTGACCGGCAAAAATAAAGGCTTAGCCGTTTCCGGCCAAGCCTTTGAAATAATTGGTGGGCGCACAAGGACTCGAACCTTGGACCCGCTGAT
>CAZHDF010000073.1:14691-16478 GCA_964531525.1 uncultured Alphaproteobacteria bacterium | reverse complement strand
CCTATGCAGCCATGGTCAATCGCCCGGACCATCCCCGCGTGGGCGGGGGAACCCGGGTCGTGGGTCGCCCAGTCTACGCTTTTTGGGGACCATCCCCGCGTGGGCGGGGGAACCTTGAAGCGGCCGGGTTGGTAGCCGCGCCGCAGGGGACCATCCCCGCGTGGGCGGGGGAACCCCTCGGCGATGTTGCCCCGGAACGTCGCCGAGAGGACCATCCCCGCGTGGGCGGGGGAACCCCATGATCCCATTAGTACCCATCGCGCTTATCGGGACCATCCCCGCGTGGGCGGGGGAACCCGAGTGAACCGCTCCATATTTCGGGGATCGAGAGGACCATCCCCGCGTGGGCGGGGGAACCCCGGCTGGGCAAGAATGGCGGCGGCGTTCGGCGGGACCATCCCCGCGTGGGCGGGGGAACCTAACAGGCCGCACCCCGCGCGCGTACAAAACATGGACCATCCCCGCGTGGGCGGGGGAACCTGCGTGTGACCGACCCCGAAAGCCCTACAAACCGGACCATCCCCGCGTGGGCGGGGGAACCGGCGTCCCGCCCGGGCTCGCGGTGCTGGCCCGGGGACCATCCCCGCGTGGGCGGGGGAACCTCCAGACCGACCTCACCGCTGCGACGACGAAGGGGACCATCCCCGCGTGGGCGGGGGAACCCGAGGCGGGGACCGCGAAGCGGTATCATTGGCGGGACCATCCCCGCGTGGGCGGGGGAACCGCGCGCGGGCATGCACGGCGCCTGCGTGCTCGAGGACCATCCCCGCGTGGGCGGGGGAACCTCTGTTCCGGTATCAAGCATTTCTGCAACACGCGGACCATCCCCGCGTGGGCGGGGGAACCATCAAACACAAGCGGCTCAACGTGATCACAGAAGGACCATCCCCGCGTGGGCGGGGGAACCTCGACCGAGGAGCCGATCCTGATCAACGAAAAAGGACCATCCCCGCGTGGGCGGGGGAACCTGCTGGTGGCACCGGCACACGTTAAGGCCGCGCGGACCATCCCCGCGTGGGCGGGGGAACCGATGTCGTGCGCACGCTTCTGGCCGTGCGTCTGGGACCATCCCCGCGTGGGCGGGGGAACCTGCCGCCGTATGAAGCGCCTGGTCCGAAGCGGGGGACCATCCCCGCGTGGGCGGGGGAACCCGGTCACGCGATGGTCGGCGGGCGGCGTCCAGGGGACCATCCCCGCGTGGGCGGGGGAACCCGCATACCGCTGGCATGCCTGCCCCCAGCGCGCGGACCATCCCCGCGTGGGCGGGGGAACCCAGAAGCAGGCCACACCAAGCAGCAAGGAAGGCGGACCATCCCCGCGTGGGCGGGGGAACCCTTTTTCTCCCGGTTCTCGACGTTCCGGTTGAGGGACCATCCCCGCGTGGGCGGGGGAACCTCGCTGCCCTTCGTCCGCCCCTTGTCGGGGACCGGACCATCCCCGCGTGGGCGGGGGAACCGCCCATGGATGGGCGGCCGGCGAGGATGGAGAGGGACCATCCCCGCGTGGGCGGGGGAACCGGGGTCGAATGGCCTACCCGCGCGGTCAAGTAAGGACCATCCCCGCGTGGGCGGGGGAACCGTCGAGCGGCGGCTGCGCGAGGCGTTCCGGCTCGGACCATCCCCGCGTGGGCGGGGGAACCATCGGGTTCATGTCCTCGAGCTCGCGGATCTCGGGACCATCCCCGCGTGGGCGGGGGAACCTCGACGCCGCCGGGGCACTGGTCGCCGATCCGGGGACCATCCCCGCGTGGGCGGGGGAACCTCGACGCCGCCGGGGCACTGGTCGCC
>CAZHDF010000073.1:8508-14591 GCA_964531525.1 uncultured Alphaproteobacteria bacterium | reverse complement strand
GGGACCATCCCCGCGTGGGCGGGGGAACCTCGACGCCGCCGGGGCACTGGTCGCCGATCCGGGGACCATCCCCGCGTGGGCGGGGGAACCGCCCGATCGTGCCGAAAGTCATTCATGCTATGCGGACCATCCCCGCGTGGGCGGGGGAACCGCACGACCTTTCGTAACCGGTCGTAACCGGCCGGGACCATCCCCGCGTGGGCGGGGGAACCCCGAACATCCGCGCCACCTCGGCGACGCCGAACGGACCATCCCCGCGTGGGCGGGGGAACCCTTGATCCAGCGGCTGATCAAGTCGGCGACCGAGGGACCATCCCCGCGTGGGCGGGGGAACCGAAAGGTCGTGCGTGCTGTCCCAATGTAACCGGGGACCATCCCCGCGTGGGCGGGGGAACCCTACGCGCCCATGAAGACCTCGCGTCGTCGTGGGGGACCATCCCCGCGTGGGCGGGGGAACCCTGGCGCTCGAGCGTCTTCTGCGGCGGATCGGGGGACCATCCCCGCGTGGGCGGGGGAACCGCCGCCGGCCGCTACGCCGACGGCTCGGAGAAGGGACCATCCCCGCGTGGGCGGGGGAACCCGCCGCCTCTACGCCTTCCGCGACCTCTTGGCGGGACCATCCCCGCGTGGGCGGGGGAACCATCACGATTACGGCAGCGGCCGACGGCGACGAAGGACCATCCCCGCGTGGGCGGGGGAACCACGCCTATCTCGCCGACACCCTCGATCTTTCACGGACCATCCCCGCGTGGGCGGGGGAACCTCTGGCATTCAAGCCGTTGGAGTACTTTACAATATCAAAGAACAGTGGGTTGGGGAAAGGTCAGTGTCGGCCGGTCAAAACGCCGTCGAGATCGGCGAGCCGCCGAACCGGTACGCCAAGACTGGTCAGCCCTAGCCCGCCTGGGGCGTCGGCCTCTCGCCACACCGCGAGAATCGACCCTCCGGGCCGCGCCCGCCACCATTGCGACAAAACGCCCCACATGCGGTTGCGCACTGCCGGCGATAGGTTGGGTGACACGTAGACCCCGGGCGCGACCTCGGGCATCAAGGAGGCGAGGAAGCCGCGATAGCGGTCAGCCACGTCGCGGGTAATGACAACCGTCATTGCCATGGCTCGATTCCTCCCGCTCCTCCGATCGCCGCCGCCGTCCCGTGTATAAGCCACGCGCGCGTCCGCCGTTTATCGATCATCACTCAGCAACTCCTTGATGCGGTCGATCATGGCGGGAATGATTTTCTCGCGCCGGAGCCGCGCGCCAACGATCCGGCGCGTTGCCCGCTCGATCGACCGTTCGCGTTCGCGCAAGGCAAGCGCCGCGGCCTTGAATGCGCAGGGCACGGTGACCGAATCGCGGAACAGATCGGCGATATCGAGCACGAAGCTGATCCCAGAATCCTCGTGAATAAACCCGAGCTGGGGAATGGTGGCGGTCGCGGCGACGGCGATGGCGGCGGCGCCCTCGACCGCGCTCGCGGCGTGATTGATCGCCTGGTTGGGCATGTCGGCGGCCAGGGGATTGGCGCGATCGTACCGCCGCCCACGCCAAGAGACGCCGTATTTCTCGGCCGTCAGGCGGTAGTTCTCCTTCACTCTCGCGCCTTCGATTCCGCGCAGAACGGCAATGTCGCGGTGGGGCAGGATCTCGCCAAGCCGCATCGCATACATGCGTCGCGCCACCTTGAGGCGCCCCCGGCGCACATCGGCCCAAAGCCGGGCCTGATTGCGTGCTAGCCGCGAGACGTCGGTGCCGAGCGGCGGCGCGGTGTAGAAGCGCACGCCGTCCTCGCCCACTGCGGCGAGTCCGGTGCCATGGCGGGCGAGAATGCGCAACGCATCGTGGGTTACGCTGCCGCCGGGGCCGAGCAGAACCAGAGAAACCGACTGATGTGGAATGGTATAGCTGCCCGCTTCCACCGCGCCGCCGCCCGCGCAGACGAAGGCCAAGCAGCCGTCATCCACGCCCAGTCGCCCACGGTCGAGATAGATGAGCCCATGGCGATCGGCGTGCGGAATGCGCGCCACCTCCAGCCCGAGCCGGCCGGACAGCATGACCTTAGCCGGCGGACGGCGGGCGCAGCAGCATCATGCCGAAGCCGAATGCCCGATGGCGGCCGATCCCACGGCGCAAGGTATCCGCGAACCGGACCGGCTCGCGCACCGTCAGTTCGCCGCACATGACGACATCGGGTCCGTCGACGGCAGTCAACGCGCGGGCGCGGTTGCGCCGCAGAATGCGTGCTCGGCGCTGGGCGAGAATGCGCAGACCATCCGGCTTGATCTCTACCCCCGCATTTTCCAGACGTGCGGCCAGCCAATCTCGATAGACCGTCTCGCGGTCGAGCCGCTCGCTATCGGGCACCTTCTCGATCGCAACCAGGAAGGCGTCACGCTCGCTCGCGCGTGCGCGATCGCCGTTGCGATCGACTCGCAGGACGGGGCGAACCCTCAGCTCGAAATCGAGCCGCGTACCGGTCGGGAAGGTCTCGGGCATCGGCTTCGACCCCATGGCGGCGAGGTCGAGCGCGTCCAAGACCGCGGGCTCGGTCACGGCCGCGGCACGCGCGCGCAAGGCGGTGGCATCCTGGTCAGAATAGGCGAGCAAATAAGGCGCGTTCCGGGGTGATTCGACCAAGTGGAAGGGCTTGGGCGCCGCGTCGCCGAAGGCCGCGTGCAGGATCGCGTGCCAAGCGTATCCAGGATCGGCGCTTCGCCGCAACAGCCCCTCGCGCGCGGCCCAGGCCGAGAATCGCGTCGGGTCGTGATTGAGGCGCAGCATGTGAAAGGTCATGGGACATCTCCCTGCCCGCCCGACGGGGCGTCGGGACGCGCGTAGCGACCCACGACGACGCGGCGGCGGCCGGCGTGAACCCCGCTACCCCAATCGCGCTCGTCGGTCAGCCAGACCTCCTCCGGTCGGGCGAGGCGGGCGCCTGCCTCCTCGGCCGCCGGGCCAGGAAGCGCGATGCGCCAGTCCCGTCGCCGCCCTTCCGCATCCAGGCCATCGTCATCGCCCGCGAGCCAGGTAGCAAGCGCGTCGAGCACGTCGGGCATTTCGACGAAGCCGGCGAAGATCGGCGTCGCCGGCAGACAGGGCTTGCGGCCGATGAACAAAGGCCGCGCCGGCCAGTCGAGCGCGCGCGCTACGTCGTCGAGGCCCGGTTGGCCGTCCTCTTCGGGGGGATCGAGGCGCAGCGCAACATGGACGCGGGCGTCGGCCCAATAGTCGCGATAGCGAATGTGGGGCGACCTGTAGGTCAGGGATCCACCGTCGCGTTCTTCGACCGTCCCGCGAGTGGTCCAGCCGGTGTCGTTCCCGCCCAAACTCGCGGTTTGGAAATCGCGCAGGGGGCGCGCCGCCTCGTCGATGGCGGCGGCGAAGACGAGACGCGCCTGTAGTCGCTGGTGGCGCGTCGTTTCCCACCGTAGCCAGCCGAGGGCGTTGGCGATCAACCCGGTGAGCATGGAGGCGGCGGGAAACGGCCGGATCGGTCCCCGGGCGTCCACCATTTCGGCCCCGAATGCGAGCAAGGGCGCTTCGAAGCGCAGGATCGCGTGGCGTCTGGTCATGCCTCGGAGTTCTCCCCACGCACGGCCTCACAGGCGAAACGCGCCAGGGTGTCGAGGTCGACCGGCCCTTCGCTACCCGAAAGCGCGCGGCCCTCGGTCGAAAGATGTTGCCGCGATTCGGCGCGGCCGTAGGTGTCATCGAGTCGCTTCAGATAATCGTTGAGCCCGTCGGTCGCGATCGGTATTTGCGCCTCGACCGGCTGGCGGAAGGCGTTGGCCAATGTGCGCGGCTGACGCTTGCCCGTCTCGACCAGCATCAGTTCGGCATAGGCGTAAGGGGCCGTCGAGCCCAGCTTGGCTCCCGGCGAGACCGTTGCGATGAGGTGGACGAGATGCTCCACCACCCGGCCGGCGAGCATATCGTCATCTCCCAAATTCGAGATCAAGCGTGGAACATCGACCACCACGTAGACGTAATAGAGCCCCGAGGCGAGTTCGGTATCGAACAGCCCGGCGGCGCCGGTTTCGCCCGCTGCCCGGGTCAGGTCGTCGACCACGGTGAAGTAGTCGCTTTCGGTCTCCTCGGCGTGGACGGTGAAGGCATGGGCGACGTGAATGGCGGCGTCGGTGTTGGCCTCGGGGTCGGACGTGACCATGCGGCCGAAAAGCGCCGCTTCTAGCCCGGCGTTCAGGCGGTTGGCGGTCAACATCGCCTTCAGGTTCGCCTTTTCGTCTTTCTTGAACAGCGCGTCGATTGCCTCGCCGGCCACCTTCGGTCCGTCGACCTCGGCGAGAATCTCGCGGGCGCGGCGGGTGAGATAGTCGATCTCGGGGTTGCCCAGAAGAAGCGCCTGGCGCTTGCTGACATCCTTTCCGTCCTTGCCGTAGAGGTTCCGCGCGAAGGCAGTGACCATGGCGTCGACGGTTTCTTCGTCGGCCACGCCGTCCTCGCGCAGCGCCGCGCCGATGCGGCTTTCGGGAACCATACGGGAGCGGACCGAGCGCGGCACGTCGAGCTTGTCGAGGCCCCATTCGTCTTCGGCGACCCGCCAGTGGCGCTTGAGGCACTGCGACGAGACGCGGGTGCGCATGGCGCCACCGAAGGGCAGGCGCTTGGCGAGCCCGCTGTCGTCGCGGTTGAGTAGGGTGGCCGGGAAGGACTGCAAGCTGTGGATCTGGATAAAGCGTGTTTCGGTCACGAATCGTCTCCTGATAAAGGCTATCGCTTCGAATCGGTTAGCCGGTGGGGGTTTCGGCAATATCGGTGTTGGCCTCGCGAAGGCTTTCGCTGCGCCAGAAGTCGCGCGCAATCTTAAGGCGCAGCCGCTCGGCCCAGGCTTCGTTAAGTCCTTCGCAGAGGATCAGCGCGCCGAGCTCGCGATAGGGAATAGCGCCCGATTTCTGGGCGAGAAAGCGCGCCATGCGGCGGACTTGCGCGCGAAAGCCGTCGCCGCGCGCGGCGAGCAAGCGGTTCATGCGGATTTCCGAGAAACCCGCTTCGGCGAGCGCTGCGCCGAGCGGCCGGTCGTCGCGCCGGCCCGGGGTTTGGGCCAGCATCCAAACCACGAGTCCCCAGCGCCGGAAACGATCCCCCGGCCCATCGAGCGGGTCGCCGGGCGCGAGCGCCATCAGGCGGAAGAAGGCCCCGGCGTTGGGGTGGTCGGGGTCGAGCCGGCGCAGGGCGGCGAGATCGCCGGTCGCGCCGCGTTCATTCAGCCGGGCGATTCCTCCGGCCAGCCAGTCGAGAATGCGGACGATATCGCCTCCGTTTCGGCGGGCGGGATGCGCTTCGGTCGTGGGTTCAGGCGGCACGATGATCCTCCATCAGATCCGAGAAATGCTTGCGAAAGGCGCCCCAGAACGCGCCTTCGGCGCGGACCCGGGCGCGATAGGCGCGCAGCGCCGACGACGGAGTTTCGAGGGACGCGTCGCGCAAGGTTGCAAGCGCGGCGTCGCGCAGCTTTTCAATCCAACGCGCGCGTTCGGCCCGGGCAGCCTCCGGGGCGTCGTGAACGTCGATCTCGCGCCATAGATCGTCGAAGAAGTCTCGGTCCACGAAGTTGTCGAAACGTTGCAGGAACGCTTCGGCACGCCCCCCCGAGGCCGGATGCGCATGCGCGACGTCGCTGCTATCGGGGCCGTTCTGAAACAGCACCATCAGCGCGTAGCGGAGAACCCGGCGACGCAGATCGCCCGCGTTCTCGATTCGCTCGGCGGCGATTTTGCCGAGAACGTCGGTCTCGCCGCGCTTGAAATAACCGACGCCGCGCTTCGAGATGGGCACCCGGCGCTGATGCAGCCCCTCGGTCTTGCCCTGGCCGCGAACGAGGGCGAAGCAGACCATGGCAAGTCCCGCGCTCGCATCGCTGGGGTAAACCTTCTGAAGGGGCGCATTCTCGAATCCGCGCCCGAACAGAATGTTACTCAGGCGGCTGTAGTGGAAGCCGCGTTGGTCCACGGTCAACGCCTTGCGGCCGCCGTCCCGGGCGTTGATCTCGACCGGGGTCCAGGGATCGCCGGTGAGCCCGTTCTGGTCCTTGGCCATGTAGATGCGGGATTTGTCGGTTCCCGT
>CAZHDF010000073.1:0-8408 GCA_964531525.1 uncultured Alphaproteobacteria bacterium | reverse complement strand
CGGTGAGCCCGTTCTGGTCCTTGGCCATGTAGATGCGGGATTTGTCGGTTCCCGTTCGCCGCGCCAGGATCGCGTCCCCGTCCTTGACCAGCCGGACCCGGCGGCAGATTTCGATGTACCAGGGATCGAGATCGCCGAGGGAGAGCTGATCGACCCCGTTCCAGGGCCGCAGCCAGACGAGACCCAAGCCGTCCTCGGCCGGGTAGGTCTCGCCCAAAAGATCCTCGCGCAGATCGAGAAGCCGGGCGATGTCGCGCCGCACCCGGGCGCCGAGCCCGCCCAGCGGCGCGATGCCCAGGCATGGGCGATTGCCGAATCCTCCGTTCATGCGCGAGATACCGTATAAATTTTTACCGTCAAAGCCGGCGTAGGTTTGCAAGGTGAGAAGGGCAAACAGCCAGTTCTCGGGGTGGCCGTCGGCCATGCGCGCCTTCTTCACGTCGTGGTTCTTCGCGGTGACCAGGATGTCGAGTGCGTCGGGCGTCGGGGAGGTCTTGTCGAGAACGTCGAACCGCCCTTCGGGCACCGGCGGTTGCAGGAAGGCGGGCTTGTCGGGGTCGGGCACGATCAGGCACCAGGGCGCGTCGTCCACCGCCTCGGGCGCGAGCGCGCGGATCGCCTCGGCCCAGGCTGCCGCGTCCCAGGCGCCGGGATCGATGAGTGGTGCATCGGTTCCCGCGCGATGCAGGGCGAGCGCGCCGAGCTGAACTAGAAAAGCATGCCAGAGATGGGTCTGATGGGGACGAAGACCAGGAAAGGCGTTGACCCGGTCGGCCATCAGCCACGCGTAGAGTTTGGAAAGTGTGGTTTCTTCACGTGCGCCATTGGTCTTGGTGACCTCGATCAATGAATCTTCAATAATATTATATAGTTCATTTCCACTCCTTGTAGGGTTTCCTATTGTTTCTTTATTTATTATTCTGACGCAATCGTCGCCAGGGCACCTGGTCCTTGGCCACAATCCTGACAAGGAATCCCTTCGGTTGCAACGCGGGAGAAGTATTTCCCGCGACGAGACTCATTATTTCACGTCGATGTGTCAGATTCGGTCCTGTTTGAAGGGGGGACCATCAGACGGTTTCGAGCCCGCAGGGACCGTAACGGAAGCGGTGCTCGCCAAGGGCGAACAGGAAGCCGTCGTCGGTTCCTTCGACGTCGGCGGGGGGAATAGGGGCGTCGGACGGCGGCTCATCGGTGTTCCGCCCGCGCCACAGATGGGCGGGGATCGCCAGCCGCGACACCGTTTGGCCGAAGGGGCCGCGTGGCGGCTCGGCAAAGGAGACAACCCGATCGCGTGCTCCCAGTCGGGTCGCCGCCGGTTCGTCCCATTGAAAGACGAGATCGCGGAACGCCTTCCTCCAGGGCAGCAGCGCGTGCGTGGCCTGAATGGTCCGAGCGGCGGCCCCGCCAGTCATTTTCGTGAGTTCCTCTCCCCAGGCCGGATCGTCCATCTCCGCGATCAGCGCGGCCCGCGCCTCGGGATGCATGGCCTCCTCGACCAGCCGGCGGTTCATGGCGGGGATGCGCCATTCGGGAAAGCGATCGAGAAGCCGTTGGGTCGCGAGCAGGGGCGGCAAGTCGGGATAGGGGCTGTTCTCGCCGCCCATGCCGTGGCCGCGAAAATCCTCGGGGCGCTCGGCGGCCTTCGGCGTCAGGACATGGGCCGTGGGGCGCGCGAACCCATCCGGCCGGGCGCGCTTGTGCCGGTGCCGGTGCAATCGCCCCAGGCGCTGGAGCAGCACGTCGGCCGGGCAGAGATCGGTGAACAGGATATCGGCGTCGATATCGAGGCTCTGCTCCAGGGTCTGGGTGCCGACCAGGACCAGCCCGCCTTCGGGGCGCGCGTGTCCGAGCGCCGCTTCCACCGCATCGTCGAGCAGGCGACGATCGCCGGACGCGAAACGGCCGTGGTGCAAGGTAACGACGTCGTTGCAGCGGAACAAATATGGCGCGTCCTCGCCACCATCGCGCAACGCCCGCAGGGTGGCGACCGCGTCGCGCACGGTGTTGCGAACCACCAAAACCTTCGCGCCAAGAGCCGCCGCCTCATGGGCCTTGGTGGCGATTGCGGCCGGATCGTCCTGGATGGGAACGGGACGCATCCGCACCGTCTTTTCGCGCGGCGACGCGGTGACCGGGCGGACGATCGGCGCGCGATTGGGGCCGCCCGAAATTACCGCCGGATAGGGGTAGGTTCGGGCCTCGTCGAGCGGGGGAGGGGCGATGGCGCCGGCGCGCGTCGGATCGAGAAGTCGGGTCCGCGCCGCCGCGCCCAGGGTCGCCGACAGCAATATCGCCTCACCCCCCGCGCTCGCGTGGAACGCAAGGAGGTTGCGGAGCAGAATTTCCATGTAGCGGTCCGAGGCATGGACCTCATCCACCACGAGCAGCGAACGTAAAAGCGTGGCGGCGCGCATATGGGCGTGGCGCGCCTTGATCGCGCCGAGCAGGGCCTGGTCGACGGTGCCTACGGCGATGGTGGCGGCGAGAAAGCGCTTGGGCTGCTCGGCCGCCCAGCGAGCGCGCTGGGGATCGCCGCCATCCTTCCGGTCGTCCCATTGCACGTCGAATCCCGGCAGCCGCCGACCGGTCGCATCGTCGGCGCGGATATAGCCCGGAACGGCGAGCACCACGGCCGGCCGGCTCCCGGGCTCGGGGAAAAGCTGCGCGACCGCCGCGCGCACGCGCCGGAACAGGGCGCTCGCCGCCGCCCGAGTGGGCAGTGCGAAGTAGAGACCGTCCACCCGGCCTTCGGCGAACAGGCGCGCGAATCGCCAAAGCGCCGCTTCGGTCTTGCCCGAGCCGGTCTCCGCCTCGAGGATGGCGATCGGTCCCTCCGCCTCCATGGCGGTGCGTTGCGCCTCGCTGGGCACGAAATTGGACGGACTGACGGCGGCGAACGGATGGGGATCAGCCATGCGCGCGCGAAATTCGTCGGGGGCAAGACCGATGGCGCGGATGAGGTCGCGCGCCGTCTCGCGCGCCCAGGTGTAGCGGCGGTCGTCGTCTTCTCCGTTCGCGTGGGGAAAGGCATCTCGGTCCGAACCCAACCAATCGGCCAGCATGACGAGCCCGGCGAATGCATGCCAGAAGACGGGCGCTCGGGGAAGAGGCGGACCGTCCGCGTCGAAGACCCCGGGCAGGGCGGCCGTCAAAACCCGCTCCAGCTTTTCGAGCGCCCGAAAAGGATCGTAGGCCCCTTCCCCTCGCCACAAGGGGCGGGCCTTGCCGGCGGCGTCGCCCTCGAAGTCGGGCGGCGCGCCATGGTGGGCCAACACGACCCGCAGGGCCTCGTCGAAGCGCTCCTCGTCGCCCTCGAACCAATCGAGCATCCGCTCGAACGGGAGCGCGGCGCAAAGACGTTCGCCGAGCGCGGAATCGCTTCCGTAGAACAGAGCGGCGAGCGGTTTGATATGCCCGCTTCCCCGCACCGTCGCGTCCCAGCGTTTCTGAAACCCGGTATTGGCCTTCCCGATATCATGTAGGAAGGCGAAGGCGGCCAATCGGTCTTTGGTGCGGCTGTCCAGTTCGTCGCGGCGAGCGAGCGCGGCGAAACGGCGTTCGATCGTCGATACGTCCAGAAGGCTGCGCAAGCAGGCGGCGACGTCGGCCGAATGGGCGGGTAGGCTGTGCCAAGCGGTCACGGATGCGGCGGCGTCCGCGAAGTCGGCGGCTCTGTTCAGTTTGGCCCAGGCGGTATCGGTCGGCCTTTCCATGCTCCGATATTAGCCCATTCCCTTTGCGCCCCAGCGCAGAAGCGATTCTAAAGGGGCTATGTGAGCCATATAGGGCGGACGCGTCTCGCCATTTCAGGCCGTTGCGGATGACATGGATGATGCCGCTGATCACGCGGCGACCGTCGACCCGTAGTACCCCGCGCGGCTTGTTCGGCTGCAGTGGCCGAAGGCGGAGAAACTGGGTCTCGGATAGTCGGAAATGGTTCTCGGACATGGAAAACTCCCCACATTTGGGGAGTGTGAATCAATCTCAGCGCATCATTGAGAAGCTCTTTTATGGGGCCTGAGACTAATCACGGTGTCGGTGGTTCGATCCCACCCGGGCCCACCAATATTTCACGAGTGCGCGTTAGGCGGCGGATTCGGCGGCGCCGTCGTAGGCGATCACCCGCTCGGCGGGGAGTTTCACCGTCACGCAGGTGCCGATCCCGGGCGTGCTGTCGATATAGAGCCGGCCGCCGTGCAGATCGGTGAGCGCCTTGCAGATGGCGAGACCGAGGCCGGTGCCCTCGTAACGACGGTCGAGACCGCCGTCGATCTGGGCGAAGGGTTCGAGCGCCGTGGCGATGTCGGCGCGCTTCATGCCGATCCCGGTATCCTTGACGGCGATGTTGAGGCCGCCGTCGACGCTGCGCGTGGCGTCGACCGTGATTCGCCCTCCCTCGGGCGTGAACTTGACCGCGTTCGACAGGAGATTGCCGAGCACCTGCTTGAGCATTCGCTCGTCGCCCAGCAGGCGTGCCCGGACCGGCAGCGGCGAGACCGCGAGCGTCTGGCCCTTTTCGCGCGCGCGCGGCGCGATCAGGGTCAACGGCGGCTCGATCATGCGGTCGAGATCGAACGTGCTTTCCTCTAGCTTCAGCTCGCCGGTCTCGGCCTTGGCGACGTCGAGGACATCGTTGATGACCGCGAGAAGCTGATGGCCGGAGTGGAGGATATCGCCCAGAAACTCCTTCTGCTTGTCGTTGAGCTTGCCCATGTGGCCGCCGAGAAGCGTCTCGGAGAAACCGATGACCGCGTTCAGCGGCGTGCGCAGTTCGTGGCCCATGTTGGCGAGAAACTCGGTCTTGGCGCGGCTCGCCATTTCGGCGCGGCTCTTGGCCTGTTTGAGGGCGGCGGTACGTTTTTCGACCAGCTCCTCGAGATGCTCCTGCTGGTTGCGCAGGCGGATGACGAGCGAAAGGATGTCGGCGACGCCGGTCAGAAAGTCGACTTCGAGCATGCTCCGCTTGTAGCCGTGCGGGAGATAGAGCACGAGCACGCCCAGAACCTCGTCCCCGGCCAGGATCGGGACGTTGTAATGGCCGTGCGGCTTCATGCCGTCGAAGCGGGTCTCGTGGCGCTCGTCGAGGCATTCGGCGTGGAGGATGCGTCGCTTTCCGGCCGCCTGGCCGCAGAGGCACTTGCCGAACGGTACCCGGGCGCAAAGAGCGCGCAGCTCGGGCGCTAAGTTGCGCTCGGCGAACAGCTCGAGCACGCCCGGCTCGTCGCGGACCAGGAAGATCGCGGCTTCGGGTTCGACGCGTAGCCAGCTCGTCGTCAGAAGGATTTCGAGGCAGTTCCCGAGAATCTCGGCGAGCGGACGCCGGGTGACGACCGTTCGCAGAATCGCGTTGAGGGTTTGCTCGTTCTCGAGGCTGCGGCGCAGAACCACGAGCTCCATGGGGTCGTCGATTTCGTCGCTTGGATTGTCCTGGAAGTACTTCATGGCCCGGGCCTTCGATGGCGATTGTGGGGCGCCCCTTAGCAATGCCATGAGAGCCGAAATGGATTAATGTTTGATTATCTTTCAATGCGCTGAAGTTGATAGAGAAAAGGGTAAAAGACCGGTCGGAGATCAGGGGCGGGCCTTGCGCCAGCCGGCCGCTTGCGCCTCGGCCTCGGTGCAGAACCAGCGCTCGCCGTGGTCGGCGGCGATGTCCGCGCGGGCATAATCGGGCGTCCCGGGCAGCAGATAGATGCGCGCGCCGTCACGCGCCACGCGCCCCTTGATCCGGCAGGCGGGCGGGGCGTTGCCGGTCGCGCCCTCGACCGCGAGCCGCTCGCCGCGCCGCCAACGGGCGGGCTCGACGAAGACGCCGGCGAAGATGCCGTTCTCCTTGCCGCGCGCCTCGCGATAGTTGCGGATGTAGTCGCGCGAGACGCGCAGATCGGCGAGCGCCATGCCCCGGGTTACCATCTCGGCGCCCAGATTGAGCCAATCGACCTTGCAGCGCGCGACCACGCGGCCCCGGCGGCTGCGGGCCTTTTCCTCGCAGCGAACCTCCCTGCCGGCGGTCAACTCGAAAAGAAGTCGCGCGGCGGCCGCGCCGCAAGCCCAGGGTTTGCCGCCACGGACACAGACCTGACCCGCTTCGGGCGCATCGATCCCGTGTAGGTCGATCCGCTCGCCGGCGATCTCCAACGTATCGCCGTCGACCACCTCGGCCATGCCGACAAACTCGGCCCGCGCGCCGCCCGGAGCGAGCAGGAGAAGTGCGAGCACCGGCGCGAGGCGCGCGATTAACGGCGCGAAATCCATGTTCCTGCCTTTGGTTCCCATAGCAGCATAGCGCGAACGGCGCTCGGGAACATTCTTGGCGTGCTTCGCCCGGGTGGCGCGCCGCCGGCGCGCGGCGTAGGCTGCCGCCGACGTCTGGACGACAACCGATGGGGAGACGCGCGGTGAAGGTTGGATCGGTGGTTGCGTTCGCCGCCCTCGGCGGTCTGGCCTCGGTGGCGATGGGGGCGATGGCCGCTCATGCGTTCGCGAGCCTGCTTGAACCCCGGGCGCTCGGCTGGATCGCGATCGGGGCGCGGGTCGGCGGCTGGAACGCGGCGGCGCTTCTGGGCGTGGCGGCGCTGATGGCGGCGCGGCCCGGGCGCTGGCTCGCCCCCGCGGCCGCGGCCTTGGCGCTCGGTATTTTGCTGTTTTCCGGAAGCCTTTACGGGCTTGCGCTCACGAACGCGCGCGCCTTCGCCTATGTGACGCCGTTCGGCGGCGTCGCGCTGTTGATCGGCTGGGGGCTGCTCGTCGCCTACGGGATCGTCGAGAAGGGCCGATAGCCGGCCTCGTCGTCGGAGGTCGGCTTGGGCATCGGGGCGAGCACCATCGCGTGGATCAAGGCGACCAGCGGCAGGGCGGCGGCGTACAGCCACCAGGTCCAGAGGCTGCGCCCCTTGCGTCGCGCGATCGACGCCGGCCAGAGGCCGCCGACGACGGCCAGCACGAGATAGGATGACCAGGTATCCATGGCCGGCTCCCGCCGTGATGCGTCCGGCATCGCGCCGGATCTTGGCGGGAACAGTCTGACGGGCGGCGGGGGGTGGCGGCAGTGATCGCCGTCACCGACCGTCGGATTTGCCTATTGTCCGCTTGCGGCTTGGACGGAATCCATGGCGCGGGCGAGGAACGCGTCGAGCCGATTGACGGCGTCGTCATGGGCGGCGCGGTCGTAGCGGATCATATGGCCGAGAAAGAGATAGCCGCCCGAGACCACCTCGACATCCGGATCGCCGCGCGCCTGCTCGGCGAGCAGCCACGAGTTGGTCGGGAAGTCGTCGTCGAACAGATGGGTCGCGCCGGGGTAGACCTGAAGCTCGATCCCGGGCGAGACGCCGTCCTTGCGCGCGTCGCGAACCATTCGGGCGCAGGGCGCGACCGGGCTCCATCGGTCCTCGTCCCCCATCAGCACCAAAATCGGCGCATCGAACGGTCCCGCGACGTCGCAGCCCGGGTAGAAGGCGGCGGCGGCGCGGAAGCCCGGAGTATTGCCGCCGCGCGCGCGGCTGACCGCGCGAAGCGCCGCGTCCCCTCCGTCCTCCCAGCCGATCAGCGCGAGGCGCGCGGGATCGACGAAGGAGAGCCCGGCGAGAAAGGCGCGCGCCCCCAGGGCGTCGTCGACGCGGAGCGCGGGCGGATCGCCGCGCTGGTCCCGACAATCGCCGCCGAGCCCGCGTGGCTTGAACGAATCGACGATCAACGCGGCATAGCCCATCTGCGCGAATCGGCCCGCCCATTTATGGTACAGATCGACGACTCCGTCGCAGCCGTGAAGAAGGATCAACGCGGGGAACGGCCCCTGGCCGCGGGGGTGATAAAGCGTCCCACGCAATTCGATTGCCGCGCTCGCGCCGGCGCTTGGAAACGTGACATTGGCGACATGCCCGGCGCGGGCATCGGTCGGCAGCAGGAACGCTAAGACCAGCAAGGAAAGAACGAAACGGCCGACCGACCGCGAGCGGAACGGCCGCGCGCGCCCGCGTCGGCTCGGGTCGCGCTCGTGGAGGAGATGCTTCGCGCCTGTTTTCGTCATCGTCCCGACCATCTTCGCTGAGTGTTTCGGCCGGCGCAACGGTAGGGTCTCGGGCACGCGGGCGCAAGTCCGCGTCGGCATGGCGCATGCATCGTTTACGAGTGGAAAGATATTTTGATACGCCATATAAGAGAAGGCCCCGGCCCAATGGGGGGATATTGGACCGGGACCGGGTGCGACGCTCGCCGGGTCCGGGCCGCAACGAGTCGAACCACACCCAATGGTTGACCTATCCTGGCGTGGCGGATCGGCAAGGGGCGTGGTTCGATTTGTTGCGCGCGGCCGCTCGCGGCCCGTCAATCGCCCATTGGCGACGGCCTGAGAACGCGAACCGACGCCGCCTCGGCCCGGGCAAAGACCACCCGGCGCCAGGTCA
>CAZHDF010000072.1:4104-16548 GCA_964531525.1 uncultured Alphaproteobacteria bacterium | reverse complement strand
CGGGGCTGATCTGCATGTAGCCGACGGGATGGTAGCTGTAGGCCTCGGGGTCGCTTTCCCAGACCGCGACGCTATGGGCCATCAGCTCGCGCATCGCCGGCTGGAAGTAGTTGTTGCGCACCACGCCGCAAGCGATGCCGCTGGCGCCGGCGGCGATCCCGGTCTTGTCGATCACCAGAATGTCGCGCCCGTCGCCGCGCCCGCGCAGCTTGATTTCGCGCGCGAGGTGATAGGCGGTACTGAGGCCGTGGACGCCCGCGCCGATAATCAGATGCTTGACGTGACTTGGCATCGCCATTGGCGCGTCTCCGCCCTAGGCCCGGAGAAAACCGGAGACAGGGGCCGCGCGCCGCGCGGCGGGCGTCGATATGGGCTTGACCCACGCTGGAATTGGTCCGACCATTGACTGAGCCAATTTCACCCCAATTAAACCAATTTCCCTACAGTACAAACCGCGATGCCCGACCTGTCAAGACCCGACACCGAATCCCGGCGCTCCGCGCGGACCGGGCGCGCGGACGCGATGCGCGCGCGATGAGCGAGGTTCCCACGCTTCCCGCGGTGCGTGGCGCGGCGGGCATCGTCGCCCATTTGCGCAAGTCGATTCTCGACGGGCTCTATCTCTACGGTGACCGTTTGCCGGCGGAACGCCAGCTCGCCGCCGCGCTCGGCTGCTCGCGCTCGACCGTGCGCGAGGCGCTGCGGATGCTCGAATCCTCGGGCCTGGTCGTGCGGCGGATCGGCAGCGGAACCTTCGTCGATTACCGCCCGGGCGTCGGCGGCGAGGACGACGTCGCCGAGATCACCAGCCCGATCGAGCTCGTCGAGGTCCGGCTCGCCATCGAGCCCCACATGGTCCGGCTCGCGACCGTGAACGCGACCGCGCGCGATTTCGAGCGCATCGGCGACGTGCTCGCCCGGCTCGACACGGTGGGCGACGACGCCGATCGCTTCACCCAATGGGACCGGCTCTTTCACCAGCTTCTCGCCGACGCCGCCCATAACCCGCTGATGAGCTCGGTCTACCGTCAGGTCAACCATGTGCGCGGCCACGCCCAGTGGAGCGCGATGAAGGACAAGGTGCTGAGCGCCGAGCGCATCGCCGCCTACAATCGCCAGCACCGCGCGCTTTACGAGGCGCTCCGTATCCGCGACGGCGAGGCGGTCGGCCGGATCATCGTCCGGCACCTGCGCGACGCGCATCGCGACCTGCTCGCGACCTGACGGCCGATCCGACCCTCGAACGGGGGCATCGCGCGCGGCGTCGATGGTGAATTCCGGGGGCGTCGGGGCCGTCGCATCTATCCACGGAATCTGTGGATAACTTTGTTGGCAACGTGACGAGAGGGGCCCCGGACCAGCATTAACCCTGGATTCGGACCGCAATGCACAAATTTTGGGCAAAATCCGTAATCACTTGATTCTAATACATAAAAATAAATCAAGTGAAAAAACAAGCCTCCGAGAAGGGACATTTCCGCGCGATCGCGGGCCTTGTTTGACCGTTCCGTGACGGTGTGAACAAAATCCGACGGCGGGCGGCCGCTTAGACGAAAATATGATTAATCGGACGTAACCCGTTCGATTTCCACGCCGACGCTCTGCGCCTCGCGGATCGCATCGAGCTTCTCGACGCGAATTCGCGCCCGCGCGACACGCCGGTCGGCCATGCAGAAGTCGCCGATCCGGTCGGCCAGCGTCTCGACCAGGTTGATATGACCTCCCGCGACGATCGCCTTGATGCCGGCGACGATGTCGTCATAGGAGATGACGTTGGCGATGCTGTCGTTGACCGGCGTCTCGTCGCGCACGTCGAGCTCGATGTTGACGCGCACCCGCTGATCGCCGTTCTGCTCGTGGCTGTGGATGCCGATCGAGGCGTCGATCATCAGATCGCGGACGAACAGCCGCCGCGCGGCCTTGGCGCCGGCGAGCGGAGAGGGGCGGAGAGGCGTGGGCTGCGTCATGTCGCGTCGTCCCGATAGCATGTGTCCGCGCGCGGTCGCGGATAGAGGAGGCTGGGCGGCGCGCGGTCTACCGTTCGTCCCTGCGTCGAAGGCCGCGGGTCAGATGCTCGCCGCCGTCGAGGGCAATCATTTGCCCCGTCATCGCCGGCGCGGCAAGGATAAACCGCACGGCGGCGCAAATTTCCTCGACCGTCGTGCCGTGGCCGAGCGGCATGCGCGCGCAGTGCTCGGCGAATTCGTCGTCGGTCTGGTGGCGCGAGGGCAGCGTCGGGCCGGGGCCAATGCCGTTGACCCGGACATCCGGCGCGAGCGCCATGGCGAGCGTCCGCGTGATCGCCCACAGCCCCGACTTGCTGACGGTGTAGGACAGGAAGCCCGGCCCCAGGTTCCACACCCGCTGATCGAGAAGATTGATGATGTTGCCGGGCGCGCCCGCGGGAAGCTGGGCGACGAAGGCGCGCGACAGCACCACCGGGGCGCGCAGGTTCACGTCGAGATGCAGGTCCCAAAGCGCGCGCGTCGCGCTTTCGAGCCGGTCATTCTCGAAGACCGAGGCGTTGTTGATCAGGCAGAGGAGCGGGCCGAGCGCGTCCACGCAGCGCGGCACTAGCGTCTCGACCTCGTCCTCGCGGGCGAGGTCGGCGGCGAAGGCGGCGGCGCGCCCACCCATGGCCTCGATCTCGGCGACCACGGTCCGTGCTTCGTCGGCCGAGCGGCCGTAGTGCACGCCCACCGCCCAGCCGTTACGCGCCATGTCGAGCGCGATGGCGCGGCCGATGCGCCGCGCGGCGCCGGTGATCAGCACCGTTCCCGGCGCTTCGATCCGCTTATCCCGCGCCTTCGTTTCGCTCATCGCGCACCGGGGAGTTCCCCTACGGCCGCGCGTGGCGCGCCCGGGCGCCGCGCTCGATCGCCGCCGCGCAGAGACGGTCGACCCCGAGCTGGTGGCGCAGGAGCATCAGCAGCCGCAGCTCCTCCTGGTCGGCGACCAGATCGGCGGCGGCCACGTCGCAGGCGAGCGCGTAGGCCGTCTCGCGCAGCTTTTCCGGGATCGACTGGGCAATCAGCTCGAGAACGGTCTCGAACCCCTGATCGGCCGACAGAATCTCGGCGCAGTCGGCGGCGGTCTTGGGCAGGTTCTCCGTATCGTAGTCGGAGAAGACGGGAAGCGTGCGCACGATCTTGCCGATGGTGGCGAGTTCGGCGTCGGTCATCTCGCCGTCGGCGGCGGAGACCAGGACCATCGTGTAGATGAGCGCGATGTGGTGACTGACCATCGAATCCTCGGATGATTGCGGGAAATGCCGGCGCGCGCCGGCACATCCGGCGGAAACCTGGGTGGCGAGCGTCTGGTTGAATCTAGGGATGCGGGCTCGCTTTGTACAGGGCCGGAAGGCAAGTTTGATGCCCGGCGCTCAGTCGCTCCCGGCGTCCCCGGTACCGTCGGCGCCGGCGAGAAAGCGGCGGGTCTCGGCGATCGCCTCGGCGAGCCCGACCCGGACCGGCCGGGCGGCCTCGGGAAACGCGCCGTGCAGGCGGCTCGGCACCGCCGGGTCGAGCAGCACGAACACGCCGCGGTCGTCGGCGCGCCGCACCAGCCGCCCGAAGGCCTGGGACAGCCGCAGCCGCGCGAGCCGGTCGTCGTAGGCCCCGCCGCCGAAGGCGTGGCGCCGCGCCCGGTGCAGAAGGTCGGCGCGCGGCCAGGGCAGCCGGTCGAAGACGATCAGCCGCAGGCTGCGCCCGGGCACGTCGACCCCGTCGCGCACCGCGTCGGTGCCCAGCAGGCAGGCGTCCTCCTCGGCGCGGAAGATGTCGACCAGGGTCGCGGTGTCGAGCGCGTCCACGTGCTGGGCGTGCAGCGCGAGCCCCGCGGCCTCGAGCGCCCCGGCGATCCGGGCGTGGGTCGCGCGCAGCCGGGTGATCGCCGTGAACAGGCCGAGCGCCCCGCCGCGCGACGCCTTGAACAGCTCGCGATAGGCGGCGGCGACCTGATCGGGATCGGTGCGGCGCACGTCGGTGACGATGAACACCCGGGTCTGCGCGCCGTAGTCGAAGGGCGAGGCGACCCGGGCGCGGATCGCGCCGGCGGGCAGATGGGCGGCGCCGCTGCGTTGCTCGGCCGCGCGCCAGTCGGCCTCCTCGTCGCCGGTGCCGTCGCGCAGGGTCGCCGAGGTGATCGCCGCGCCGTGGGACGGGACCAGCACATGGGCGGCGAACGGGATCGTCGGGTCGAGCCAGTGGCGGTACATGCCGACATCGGTCTCGCGGCCCTCGAAGCGCTCGACCGCGAACCAGTCGACGAACCTCTCGTCCGCCTCGCCGGCCAGCCCGCGCAGCATCGCGCGCCAGGCGGCGAGGGTGACATGCGCGCGCCGGTGAAGCCCGCGGCAGGTCGCCTCGATCCGGTTGCGCGTCGCCTGATCGAGATCGGCGGCTTCGTCGTCGAGCCGGGCGGCGAGCCGCGCGCCGAGCGCGACCAGCGGTTCGGCGAGCCGGGCGAGCGCCGCCTCGAGCGCCGCGCCGGCCGCGAGCACCGCCGCGCGCGCCGGGCGGACCTCGGCCTCGATTCCGTATTGGGCGGGGCCCGCCGGCGCGCGCGCCATCACCTGGGCGCGGACGGCGGCGAGGAACGCCTCGCCCGCGCCGCGCGCGGCGTCGTTCGCGACCCGCCCCGGCCAGCCCGGCCCCGGCAGCGCCCGCGCCTCGCGAAGCGCGAGGTCGAGCGCCCGCGCGCCCGCCTCGTCGCCGGCGACCAGATCCTCGACGCGCCGCGCGAGCCCGCGCGCCCGGCTGGTCCGCGCCCCGCCGCCGCGCGTCTGGGTCTCGGCGCCCAGGATCCAGCGCCGAAGCTCGGCCGCCTCGGTCCCGGTGAGATGGGCGGCGAAGGCGTTGTCGGCGGCGTCGAAGACGTGGTGCCCCTCGTCGAAGACGTAGCGCGTCGGCAGCGGCGTCTCGCCGCCGTCGAGCGCCGCCGCCAGCGCCGCCTGGGTCATCACCAGGGCGTGGTTGGCGATCACGATGTCGGCGCGGCGCGCGCGCCGGATGCCGCGCTCGATGAAGCATTTGCGGTAATGCGCGCAGGCCGAATAGATGCACTCGCCCCGGCGGTCGGTGAGCCCGAGCGTGCGCCCGCGCCCCACCAGGTCGGGAAGCCAGCCCGGGAAGTCGCCGCCCTGCATGTCGCCGTCGCGGCTCGCCGCGACCCAGCGCGCGACCAGGCCGAGGGCGATGATGCCGCGCGGCCGCGCGCTCGCGGCCCCCGCCGCCTCCTCCATGTTGAGCAGGCAAAGGTAATTCTCGCGCCCCTTGCGCAGCACGACCTTGCGCGCCTTGGTCCGGGCGTCGGGGTAGAGCCGGTCGAGCTCGCCGTCGATCTGGCGCTGGAGGTTGCGGGTATAGGTCGAGATCCAGACCGCGGCGCGGTTGCGCTCGGCCCAGAGGCTCGCGGGCGCGAGATAGGCGAGCGTCTTGCCGACCCCGGTGCCGGCCTCGGCGAGCACCACATGGGGCGCGTCCTCGTCGTCGCGGGGCTGGAAGGCGGCGGTCACCGCCGAGGCGTAGTCGGCCTGCTGGGGGCGCGGTTCGGCGCTCGCGCCGAGCAGGGCGGCGAGGCGGTCGCGGGCCTCGGCGGGGTCGACCGGAAGCGCGCCGGGCGCGCCTTGGGGCGGGGTCTCGACCCATTCGGGGAGCCGCTGCCAGGCGTCGAGCTCGCCGGGCGCGGCCCCAGGGGCGGCGTTGCCTGCACCGAGCGCGTCGAGCACCGCCTCGGCCCAGGGCCAGCCGCCGCGCGCCATCGCCGCCGCGATCGCCGCCGCGCGCGCCGCCGCCGCTTCATCGAGCCGGGCGAGCTCGTCGAGCAGCCCGCGCGCGGCCGCCGCCAGGACCTCGACCTCGTTCCTGGGCATGGCGGGCGGCGGCAGGCCGAGGGCGGCGGCGAGCCCGCGCGGCGTCGGCAGGCAGAAGCGCGCCGGGCGGACGAAGGCGAAGAGTTCGAGCGCGTCGCGCGCGGCGATCGCCTCGCAGCCCAGGCGCCGCGCCGTGGCGGGCGCGTGGCAGACGATCGGGCGCGCGCCCGCGTCGATCCGGCGGCGCGTCTCGGCGGCGTCGATCGTCTCGATCGTTCCGTCGGGGCTGCGCCAGACCGCGCCGCGCGCGCGCGGGACCAGCGCCGGGGGCGTCGGGGCGGGAAGCAGGCGCGGGGTCGGGCCGGGCGTCGCGGGGTCGGTCATGGCGCGACTATATCGCCGCCCGCCCGCCGCCCGCCATGCGCCATTGACGCGCGCCCGGCTTTTGCGCATGGTCCGGCGGGATTTTTCAGAGACCGTTTCAGGAACCGGGGACCGAGATGAGCATCGACCGCGACCTTGCCCAAAGCGCGAGCGCCTGGCCGTTCCAGGAGGCGCGGCGGCTCGTCAAGCGCATGGCGGGCAAGACCCCGGCCAAGGGGTATGTCCTGTTCGAGACCGGCTACGGCCCCTCGGGGCTGCCGCATATCGGCACCTTCGGCGAGGTCATGCGGACCTCGATGGTGCGCCACGCCTTCTCTTTGCTGTCGGACACGCCGAGTCGCCTGTTCGCCTTTTCCGACGACATGGACGGGCTGCGCGCGGTGCCCGACAACCTGCCCAACGCCGAGATGCTGCGCGCGCACCTCGGCAAGCCGCTGACCGAGGTCCCCGACCCCTTCGGCACCCACGAGAGCTTCGGCCACCACAACAACGCGCGGCTTTGCGCATTCCTCGACCGCTTCGACTTCGACTACGAGTTCAAGAGCGCGACCGAATGCTATCGCTCGGGTCTGTTCGACGAGGTGCTGCTGCGGGTGTTGCGCCGCTTCGACGCGATCATGAAGGTGATGCTGCCGACGCTGCGCCCCGAGCGGCGCAAGAGCTTCAGCCCGATCCTGCCGATCAGCCCCAAGACCGGCCATGTCCTTCAGGTGCCGATCCTCGAGCGCAACGAGGCGGCGGGCACGGTGGTGTTCGAGGACGAGGACGGCAGCCGGACCGAGGTGCCGGTCACCGGCGGGCATTGCAAGCTCGGCTGGAAGACCGATTGGGCGATGCGCTGGACCGCGCTCGACGTCGATTACGAGATGTCGGGCAAGGACCTGATCGATTCGGTCAAGCAGTCGGGGGCGATCTGCCGCATCCTCGGCGGCCGCCCGCCCGAGGGCTTCAACTACGAGCTGTTCCTCGACGAGAACGGCCACAAGATCTCGAAGTCGAAGGGCAATGGGCTGACGATCGACGAATGGCTGCGCTACGGCACCCGCGAGAGCCTCGGGCTGTTCATGTATCTCTCCCCGCGCAAGGCCAAGCGGCTGTACTTCGACGTCATCCCCCGCCATGTCGACGACTACGTCGCGCATCTCGCGAAGTACCCCGAGCAGACGCCGGCCGAGCGGCTTTCGAACCCGGTCTGGCACATCCATCTGGGCAACCCGCCGGTCGCGAGCCAGCCGCTTTCCTACGGCATCCTGCTCAACCTCGCGAGCGTCTGCAACGCCGAGGACAAGAGCGTGCTCTGGGGGTTCATCTCGCGTTACGTGACCGACGCGACGCCCGAGAATTCGCCGATGCTCGACGAGCTCGCCGGGCTGGCGGTCAACTACTATCGGGATTTCGTCAAGCCGACCAAGCGCTATCGCGCGCCCGACGAGACCGAGCGCGCCGCGCTCGCCGATCTCGCCCAGGCGCTGCGCAGCCTTCCCGACGACGCCGAGACGATCCAGAACATGGTCTACGAGATCGGCAAGCGTCACGGGTTCGATCCGCTGCGGCGCTGGTTCCAGGCGCTTTACGAGACCCTGCTCGGCCAGGAGACGGGGCCGCGCATGGGCTCGTTCATCGCGCTTTACGGACGCGCCGAGACGATCGCGCTGATCGAGAAGGTGCTGGCGGGAAAGCGTCCCGACGCGGACTGACGACCGAAGCCGTCAGACCCGCGTCGGGGTTGGCCCCCGGGGGGAGGGGGCCAGGCCGGGCGGTCTAGGCGGTTGCCGCCTGGGCCGCGAACTGTTCGTCGATCGGCGTGCCGATCATGTGATTGGCGTAGTTCGACAGGGTCTTGGCCGCGATCGCGACGAGCAGCTCCAGCGCCTGCGCGCGCTCGAAGCCGGCGGCGAGGAACGCCTGGATCTCGTCCTCGCCGGCCCAGCCGCGCTTCTCGACCAGCGCGTCGACGAACCGGCGTAGCGCCTCGAGGCGCGGGTCGGACAGCGGCTCGTGATCGCGGATCGCCGCGAGATCCTCGGCGCTCAGCCCATGGCTCGCGCCCTGGGTCGAATGCGCCGCCACGCAGTAGTCGCAGCCGTTGCGCGCGCTGACGGCGATCAGCACCAGGTCGCGCTCGACCTCGGAAAACGAGCCGCGATGGAAGAGCCCCATCAGCGTCATGTAGCCTTCGAGCGCCGCCGGCGATTCGGCGAGCCCGGACAGGATGTTGGGAACGAAGCCGAACCGCGCCTTCGCCTGATCGAGCAGCGGGCGCGCCGCCTCGGGCGCGGTCTCGGCGGTGTGGATCGGAAAGATGCTCATGCCATGGTGTCCTTCTTGGTTTCCGGTTCCCTGGAAAGCGTCAGGTCGCGACGGGATCGAGCACCGGGTAGTCGGTGTAGCCGGCCGCGTCGCCCCCGTAGAAGGTCGCCGGATCGGCCGCGTTGAGCGCCGCGCCCGCGGAGAACCGCTCGACCAGGTCGGGGTTGGCGATGTAGGGCACGCCGAAGGCGATCAGATCGGCGTCGCCCCGGGCGAGCGCCGTCGTGGCGCGCGTGAAGTCGAACCCGCCGTTCGCCATGTAGACGCCGCCGAAGGCGCGCCTGAGCGCGTTCCAGTCGAAATCGTCGTTGGCGCCGGTCCGGTCCTGCTCGATCACGTGGAGATAGGCGAGACCCGCGCGACCGAGCAACTCCGCCGCCGCGCCGAAGGTCGCCGCCGGGTCCGAATCGCGCATGTCGTTGAAGCCGCTGATCGGCGAAAGCCGCGCGCCCACGCGTCGCGCCCCCCAGACCCCGGTCACCGCCTCGGTCACCTCGGCGAGGAAGCGCAGGCGGTTTCCCAGGCTGCCGCCGTAGGCGTCGGTCCGCCGGTTGGTGCCGTCGCGCAGGAACTGGTCGATCAAATAGCCGTTGGCGGCGTGGATCTCGACCCCGTCGAAGCCCGCGGCGCGCGCGTTCCGGGCGGCGGTCTCGTACTGGGCGACGATGCCCGGAATCTCGTCGGTCTCCAGCGCCCGGGGCGTGACGTAGGGGACCTGTCCCTCGCTGGTCCCGACCTGGCCCGCGGGGCGGATCGCCGAGGGCGCCACCGGCGTCGCGCCGCCCGGCTGGTAGCTGGGGTGCGAGATGCGCCCGACGTGCCAGAGCTGAAGGAAGATGCGCCCGCCGCGCTCGTGGACCGCGTTCGTCACCCGCGCCCAGCCGGCGGTCTGGGCGGCGCTGTAGATCCCCGGGGTCGCGGGATAGCCCTTGCCCTCGGGCGCGATCTGCGAGGCCTCGGTGATGATCAGCCCGGCCGAGGCCCGCTGGCGGTAATAGGCGACGTTGAGCTCGCGGGGCACGTCGCCCGCGCCCGCCCGGCAACGCGTGAGCGGCGCCATCACCACCCGGTTGCGAAGCCGATAGGGGCCGAGGTCGAGCGGCGTGAACATGTCGGGCGTTGCGCGCGCGGTCGCGGCGGAGCGGGGATCGGGGTCGGGCTGGATGGACATTTCGAATTCTCCGTGGCCGTTCTTTTTTTGGACTGAATGGTTCAAAACGAGCAAAAAAAAGCAAAAATCAGGCGGCGCGGCGATCGGAATCAGCCGAGGGCTGCGAGGACGATGCGCTTCACGTCCTCCAGCATCTCCCGGTCGCGCCCCGCCTTGCGCATGATCTGAAGGCCATTGGCGCTGGTGACCAGAAATCGGGCGAGCGCCCGGGCTTCGTGGCGGCGCGGGATATCGCCGGCGGCCTGGCCGCGTTCGACCGCGCGGGCAAAGGCGTCCTCCATGCGGCCGAGCGCGGCGATGACGCGGCGCTCGGCGTCCGGGTCGTGGGGCGCCATCTCGCTCGCGCAGTTGGTGAGAAAGCAGCCGTTTCGCGTGTTCCCGGAAAGCGCGCGCGCGAGCAGAAGGTCGAACACGGCGGCGATCGCCTCGCGTCCCGGAAGGTCGCTCTCGAGGATCGCGACCGCCTGGCCGAGGCGGCTGTCGGCATAGCGCCCGAGCGCGGCGAGGAAGAGGTCGTGCTTGTTGCCATAGGTCTCGTAAAGGCTCGACTTGCTGATTCCCATGGCGGCGGTGAGATCGACCAGCGAGGTCGCCTCGAAGCCGTGGCGCCAGAACACCTCCATCGCCCGGTCGAGGGCGTCGTCGGTGTCGAATTCGCGCGGTCGCGCCATGCCCTCCGCCGGTGGTGGTTTCACTCAAGGCTCCGTCACGGTCCTGAGTACAGGTTCCGGACCGATCGGTCCAGTAAAAAATCGGAGATGTCCGAGGGGCGGAATCCGAGGCCGGAAGCCTACCCCGGAACCTTAAGCGCGCTGTCGCGGGCGAAGGCGAAGTAGAGCTCGCGCGCCTGGCGGTAGATCGGGCCGGGCTGGAGCGTGCGGTCCTCGACCCGGATCACCGGCGTCACCTTGGCGTAGTTGCCGGTCGAGAACACCTCGTCGGCGGTCTTGACCTCGTCCCAGGTGACGGTCTTCTCGACCACCTCGACCCCGGTTTCGCGCAGCAGTTTGATGATCCGCTGGCGGGTGATGCCGTTGAGGAAGGTGCCGTTGGCGACCGGCGTGATCGCGACGCCGTCCTTGGCGATCCACAGGTTCGAGGTCGCGTATTCGGCGACGTTGCCGCTGGGATCGAGCAGCACGGCGTTGTCGAAGCCCTTGTCGACGGCCTCGCGGATCGCCATGCCCGAGATCGGATAGAGGCAGCAGGCCTTGGCCTGGGTCGGCGCGGTCTCGGGCGAGGGGCGGCGGTAGCGCGAAAGATGGACCGAAAAGCCCTTGGGCTCGGGCAGCGGGGCTTCGTAGATGCTGAGCATGAAGCGCGTCGAATCGGGATCGGGCACCAGGAAGCCGTCTTTCGGGTAGAAGATCGGCCGGATGTAGAGCTGCGTCCCCTTGTCGAACTTGGCGCAGCCCTCGAGCGCGATCGCGACCAGTTCCTCGGCGGTCTGGGTCGTGTTCATGCCCATGAAGGCCGCCGAGCGCAGGGCGCGTTCGCAATGGCGGTCGAGATCGGGCGCGACCCCGTCGAAGGCCCGGGCGCCGTCGAAAACGCCGGTCGCGAACCAGAACCCCTGGTCCATCGCGCCCATGATCGGAGGGTTGCCCTCGACCCATTTTCCGTCGAGGTAAAGCAGGTGTTTCATATTGTTCCGTCCGTCCCCGATTGTGTCTATCGCGTATGCTCGTCGCGCCAGATTAGGCCGCCGTCGGGTGATTGCCAAATGGCGTTTTGCGCCTCAGCCCTCGGGGTCGAGAAAGCCGTAGCGGCTGGTCGGCGGGCCGGCGGCGTCGGTCATGCGGGCGCGCGAGAAGATCGCGGCCTTGAGCCGGGCGGTGTCCCAGTCCGGGTTGCGGGCGAGCAGCCGGGCGGCGAGCGCGCCGAGGCGCGGGACCGCGAAGCTCGATCCCGAGGCGCGCGCCGGACGCCCGGCGAAGTCGGTCACGGCGATCCTCTCGCCCGGCACCAGGAGATCGACCGTTCGGCTTCCCCAGTTCGAGCCCGGCGCCGGCGCGCCCAGCGGATCGGCCGAGCCGACGGCGATCATGTTGTCGAGGTTGAAGGCCGCCGGATAGACCGGGCGGCGGTCGAGATCGCGGCCGTCGTTCCCGGCCGAGACGATGAACAGAACCCCGGGGTGCGCCCTCACGGCGGCGACGAAATCGGCCCAGGGCTCGGCCCGGTTCGAGCCCATGGCCATGACGACGATGCGCGCCCCCTTGGCCGCCGCGTCGTCGACCAATGCCCGCCAGCGGGTCGGATCGGGGCGCGGGTAGCGGTAGGGGATCAGCCGGATCGCGCCGCCCTCGCGCAACAGAACGCTCGCCACCCGGGTGCCGTGGCGCTGCGGGAAGAAGGGCGAGCGCGCCGGGTTGGCGTCGAACGGGCGCGGGTCCATGTCCCAGTAGTCGTAGCCCAGCATCGCGCCGCCCTCGTCGCGGGCGAGCGCCCGGGCGATCGCGGGCAGGCGGTAGTTGACGCCCGAATCGATCAACGCGACGGTCACGCCCCCGGGATCGGTCCCCGCCGGCACGGGCGGATCGACCGGCGCGCGCCGGTCGGTCTCGGCGAGCGCCGCGTCGAGTTCGACGATCGCCTCGGCCCGGCCGTCGTCGCCGTAGACCATGCGCCGCGCGGCGCGGACCGCGCAGTCGGGGCCGGCGATGGCGATCGTGTCGGGGCGCAGGCCGCCGCCGTCTTCGCGGTCGTACCGCGCCTCGATCCGGCGCATGGCCCCGGCGATCGCGACTCGCGTCACCGTGAGCCG
>CAZHDF010000072.1:0-4004 GCA_964531525.1 uncultured Alphaproteobacteria bacterium | reverse complement strand
GAGCGCGAAGGCAAGGGCGGCGGCGGTTCGGATCATGGGCCGAGTATGCCGTTTCGCGTTCGCCGCGCCCAGCGAATCCCGCCCTGGTCGGCGCGCTCGCGCTGGGTTAGCTTTCGCGCCGGAGGGATACCATGGCCGCCGATACCCGCGCCGATTGGCGCAATCTCGCCGTTCGCGCGCTACGCCTCTTGCCGCCCGAGATCGCGCATCGCCTGGCGGTGCGCGCGCTCGCCGCCGGGGTCGGCCTGGGCGCGCATTGCCCCGCGCCCGACAGCTTGCGGATATCCCTGTTCGGGCGCGACTTTCCCAATCCGGTCGGACTGGCCGCGGGCTTCGACAAGGACGCCGAGGCGGTCGAGGGCGCGCTCGCGCTCGGCTTCGGCTTCGTCGAGGTCGGCACCGTCACCCCGCGCCCCCAGGCCGGCAATCCGCGCCCGCGCCTGTTCCGCTTGCCCGATCACGAGGCGCTTATCAACCGCATGGGCTTTAACGGCGCGGGTCTCGACGTGGTGGCCGCCCGGCTCGGCCGACGTCGCGGCCGCGGCGGCATCGTCGGCGCCAATATCGGCAAGAACCGCGACAGCGAGGACGCGGTCGCCGATTACGTCGCCGGGCTCGCCGCGCTCCACGACCGGGTCGATTATCTCGCGGTCAACGTCTCCTCGCCCAACACGCCGGGCCTGCGCGGGCTTCAGGACCGCGACGCGCTCGCGCGGCTGGTCGAGGCGTTGATGGAGGCGCGCGCGCGTCTCGCGCCCCCCGGCGCGCGACCGGTGCCGCTGCTCGTCAAGGTCGCGCCCGACCTCGATGCGCAAGCGCGCGCCGATATCGCGCGGGTGGCGCTCGATTCGGGCCTCGACGGGCTGATCGTCGGCAACACGACGCTTTCGCGCGACGGCGTCGCGGGCCGCCATGCCGACGAGACCGGCGGGCTCAGCGGGCGGCCCCTGTTCGCGCGCTCGACCGAGGTGCTCGCCGATTTCCGTCGCCTGACCGGGGGGCGCTTGCCGCTGGTCGGGGTCGGCGGGATTTCGAGCGCCGCCGACGCCTACGCCAAGATCCGCGCCGGCGCGTCGCTGGTCCAGCTCTATACCGCGCTCGTCTACCGGGGGCCGGGGCTGGTGGGCGAGATCGTCGACGGCCTCGCCCGGCGGCTCGCCGCCGACGGCTTTTCGCGGATCGCCGACGCGGTCGGCGTCGACGCGGAATAGGCCGCGCGCCGAAGCCGCCGCGAGTTATCCAGATTTCGTTAACCTTCTTTCAAGCGGTTTGCGCGAGGCTCTGGGCGTCGGTGATTGATTCCGGTCCAAATGCCAGCTTTCACGCAAGGTCTCGTCGCGTTTGCCTATCTCGCTCTCGCGGGGGGCGCGGTTTTCGCGCTCGCCAACTGGGGGGGCGATCTCGGCGCGCCCTATTCGGCGGGGGTCGGCGCGGCGATCGCGCTGACCGGCGCCTTGATCCATGGCGCGCTCACGCGCTCGCGCCGCGACCGCCTGCTCGCCGAAATGCTACGCGCCCTGCACCGTTCCCAAACCTCGATCGCCGAGGGCGTGACGGTTCTGCGCGAGGAACTGCGCGAGCTCGTCACCCTGGTCGACGAGACTCGCGCCAACCTGCCCGGGCGCGGCTATGGCGAGCTCGCCGCCGAGATGCGGGTGCTCGAAACGCTGCTGCGCCAGGCGGCGCCCGAGGACGACCCCGCCCTTGAGCGCCGGCGTTCGACGCGCGCGGTCACCGGCCCCTCGGCCCCGCCGCGCGACGTCGGCGACGACGAGGTGCTCGACCTCATCCACGATTCTCTCGAGCACAGCCGGATCGACGTCTATCTCCAGCCCGTGGTCAGCCTGCCCCAGCGCAAGCCGACCTTCTATGAGACCTTCTCGCGCCTGCGCTCGCCCGAGGGCGCCGAGATCGAGCCCGCCAAGTATCTCGCCGTCGCCGAGCGCACCGGGCTGATCACCGCGATCGACAACAACCTTCTGTTCCGCTGCGTCCAGCTCGTTCGTCGCACCCAGCGGCGCAACCTCAAGCTCGGCTTCTTCTGCAACATCTCGCCGCATACCCTGCGCGACACCTCGTTCTTCCCCGAGTTCATCGACTTCATGGAACGCAACGAGCGGCTCGCGCCGAGCCTGGTGTTCGAGTTCGCCCAGGCCGACTTCGCGAGCCACGACGGCGGCGTGCGCGCCAATCTCGGCCGCCTCGCCGACATGGGGTTCCGCTTCTCGATCGACCAGATCGAGACCCTCGACCTCGACGTCGGCGAGCTGGTCGATCGTCAGGTCTCCTTCCTCAAGGTCGAGGCCGACGCGCTCCTCGCCCGGCTCGTCGACGGCGACGGCGGGCTCGACGTCCACCGCCTGCTGCGAGTGCTCGACCGCGCCGGGATCTATCTCATCGTCGAGAAGATCGAAAGCGAGGCCCAGGTGGTCGAGTTGCTCGACTACGGCATCGATTTCGGCCAGGGCTACCTGTTCGGCGCCCCGCGCCTGAGCCGCGAGGGCGAATAGCCGCGATTCGTTTCCGCCGAACCTTCGTTCGTCGGGCGTTCAGACGCCACGCAGGCTTCCTCGCATAAGCTCGGGCGCGCGGTCGCGCTTGCCGACAAGCCCGGCGGGCTTGTCGGGGGAAATCGACGTCGACCTCCTTCTCATTCCGATTCCGTCTTTCCCCCGCGCCCGCGCCGTGGCACAAGGGCCGTCGTTCCGCGTCATCCCGGAGAGATCGTGCGCATTCCCATCGTTCCCGGCGTGGCGGCGCTGGCCGCCGAGTACGACGCCTTTCTGGTCGACCTCTGGGGCGTGGTCCACGACGGGATCGCGCCCTATGCGGGCGCGGTCGATTGTCTTTCGCGATTGCGCGCGGCGGGCAAGCGCGTGGTGCTGCTGTCGAACGCGCCCAGGCGCGCGGCGCATGCGGCGGCGGCGCTCGCGCGCATGGGGATCGACGAGGCGCATTACGACGCCATCGTCACTTCGGGCGACGCGACCCGCGCGGCGCTCGCGGCGCGCGCCGATCCCTGGTGCGCGGCGCTCGGCCATAACTACTTCTACATCGGCAAGGCGATGGACGCCGACCTTCTCGCCGATCTCGACTACGCCCGCGTGGACGCTCTCGGCGACGCCGACTTCCTGCTCGTCACCGGGCTCGAAACCGATGTCGCGCCGCCCCGGGCGCGGGTCGCCGATTACGACGCAGTGCTCGAAGCCGCCGCCGCGCGCGGCCTGCCCATGGCCTGCGCCAACCCCGATCTCGCCGTGATCCGGGGCGGCGCGCGCGAGCCCTGCGCCGGCGCGCTCGCCGCCCGTTACGCCGATCTCGGCGGCGCGGTGCGCTATGAGGGCAAGCCCCATGCCGGGGTCTACGACTTTTGTTTCGCAAGGCTCGGCGGCGTCGCGCGCGACCGCGTGCTCGCGATCGGCGACGGACTCGCGACCGATATCGCGGGCGCCCGGACGGCGGGCCTCGCGTCACTCCTGATCACCGGCGGCCTGCTCGCCGATGCCTGGGGCGTCGCCCGCGCTACACCTCCCGACCCCGCCCGCCTCGAAGCCGCCTGCGCCGAGGCCGGCGCCGCCCCCGACTTCGCCGCCGCTGCCTTCGTCTGGTAGGGGGCCGCGTTGACGGTTGCCCTGGGCGCGGTCATACTTTCCTTTCGCAGTTGCGAGATGATAGCCGGGAGGGAGGCGGGATGGCGCGACCGCCCAAGGACAAGACGCTCGAAGAGGCGGCCGGGTTCGCGGTCCCGACGCTCGACGACTGGGCGGCGCTCGCGCGGCGCGAGCTCAAGGGCGAGGACCCCGAGACCCTGACCTGGGAGACGCCCGAGGGCATCGCGGTCAAGCCGCTCTATACGGCGGCCGATCTCGAGGATATCGAGCATCTCGGCGGCCTGCCGGGGATCGCGCCCTTCCTGCGCGGGCCGCGCGCGACCATGTACGCGAACCGCCCCTGGACGATCCGCCAGTACGCCGGCTTCTCGACCGCCGAGGAGAGCAACGCCT
>CAZHDF010000071.1:0-16559 GCA_964531525.1 uncultured Alphaproteobacteria bacterium | reverse complement strand
CCCGGCGCGCCGCAGGCGCGGCGGAAAAAAACCTCTCACGGCACCATGAGGTTGTCGGGCTGTCCGTCGCGGTCCGAATCGATGCGCGGGAACAGGCTGCGCGTCGCGTCGCCGACGAACCGGCGGAAGGCCGGATCGGTGGGCGAGGCGACCGGGTCCATCCGCCCGGCGATGTAGCTGAGCACCTTCTCGCCCCGGCAGAACACGGCGATTGCGGCCTCGCCCTCGCCGGTCGCGGCCTTGGCGTCCTTGCGGCAGGCGCCGTAGATCGAGGTTTTCGCAGGCACCCCGAACAGCCATACCACCTTGTAGAGCGGCCGCGCCGATTCGCCGGGCGTGAGCGTATAGCGGGTGACGAACCAGCCCGGCTGGTCCTTCATCGCCGCGACGACGGCGCGCGCCGCCTCGTCGTCGGCCACCGCGCCGGCGGAGAACGGGTTGCCCTTCACGACCACGGCGAAGTCGCGCCCGTCGGCGGCGTAGCTCACCTCGGTCCGGCTGTAGGGGCTGTTGATCTCGGCGTAGCTGATCACGCTCGCGGCCGCGGCGGGGCCGGCGGCGAGCAGGGCGAGAACGGCGCCCGCCACGGCGCCGCGACGGCGCGCGCGGGATCGATGGGAAAGATTCGTGGTTCTTGTCACGGTCAATGTCTCCTCCGCGAGGATCGTGGGTGCGATGGTCTCCCCCCGACCATGAAATGGGAGGATCGGGTGCCCGGTTCAATGCGCGCCCGTCGAGGCGCCCGTCGAGGCGGAGGCCCCGCGAAGGATCACGAGAAGGCGTCGGGCATGCTCTCCTTCTTGCGCGCGATGAAGTCGTCGAGCGCCTCGCCGATCGCGGGATCGAGCGCCGGGGCCTGATACTCGGCGAGCATCCGCTTCCAGAGCGCGTTGGCGCGCTGGGCGGCGTCCTGGCTTCCCTCGGCCTCCCACTGTTCGACCGAGTTGTTGTCGGCGATGGATGAGCGATAGAAGGCGGTCTTGAAATGGGCCTGGGTATGGGCGCAGCCGAGATAGTGGTTGCCCGGCCCGACCTCGCGGATGGCGTCGAGCGCCTGGCCGCCCTCGGACAGATCGACGCCCCCGCCCAGCACCTGCATCATGCCGAGCTGATCGGCGTCCATGACGAACTTCTCGTAGGACGAGCACAGCCCGCCCTCGAGCCAGCCCGCCGCGTGGAGGACGAAATTGACGCCCGCGAGCAGGGTCGGCAGCAGGGTCTGGGCGCTTTCGTAAGCCGCCTGGGCGTCGGTCACCTTGGAGCCGCAGAGCGAGCCGCCCGAGCGGAACGGCACGCCAAGCCGGCGGGCGAGCTGGGCGGCGGCGAACAGCACCAAGGTCGGCTCGGGCGTGCCGAAGGTGGGCGCGCCCGACTGCATCGAGATCGAGCTCGCGAAGGTGCCGAACACGACCGGCGCGCCGGGCCGGACGAGCTGGGCGAAGGCCATGCCCGACATCGCTTCCGCCAGAAGCTGGGCGAGGGTGCCGGCGACCGTCACCGGGCTCATGGCGCCGGCGAGAATGAAGGGCGAGATCACCGCCGCCTGGCCGGCCCGCGCATAGACCTTGAGCGCGCCCAGCATGGTCGCGTCCCAGACCATGGGCGAGTTGGCGTTGATCAGGTTGACGAGCACGCAGTTGTTTTCGACGAAGTCCTCGCCGAAGACGATCTTGGCCATGGCGACCGAGTCGGCGGCGCGCTCGGGATGGGTGACCGAGCCCATGAACGGCTTGTCGGAGTAGCGCACATGGGCGTCGATCATGTCGAGGTGGCGCTTGTTGACCGGAATGTCCACCGGCTCGCAGACCGTGCCGCCCGAATGATGCATGGCGGGCGTCATGTAGGCGAGCTTCACGAAGTTGCGGAAGTCCTCGATGGTCGCATAGCGCCGCCCTTGGTCGAGGTCGCGCACGAAAGGCGGGCCATAGACCGGCGCGAACACGGTGGCGTCGCCGCCGATCCGGACCGAGCGGGCGGGATTGCGCGCGTGCTGGGTGAAGACCGAGGGCGCCTTGGCGATCAGGCTTCGCGCGAGGCCGCGCGGGATATGCACGCGCTCGCCCTTGACGTCGGCGCCCGCCTCGCGCCAGAGCGCGAGCGCGTCGGCGTCCTCGCGGAACTCGATGCCGATCTCTTCCAGGATGGTCTCGGCGTTGGCCTCGATGATTTCGAGCCCCTCGGCCGAGAGCACCTCGGTCACCGGGATGCGGCGCGTGATGAAGGGGAACTGCTCGATCGTCGCGCCGTCGCGCCGCGCGCGCCTAGCGCCGCTGCCGCCCCGGCCGCGCCGGCGCGTCTCTTTCTCGTCGCTCATATGCTTGCCTCCCGATCCCGGCGGTGGGTCGCTTGTCCCCGCGGCCCCGATTGAGCGTACCGCAGCGCATGCGCGCCGCCAACATGGTTCGGGCGGCGAAATATCGCCGCCCGATGTCGTTCGCAAGTGAAATTTGGCGCCGGCCGCCTACCTGAGCCGGCGGACGATCCGGGGAATGTCGCCCCGCACGATGCCGAGATCGTCGAGGAGCCGATCGTCGAAACGAGCGAGCTGGCCGCGCGAAACGGTTTCGTCGCGCCAGCGGCGGATCACTTCGAGCACTGCCTTCATGACCCTGTCTCCTTAGCGCTCCCGGGAGCGGCGAGGCCGCCCGGGACGAGTTTCCGGTGAGTGGAGAGGCCCGGCGGCGGTCCTACCGGTGGAGGTAGCGGACGACCCGGTCGATGTCGCCGCGAACCATGCCGATATCGAACAGCATCCGGTTGTCGAAACGGGCAAGCTGGCCTCGCGAGGTGGTCTCGTCGTGCCAGCGGCGCATACGCTTGAAGAAGTTGCCCATGACCTTGTCTCCCAATGGCGAGGGGGTCGGGTGCCAACCCCCAATGATTGCCAATTAAGCTCATGTGGGGGGCGCGACAAATGCCGGATTCGCGCGGCTGATATGCTGAAAGCGCATAGGACGAATTCCCGGTTTTCCTTTGTTTAACGGTGCGTTAACCCCTTGCCCCCGGAACGCTTGGGGCGCATCCTGGCGGTGGGATGAGAAAAGGGGGGATCCCGCCATGAACGCGCTCGCCGTTACCGCCGATACCAAGCTCGAACCCTATTGGTGGGAGGCCGCCCCCCGGCCCGAGATCGCGCCCCGCGACGTCCCCGCGCCGCCCGCCAAGGTCGATGTCGCCGTCGTCGGTTCGGGCTACAGCGGGCTTTCGGCGGCGCTCACGCTCATTCGCGCCGGGCGCTCGGTGGTGGTGCTCGAATCGGGCGCGCCGGGCGAGGGCGCGAGCTCGCGCAACGGCGGCATGTGCGGCGGCGCGTTCAAGATCTCGTTGTCCAGGATGATCGCGCGCATGGGGCGCGCGGCCGCGGTCGCCATCTGGCGCGACGGACAGCGGGCGCTCGATTACACCGCCGAGTTGATCGAGCGCGAGGGCATCGCCTGTCATTTCGCGCGCGTGGGCCGGTTCGCGGGCGCGCATTCGCCCGGCGCCTACGAGGCGATGGCGCGCGAGATCGAGCTTCTGCGCCGCGAGATCGGGATCGAGGCCGATATGATACCGCGCGCCGAGCAGCACGCCGAGATCGGCTCGGACGCCTATTTCGGCGGTCGCGTGTTCCATCGCGACGGCGGCCTGCACCCGGCGCTTTACCACCAGGGACTGCTTGAGCGGGCGGAGGCGGCGGGGGTCGCGGTCCGCGCCCATACTCCGGTCACGGGCATCGCGCGCGAAAGCGGCGGCTTCGCGGTCGCGACCCCGCGCGGCGCGATCGCGGCCCGCGACGTGATCGTCGCCACCAACGGCTATACCGGGCGCGTCACGCCGGCGCTGCGCCGCCGGCTGGTGCCCGTGGGCTCGTTCATGATCGCGACCGAGCCGCTCGCGCCCGAGACCATGGCGCGGCTGATGCCCAAGGGCCGAATGCTGACCGATTCGAAGCGCGTGCTCTATTACTTCCGGCCCTCGCCCGACGGCGCGCGCATCCTGTTCGGCGGCCGCGCGGCGTTTCGCCAGGGCGGCGATCTGCGCGCGACCGGGACGATGCTGCATCGCTTCATGGTCGGGGTCTATCCCGAGCTCGCCGATCTTCGCGTCACCCATAGCTGGACCGGCAACGTCGCCTTCACCTTCGATCGGCTGCCCCACGCGGGCCTGCGCGACGGGATCCATTACGCGCTCGGTTATTGCGGGAGCGGCGTGGTCAAGGGGACTTGGCTCGGCCATCAGGCGGCGCAGCATGTGCTCGACCCGGCGAAGGTCGAGACGCCGCTGTTCGACCGCCGCTTCCCGGCCCTGCCGCTTTACGAGGGGCGACCCTGGTTCCTGCCCCTCGTCGGCGCCTGGTTTCATTTGCGCGACCGCCTCGACCGCTGAGCGACCGCGCGCTGCCGGGAACCGGCCAGTCGGTGTCGCTCGCGGAACAGCCGCGGTTCGCATGGAGGGCTAGATAGCGGACGCGCGATTGTCGGGGCGCGCGTTTCGGCGATAATACCGGCAAGGTTTCGATAAATTCGACGGAGGCCCGCGCGAAGCGGGTCCGTTCGCGGCGGAGGCGATCGAAAGCGTCAAGGAGGCGGACCATGAAAACTCATGCGCGCGTGGTCGTGATCGGAGGCGGCGTCGTCGGCGTCAGCACGCTCTACCACCTCGTCAAGCTCGGCTGGTCGGACGTCGTTCTGTGCGAGAAGAGCGATTTGACCGAAGGCTCCACCTGGCACGCGGCGGGGCTCCTGCCGTTGTTCAACATGAGCTACACGGTCGGGCAGATCCATAAGTACTCGGTCGATCTCTACCAGACCCTGGAGGCCGAAACCGGCCAGGCGGTCAGCTTCCACAAGACCGGCAACCTGCGGCTCGCCACCAACAAGGCGCGGATGGACGAGTACCACAAGTACTGCGGCACCGCGAACACCATCGGCGTGCCGTTCGAGATGATCACGCCCGCCGAGGTCAAGGAGCTTTGGCCCCTGTGCGAGATCGACGGCATCGTCGGCGCGCTCTACCATCCCGACGACGGCCATATCGCGCCCGCCGATCTCACCCAGGCGCTCGCCATCGGGGCGCGCAACGGCGGCGCCGAGATCTATCGCCACACGGCGGTGCTCGGCATCGAGCCGACGTCTTCCGACGAATGGCTGGTCAAGACCGACAAGGGCGACATCACCTGCGAGCATGTGGTCACGGCGACCGGCTCCTGGGCGCGCGAGGTCGGCGCGATGGTCGGGCTCGACGTGCCGAGCATTCCGGTCGAGCACCAGTTCATCGTCACCGAGGCACTGCCCGAGCTGATCGAACGCCACGAGGCCGGCCTGCCCGAGATGGCGGTCCTGCGCGAGAGCGACGAATCCTATTACATGCGCGAGGAGCGCCAGGGCCTGATCCTCGGTCCCTACGAGAAGGGCGCCAAGGCCTGGGCGGTCGACGGCGTGCCCAAGGGCTTCGGCCGCGAGTTGCTGCCCGGCGATATCGAGCGCCTCGAGCCCCATATCGAGGCCGCGATCCGGCGGGTGCCCATGTTCGGGCGCGCCGGCATCAAGGACTGCGTCAACGGCCCGATCCCCTATACCCCCGACGGCAGCCCGCTGATCGGTCCCGGCTGGGGCCTGCGCAACTTCTGGCTCAACGAGGGGCACAGCTTCGGCATCACGGCGGCGGGCGGCTCGGGCAAGCTGCTCGCCGAATGGATCGTCGAGGGCGAGCCCGGCATGGACGCCTGGGCGATCGACCCGCGCCGCTTCGGCCCCTACGCCAACAAGCGCTACACGACGACCAAGAACGTCGAGTGCTATGAGCACGTCTTCGTCATCCATTTTCCCGACGAGGAGCGGCCCGCGGCGCGCCCGGCCAAGACCAGTCCGATCCACGACAAGCTCGCGGCGCGCGGCGCGGTGTTCGGTCAGCGCTACGGCTGGGAGCGGCCCAACTGGTTCGCGCCCGAGGGCGTCGAGCCCAGGGACGTCTGGAGCTTCCGGCGCACGAACTACTTCGAGCATGTCGGCAACGAATGTCGGACCCTGCGCGAGAAGGCGGGGCTAATCGACATCACGAGTTTCTCCAAGTTCGAGGTCGCGGGCCCCGGGGCGGAAGCCTATCTTGACCGACTGGTCGCCAATCGGCTGCCGAAGAAGATCGGGCGGGTCCAGCTTTGCCACGCGCTGAGACCTTCGGGCGGGGTGCGCAGCGAGTTCACCATCACCCGCGACGGCCCCGAGAGCTTCTATCTCGTTTCCTCGGGCGCGGCCGAGCGGTTCGACAGCGATTATCTTTGGAAGCAGCTTCCCCGCGACGGCAGCGTCAGCTTGCGCAACGTCACCTCCGCGCATGGCGTGCTGGTGCTCGCCGGGCCGCGCGCGCGCGACGTGCTCGCCAAGCTGACCGACGCCGATCTTTCGAACGCGGCGTTTCCCTGGCTCACGGGGCAGCACATTCTCCTGGATGTCGCGCCGGTACGCGCGCTCAGGGTCAACTTCGTCGGCGACCTCGGCTGGGAGATCCACCATCCGATCGAGTATCAGCATTGCATCTTCGATGCGCTGATGGAGGCGGGCGAGGAGTTCGGCCTCGGCCTGTGCGGCATGCGGGCGATGGATTCGCTCCGCATCGAGAAGTCGTATCGCATGTGGGCGCAGGACCTGACCCGCGACTATACGCCGCTCGAAGCCGGGCTCGACCGCTTCGTGCACCTCGACAAGGGCGACTTCATCGGTCGCGAGGCGCTCGTCAAGCAGCGCGAGGACGGCGTACCCAACGCCTTCGTCACCCTCGAGGTCGACGCCGACGACGCCGATGCCGGCGGTAACGAGCCGCTTTACCGGGGCGAGCGCATGGTCGGCCGCGCGACCTCCGGGGCCTACGGGCATTGGGTGGGTAAGAGCCTGGCGCTCGGCTACGTCGAGGCCGAGGCGGCCGCGCCGGGGACCGAGCTCGAAATCGTCATCCTCGGCGAGCGGCGCAAGGCGCGGGTGATCCCGCACTCGCCCTACGATCCGGAGAACGAGAGCCTCCGGGCCTGACGGCGTTGCGGGCCTTGACGGGTCGGCTTTCATGGGGCAAGCCTGAACCGGCGGACGCGGGCGCCGGGGAGGGTGCCCACGCCGCCAATCCGGCCCGCCTTCCGGCAGCGTCCCGGCGGGAGGACCGACATGACCGCGACCGATCCCCTTCACCCAGGACTGGGAGCTCGACGGCGGCTACGACGGCGTGATCGAGGAGAACATGACGCTCTGCATCGAAAGCTACATCGGCGCCGAGGGCGGCAGCGAGGGCGTCAAGCTCGAGGAGCAGGTGCTCGTGACCGCGAACGGCGCCGAGCTCCTGTCGAGCTTCCCCTTCGAGGAGGCGCTTCTTGCCTGAGCGTTCGGGCCGCGCCACGCCCCCATGACCCAGGCGATCGCCACACCGCGCGCGGGCGGCGACGGCCGGGTCATCGCGCTCGTCTCGGGCGGCCATTTCCTGAGCCATTTCTATATTCTCGCCCTGCCGCCGCTGTTCCCGCTGCTCAAGGCCGAGCTCGGCGTCTCCTATGCCGCCCTCGGTGCCGCGCTCACCGCCTACAACCTGGCCTCGGGGCTCGCCCAGACGCCCGCGGGCTTCCTGGTCGACCGGGTCGGCGCGGCGCGGGTGCTGATCGCCGGCCTCGCGATCGAGGCGGCGGCGATCGGCGTTCTCGGCCTGACCGCATCCTATGCCGCGCTGGTCGTGCTTTTGTTCGTCGCCGGGCTCGGCGACAGCGTGTTCCACCCCGCCGATTACGCGATTCTCTCGGCGCGCGTCGCCCGCCGTCGTTTGGGTCGGGCGTTCAGCATCGTCACCTTCGCGGGCTACCTCGGCTTCGCGGTTGCGCCGAGCGTAATGGTCGCCGTGGCGGCGGTCGCCGACTGGCGCGCGGGCCTGGTGGCCGCGGGCGCGGTCGGGATCGCCATGGCGGGGCTCATGTTCGCCAACCGCCGCGCGATGGGCGAGGGCGAGGAGGATCGCGCCCCGCCGGCGCCCGCGCGCGGCGCCGCGCCGGGTCAGGGGGCCGCCGGCGCGGGCGGAATTCGGGCCTTCCTGCTCAGCGGTCCGGTGTTGCTTCTCTTCCTGTTCTACGTCGCCTCGTCGATGGGCTCGGGCGGCATCCAGAGCTTCTCGGTCGCCGCGCTCACGACGCTCTACGCCGCGCCGCTCGCGAGCGTCAGCGTGGCGCTCACGGCGTTTCTCGTGACCAACGCCGGCGGCATCCTGCTGGGCGGCGTGATCGCCGACCATACCCGCTACCACGGCGCGGTCGCGGTGATCGGCTTCGTCGCCTCGGCGGCGTGCGTCGGCGCGATCGCGGTTTTCGACCTGCCGCTCTGGGCGGTGACCGGGGCGCTTGGGCTCGCCGGGCTGCTTCAGGGGATCACGCGCCCCTCGCGCGACATGATGGTACGCGCGATCACCCCGCCGGGGGCGACCGGCAAGGTGTTCGGCTTCGTCTCCTCGGGCCTCAACCTGGGAGGCGCGCTCGCGCCGGTGATGTTCGGCCTGATCGTCGACCACGGCGCGCCCCGGCTGGTGTTCGCTCTCGCGGTCGCCTTCATGCTGATCGCCGCCGCGCTGGCGGGGATCGGCCGGCTCAGAACCTCAGCCGCGCCGAGCTAGTCCCCGCCAGGCGGCGGGAAGCACGCAGGCGGCGAGCGCGAGCTTGAGCGCATCGCCCAGGAGAAACGGCACGAGCCCGACCGCGACCGCCTTTTGATAGCCGATCAGCGCGCCGAGGACGGCGAGCCCGGGGCCGTAGATCGCGAGATTGCCGAGCAGCATGGCGAGCGCCGTCGAGGCGAGATTGCGGTCCCAGCCCCGCTCGGCGAGCGTGCCGACGATCGCCGCCGCGACGACGAAGCCCGCGAGATAGCCGCCGGTCGGGCCGAACAGCGTTGCGATCCCGCCCGCGCCGCCCGCGAACACGGGAAGGCCGAGCGCACCCTCGACGAGGTAAAGCACGACCGTCGCGACCCCCAGCCGGCGGCCATAGGCCATGGCGAGGACCAGGACGGCGAAGGTCTGCATGGTCACGGGCACCGGCTCGAGCGGCACGCGGATCTGCGCCGAGAGCGCGATCAGCGCCGAGCCCAGGATCGCGAGGACGAGCGCGCGCGCCGGCGCGATGCGCGAGCGGCTGGGCCAGAGCGCGGCGGCGAGCGTGGCGGACGGTTGGTTGGACATCTCGGGGCTCCTGAAGGCTTGAGGACCTGGGGGGCTCGCGCCTCCTACCCGGTCCGGACGGCGGTCGCGGGCCGGGGCTTGGACGGCGGTGCGGCGGCCGGTGGGGCGAGGCGAAAGCCCGCCGGATCGATACCATGGAATGTCTTGAACGCGCGCGAAAAATAGCTCCGGCTTTCGTAGCCGACCCGGGCGGCGACCTGCTTGACGGGCAGGTCGGTCTCGCGCAGCAGCGCCGCCGCCCGGCGCAGGCGGATCTCCCTTAGGAAATCCATCGGCGGGCGGCCGAAGGCGGCGGTGAAATGCTGGGCGAAGGACGCCCGGCTCATGCCCGCGAGATCGGCGAGGCGTTCGACCGTATGGGGTTTATCGGGGGCGTCGAGCATCGCCGCGAGCGTGGCGCCGAGGCGCTCGTCCTCGAGCGCGGAGAGCCACGGCACCCGGCATTCGCCGCCCGCGCAATGGCGGCGCAGAAGCAGCACTAGGCATTCCTTCATCAGCATCTCGGTCATCGCGGCGCTGCCCGGCTGGGGCTCGGCGAGCTCGGCGAGCAACTGCTCGAAGGCGCGGCGAATCGGGTCGTCGTCGGCGAAGCTCTCGACGATCGGCTCGGGCAGATAGTCGAACAGGCCGGCCATGCGGCGATAGGTCGCGCGGATCGCGCCGCAGGCCATGATCACGCCGCCCGCGCCCTCGCCCGCGCGCAGCCGGCGCATGCCGTCGACCACCGAGGCGCAGATGCTGATCGGCAGACGGTCGTCGCCGCCCGCGCTGGCGCGATGCTCGATCCGCTGGCGCATGCGCGGCGGCACGACGACGAAGCTGTGGGGCGCGGCCTCGATCTCCGCGCCGTCGCCGAGCCGGATCGCGCCCCGGCCCGCGAGCGTGTAATGCACCGTGGCGTCGTCCGAGGGCGCGAAGGTCAACGCCGCGCCCCCCCGGACCTCGCAGATGGCGAAGGGTTCGACCCCCACCTGAAGACCGGCGAGAAGGCGATCGAGAAGGATCATTCGGGCATCTTCGCATCGCCCCCGGGACGCGTCAATTTGGACGATCGGGCACCACCGAGACGCCAAAAGGCACCGCGCATCGCCCAGTCTCGGGGTCAAGGGGAGGGGGCTCATCCAGCCCATCAAGGAGGAAAAATAGATGTGTAGCCATCACGATCACGAGCCCGAAGGCGGACGGGATTACGACCGGGACCGGAACGGTCTCGACCGGCGCGGCTTCATCGCCGCGGGCGTCGCCGCGGGCGCCGTCGCCGCCGCCGCCGCGACGAGGGTCGCCGCCGCGACCGACGACGATCCTTACGCGCCGCCCGCCAAGGGCGCCCTGCCGCCGTCCGACGTGACCCTCGATCTCGCGCGCACGGCGCTGGTGGTCACCGATCCGCAGATCGACTTCCTGAGCCCCAAGGGCGTCACCTGGGGCGTGGTCGGCAAGAGCGTCGAGCGCAACAACACGGTCGCCAACATCGGCCGCCTGTTCAAGGCCGCCAAGGCCGCCGGGATCACGGTCGCGATCTCGCCGCACTACTACTATCCCTTCGACCACGGCTGGAAGTTCGGTGGCCCGCTCGAAAAGCTGATGCACAAGATCGGCATGTTCGACCGGCCGAGCGCCTACACCATGGAGGGCTTCGAGGGCTCGGGCGCCGACTTCATGCCCGAGTACAAGCCCTATATCCACGACGGCAAGACGATCATCGCCTCGCCGCACAAGGTCTACGGCCCCGAGAACAACGACCTGATTCTTCAGCTTCGCAAGCAACGGGTCGATCAGGTGATCCTCGCCGGCATGTCGGCCAATCTCTGCACCGAGGCCCATATGCGCGAGCTCCTCGAGCGCGGCTTCGAGGTCGCGGTGGTGAGGGACGCGACCGCGGCGGCGATGCTGCCCGAGGGCGACGGCTACCTCGCGGCGCTCATCAACTTCCGCTACATGGCCAACGCCCTGTGGTCGACCGACGAGGCGGTGGCCCGGCTCAAGTCGTCGACCTGACCCGAGCCGACCGACCCGACCCGTTCGCGGGGGGCTTTGCGCCCCCCGCGAAAACGCGCCGTTTTCCCCGCCCGGGTGGATCACAACCGATCACAACTGGTTCAGGGCGTCTGTCCGCCGCCCGGCCGTGGCCAATATCAATATGCTGACAGGCGGCCGGGCGAATGGCGCGAACCGCGTCACCCCGGCGCGACGGGTGCGGCGCTTTGTCGCCCGTGCTAGGCTGCGCAGGCGCGTGACGGGCAAAGGGTTGGCATGGCGGACGACAGGATTACGGGCAAGGGCGCGCTCTCCGCGTGCAGGCGCTTCTGGCCCGCCCTCGCGCTGATCGTGGTGATCGTCGCCTTCGCCGTCTTCGGTCCCGACAATCAGACCGTTTTCGAGGCGCTGCGCGAGCATCGCGAGACCCTGCGCGTCTTCGTCGCGAACCACGCGGTTCTCGCATCCCTGCTCTACTTCGTGCTCTACGCCGTGGTGGTCGCGCTGTCGCTTCCCGGCGGCGCCATGATGACGGTCGCCGGCGGCTTCCTGTTCGGACCGCTACACGCGACCCTGCTGGTCATCTTTTCCGCCACCATCGGCGCGACCATCCTGTTCCTGGTCGCGCGGACCGCGGTGGGCGAACGCCTGCGCGAGCGCGCCGGCCCCTGGATGGCCAAGATGGAGGCCGGGTTTCGCGCCAACGCGTTGAGCTATCTTCTGGTGCTCCGCCTGATCCCTCTGTTTCCCTTCTTCGTCGTCAACCTGGTTCCCGCCTTCCTCGGCGTGAGCCTGCGGGTCTACTTCTTCGGCACCCTGGTCGGCATCATCCCCGGCACGACGGTCTATGCGCTCGCCGGCAGCGGTCTCGGCGCGGCGCTCGACGCGGGCGAGGGGTTCGACGTCTCGGCCGTGCTCACCCCCCAGATGATCGCGGCGCTGGTGGGCCTCGGCGTGCTCGCGCTTCTGCCGGTGATCTACAAGAAGCTGCGCGGCGGCGATTGCCCCGGCTCCGTGACGCCGCCTTGCGGCGCCGAATGCCCGCGCGCGGGCATAGACCGACCGGGGGGCGAGCCTTGAGAGGGACGTCTTCGCGATGACGCGGGCGATCGAAGTCGATATTTGCGTCATCGGCGCGGGCTCGGGCGGGCTTTCGGTCGCCGCCGGCGCGAGCCAGATGGGCGCCAAGGTCGCCTTGGTCGAGCGCGGTCCCATGGGCGGCGACTGTCTCAACTTCGGCTGCGTGCCGTCGAAGGCGCTGCTCGCCGCCGGCCACGCCGCGCGCCGCCAGGCGCTCGCCGCGCGCTTCGGCGTCACGGCACCACCCGCGACGATCGACTTCCGGCGCGTCCACGACCATGTCCACGACGTGATCGCCGGGATCGCGCCCCATGATTCGGTCGAGCGCTTCGAGGGTCTCGGCGTTACGGTAATCCAAGCCGAGGGGCGTTTCACCGGCCCCGACCGGGTCGTCGCGGGCGAGACCGAGATCGCCGCGCGGCGCTTCGTGATCGCCACCGGCAGCCGGCCGATGGTGCCGCCGATCCCGGGGCTCGACGGGGTCCCCCATCTCACCAACGAGACGATCTTCGATCTGACCGAGCCCCCCGGCCATCTGGTGATTGTCGGCGGCGGGCCGATCGGCTGCGAGCTCGCCCAGGCGCATCGCCGGCTCGGCGCGCGGGTCACCGTGGTCGAGATGTTCTCGATCCTCGGCAACGACGATCCCGAGTTGGTCGACGTAGTGCGCACCCGCCTTCGCGCCGAGGGCGTCGCGCTCATGGAGAAAACGCCCGTGCGCCGGGTCGAACGGGCGGGCGAGGGCATCGCGGCGGTCGTCGGCGACGAGGGGGCCGAGGGGCGCGTCGAGGGGACGCACCTGCTGATCGCCGCGGGCCGGACCCCCAATGTCGACGGCCTCGGCCTGGACGCGGCGGGGATCGCCTTCGAGCGCCGGGGGGTCACGGTCGACGCGCGGCTACGCACCACCAACCGGCGGGTCTATGCGATCGGCGACGTGGCGGGGCCGTATCCGTTCACCCATACCGCCGGCTATCAGGCCGGAATCGTTATTCGGAATATTCTGTTCCGGCTGCCCGCGAAGGTCGATTACCGGGCGCTGCCCTGGGCGACCTTCACCGACCCCGAGCTCGCCCAGGTCGGCATGACCGAGGCCAAGGCGCGCGCGGCGGGCTTGCGGATTCGCGTGCTGCGCTGGCCCTTCGCCGAGAACGACCGCGCGCGCGCCGAGCGCGAGACCGACGGCTTCGTCAAGGTGGTGACGACCGCCCGCGGGCGTATACTGGGCGCCGGAATCGTCGGGCCACAGGCGGGAGAGCTGATCCAGCCCTGGGAGCTCGCGATCCGGGAAAGGCTGAAGATCGGGGCGATGGCCGGGTTGATCGCGCCCTACCCGACGCTGGCCGAGGTCAACAAGCGCGCCGCGGGAAGCTTCTACGCCGCGCGGCTGTTCGGCGAGGGAACGCGGCGCTTGGTTCGCTTCCTCGCGCGGTTTGGATAGCATCGGGACGGGGACAAGGCGGGGCGCCGGTCGCCACGCCGACCATGGACAACGGGGGCGATCGGTGGACCATCAGACGATGAAGCCGACGAAACGGTTTTCTTTGCCGCCGCTGACGCGCAGCCTCTCGGCCCGGCTTCTGGTGCTGACCATCGCCTTCGTCATGCTCGGCGAGGTGCTGATCTTCGTGCCCTCGATCGCGCGCTTTCGCCTGGTTTATCTCCAGGAACGTCTCGCCGCCGCCCACGAGGCGACGCTCGCGCTCGAGGCGGCGCCCGACGGCATGGTCTCGCCCGACCTTCGCCGCCAGCTTCTGGCGCATGCGCAGGTGCGCTCGATCGCGCTGCGCACCCCCGATGCGTCCTATCTCATGCTTGGCGATCCACCCCGGATCGACGCCAGCTACGACATCACCGGCGCGACGCCTCCGATGCTCATTCGCGATGCCTTCGAGGCGCTGGTCCAGAGCGGCAATCGGGTGCTGCGCGTCATGGGGCCGTCGCGGATCGCGCCCGCGACCATGGTCGACGTGACCCTCGACGAGGCGCCGATGCGCGCCGAGATGTTCGATTACGCGCGCCGTATCCTGATGCTTTCGATCGTGCTCTCGCTGCTGACCGCGACGCTCGTCTACTTCAGCCTGCAATGGCTCATGGTGCGCCCCATGCGGCGGATCACCGGGACATTGATCGCCTTTCGCGAATCGCCCGAGGACGTCTCGACCGACATCGAGGTGAGCGCCCGGCGCGACGAGATCGGCATCGCCCAGGCCGAGCTCGCCGAGATGCAGCGGGGCGTGCGCGCGGCGCTCCGCCAGCGCGCGCATCTCGCGGCGCTCGGCGGCGCGGTGAGCAAGATCAACCACGATCTCCGCAACATCCTCTCGACCGCGGTGTTGGTCTCGGACCGGCTCGCCCAGAGCGACGCCCCCGAAGTGCGGCGCGACGCCTCGGCGCTGACCCAGGCGATCGACCGCGCCGTGGCGCTATGCGAGGACACCCTGCGCTTCGTCCGCGCGCGCGGGCCCGAGCTACGCCTCGATAGCTTCGATCTGCGCGATCTGCTCGGCGAGACGCGCGCGGCGCTCGCGCTCGATGACGACGGTCCGATCGAATGGCTGCTCGAGCTGCCCGAGCCGTTCGAGGTCACCGCCGACCGCGATCAGCTCTTCCGGGTGTTCTTCAACCTCGCCCACAACGCCATCGGCGCCATGAACGGAGCCGGGGAGGGCGGCGGGCAAATCCGCATCACCGGACATCGCCGCGACGATTGCGCGGTGATCGACCTCGCCGACACCGGCCCGGGGCTGCCCGCCCGAGCGCGCGAGCGCTTGTTCGAGCCCTTCGCCGGCTCGGCGAGCCACGGCGGCACCGGGCTCGGCCTGCCGATCGCGCGCGAGATCATGCGCGCCCATGGCGGCGACGTGCGCCTGGTGCGGAGCGACGGGGGTGGCACGGTCTTTCGGATCGAGCTGCCGCTCCGCCCGGTGCGCCACTGAGGGAGCGTGGGCGCGAGTCTCCGTTTCCGCGCCGGGCCTGTGGCCCGTCGGGCGTTCAAACGCCACGCGGGCTTCCTCGCATAAGCTCGGGCGCGCGGTCGCGCTTGCTTCAATCGAGTTGCAGGGTCAGCGCCTTGAGGTAGGCGCTTTCGGGCAGCGCCGGATGCTGGGGGTGGTCGGGGCCGGCCCCCGAGGCGCGCAAGATCCGCCCGCCGCGCTCGGCGTCGTGGAGGCCCTGGCGCACGGCCTCGGCGAAGGCGTCCCAGGCGACGTTGTGCGAGCACGAGGCGATGAACAGGAACCCGCCGGGCGCGACCAGCGCGGCGGCCATGCGCGCGAGCTTGCGATAGCCGCGCAGGCCCGGCTTCAGCGCGCGGCGGTTCTTCACGAAGGACGGCGGGTCGGCGACCACGATGTCGAAGCGCTCGCCCGCGCGCGAGAGACGCGCCATCTCGGCGAACGCCTCGGCGCGGACGAAGCGGCAGCGGTCCGCGAGCCCGTTCTCGGCCGCCGCGCGCCGGCCGAGGTCGAGCGCCAGGTCCGAGCGGTCGACGGCGATCGCCTCGGCCGCGCCGGCCGCCGCCGCGCGCAGCGCGAAGCCGCCGGCATAGGCGTAGAGGTCGAGCATCCGCGCGCCCGGGGCGAGGCCGGCGACGAAGCCCCGGTTCTCGCATTGGTCGAAGTACCAGCCGGTCTTCTGCCCCTCGATCACGTCGGCGAAGGCGCGCAGGCCTCCGTCCTCGACCGCGACCGGGCCGTCGATCGCGCCCGCGAGCACGCGGCTTTCGGCGTCGAGCCCCTCGAGCGCGCGCACCGGGGTGTCGGCGCGCAGAACGACGGCGCGCGGCACGAACAAAGCCTCGAGCGCGGCGGTGATCGCGGGCAGCAGGCGCGCCATGCCGGCGGTGTTCGCCTGGCAGACGAAGACGTCGTCGAAACGGTCGATCACCAGGCCCGGCAGGCGGTCGCCCTCGGCGTGAACGAGGCGGTAATGGGGGCGCTCGATCACGCGCGCGCGCAACGCCGCCGCCGCGTTGATGCGCCGGCGCAGGAAGGTCTCGTCGATCGCCTCGTCGGCCTCGCGCGACAGCAGGCGCGCGGCGATCAGGCTGTGCGGGTTGAAGGTCGCGCAGCCCAGCATCGCGCCGCCGGCGTCCGCGATCCGCACGATTTCGCCCGGCGGGATCGCCCGCGCCGCCGCGTCCATGGCGATTTCGTTTGAATATACCCACGGATGCCCCTGGCGCGGCCGCCGGGCATGCCCGGACAGCAGGCGAACGACGGGCCGGGCGGCGGCCGCGTCGGCGGGAGGGGCGGAAGCGAAAAGATCGGGCTGTGTCATGGCCGCGCGAGTGTACCCGCCCGCCGCCCGGGAGCAAGGGC
>CAZHDF010000070.1:0-16607 GCA_964531525.1 uncultured Alphaproteobacteria bacterium | reverse complement strand
ACCCATGCGTCACGACCGAATCGCCGTAACCGGCGGCGGTGGCCGTCTTGGCCGCCATGTGGTGGCCGAGCTCGCCCGCTTCGCCGAGGTCACCGTACTCGACCGGATGCCTTGCGAGCCCCCCGGTCAGACCGGGCATCGCTTCGTCGCCATCGATATTCTCGACCTCCCGGCATTGGGCCGGACGCTCGCCGGCCATGACGCGGTGGTCCATCTCGCCGCGATCGACGCGGGCACCGAGGTCCCGCCCGAGGTCTATTTCGAGACCAATGTTCAGGGAACCTGGAACGTTCTTCACGCCGCCGAGTCGCTCGGCATCCGCAAGGCGGTGATCGCCTCCAGCGTCTCGGCGACCGGCATCGGGCGCGACAACCCGGCCGCCGGACCACGCTATCTTCCGATCGACGAAGCCCACCCCCTGTCGCCCAACGGCGTCTACGGCGTGAGCAAGGAGATCGACGAGACCATCGCCCGCTGCTTCGCCCGGCGCGGCGGGCTGTCGGTGGTCTGCCTGCGGCCGACGCTCATCGTCCGCGACGAGGTGGTGGGGCAGGTCGACAACCTCGCGCGCCTCGAGGACGGCGACCCGGACGCCGAGACCGATTACGACACCTCGGGCCTGATCGAGCCCTTCGAGGGGCCGCTGCCGCTCCTTCGCGCCTATATCGGCTCCGCCGACGCGGCGCGCTGCTTCCGCCACGCGCTCGAGGCCGAAACCGGCTCGTTCGACTGCTTTTTCGTGAGCGCGCGCGATTCGATCGGCCATGTGGAGACGCTTCCCCACCTCGAACGCGCGCTCGGCGTGCTGCCCGAGATCCGCCGCCCCGAACTTTACGCGCGCGATCCCCATGCCGGGGCGATCGATATCTCGCGCGCGCGCGAGATCCTCGGCTGGGAGCCCGAGGGCGACTGGACGACGATGGTCGCGACCAGAACGCCCCCTCCCCGCTAGCGCTTTCGGGCGAGCGTGACGCCGTCGGCGATCGGCAACAGGCTGAGGCTCACGCGCTCGTCCCGATGCAGCATCGCGTTGAAGGCGCGGAGCGCGCGGGTCGAGGCGTCGTCGACCGCCGGGTCGGCGACCTTGCCGCTCCAGAGCACGTTGTCGACCAGCAGCAGGCCGCCCGGGCGCAGGAGCGCGAGGATGCGTTCGTAGTAATCCGCGTATTCGCTCTTCTCCGCGTCGATGAAGGCGAGGTCGAAGGTTTCCGTCTCGCCCGCGGCGATCAGGTCGTCGAGAGTCTCGATCGCCGGCGCGATGCGCAGATCGATCCGCTCGGCAACCCCGGCCTCGGCCCAATAACGGCGTGCGATCGCGGTCCATTCCTCGCTCACGTCGCAGGCGACGAGCCGGCCGTCGGCGGGCATCGCGAGCGCCACCGAAAGGCTCGAATAGCCCGTGAACACGCCGACCTCGATCGCCCGGCGCGCGCCGATGAGCTCGGCGAGCAGGCGCATGAACTGGCCCTGCTCGGGCGCGATCTGCATGATCGCCCCCGAAAGCTCGGCGGTCTCCGCGCGCAGCCGCGCGAGCACCTCGGGCTCGCGGAGCGAAACGCCGAGCAGGTAGTCGTAAAGCCGGTCGTCGAGACCGAGCACGCCTTTTTTCATGGTTCTTCCCTCGCTTTCCTTGGTCCGTCATAGATTGCACCGAATCGGCGGCGGCGAAAGAACATTGGCCGCTTGTGGCGACGCGCGGGCGGCGATACCCTTGGCGCGATCCGCCCTTCCCGCTCGCGGGTATTGCGAAATGACACGTTTTCCCCGACCTCCCGCTTTCGCCGCCGGCCGCCTGGCCGGAGCGCTGGTCGTGGTCTTGTTGCTCGCGGCCGGCGGCCGAAGCGCGGTCGCGCAGGAAGCCCCGCTGCCGGCGAGCTTCGCCGCCGCGCTCGACGAGGCGATGGCGGCCGGCGAAATCGCGGGCCGCAACGCGGCGACCAGCGCCGGCTTGGTCGGCAACCCGGCGCGCGACGAAATCGCCCGACGCACGCGCCGACAGGTCCAGGAAGCCTCGGTGGTCGACGCGGTGGTCGGCGCGATCCGCCAGAACCCGGGCTCGGTCTCGACCATCGTGCGCGCCGCGGTCCGGCGCGCGCCCGCCTACCGCGAGGCGATCGTCTATCGGGCGAGCGTCGCGTTTCCCGCCTTCGCGCCCTTCATCCGCGCCGCCGCGAGCCAGCCTTAGGCCGCGCGTTCCGCGTCAGAACCGGTCGGCCCGATAGGGCGTCGGATCAATCGAGGGGGGGCGCCCGACGATCATCTCGGCGATGAGCCGGCCGGTGATCGCCCCCTCGGTCAGGCCGAGGTGGCCGTGGCCGAAGGCGAGCCAGGCATCGACCCCGTCGCGCGCCCGACCGATGACGGGGAGCGAATCGGGCATCGAGGGACGAAACCCCATCCAGGTCGTCACCTTGTCGTCGCGCAGACCCGGGAACAGGTTGCGCCCGTGATCGAGCAGGGCCCGGGCGCGGCGCTCGTCGGGCGGCGCGTCGAGGCCGCCGAGCTCGACCGTGCCGGCAATGCGCAGCCCGAACTCCATCGACGTCGCGATGAAGGCGCGATCGGGCACGGCGATGGGCAAGCGAAGCGTAACCCCCGGGTCGGCGATGGTGACGTGATAGCCCCGCTCGGTGTCGAGCGGCACGCGCGCGCCCAGCGCCCGGGCGAGCGGCCGCGACCAAGCGCCGGCGGCGACCACCACGCGGCCCGGCGGCTGGTCGCCCTGTTCGGTCCGGACCGTCACCGCGCCACCCGGCGCGACGTCGAACCCCGTGACCCGGGTGGCGAGCAGACGCCCGCCGTCGGCGGCGAACCGCTCGGCGAGACAGCGCGTGAGACGCAGGGGATCGACCGTATGCGCCCCTTCCTCGAGCAGGATGGCGGCGGTCCAGTCGGGACCCAGCGCCGGCTCGACCTCGTGAAGCTCGGCGGCGTCGAGGCGGCGACACGCCACCCCGCGCTCGCGCCGCAGCGTCCAGCCGTAGGAATCGGCGTCGAGCGCTGCGTCGTCGCGATAGACGTAGGCGAGCCCGTCGATCCGGATCAGATCGGCGAAATCGGCCGGCCCCAGAAGCGACCGCCAGGCGTCGATGGTCGGCGCGTTCAGGGCGCGCAGCGCATCCGCGATCTTCGCGACCCGCTGTTCGCTCGACGCGGCGGCGAAGCGCATCAGCCAGGGCGCGAGCCTCGGCAGGTATCCCCAGCGCAGACGCAACGGCCCCACCGGATCGAGCAGCCAGCGCGGCAGTTTGCCAAGGGTGCCCGGCATGCCGACCGGGGAAACCGCGCAGGCGGCGATGATCCCGGCGTTGCCGAGCGAGCAGGACTCGCCCGGCGGCACCGGATCGACCACCGTGACCGCGAGGCCCTCGCGCTGAAGCCAACGGGCGATGGACATGCCGACGACCCCAGCGCCGATCACGACGACCGGCGGCGCGGAATCACCCTGTGACTGCGAGGACATAGGCCCCGTATACACGAGCGACGGGGGCCGATACCAGCCCGTTTTGCGTTACGACGCGGTCTCCGCCGCCGGCAGGTCGAGAATCGCGCGCAGACCCCCGAGGGCCGAGTCCTCGAGCCGCACGGAGCCGCCGTACAGCTCGGCCACGTCGCGCACGATGGCGAGTCCGAGCCCGTCGCCGGGCACCTTCTCGTCGAGCCTGTGGCCACGATCGAAAACCCGCGCGCGCGCCTCGGGCGCAAGCCCCGGCCCGTCGTCGTCGACCGTCAGAACCAGCCGCTCGCCCGCGCGCGAAAGCGTGACCCGAACCGCGCCCTTCGCCCATTTGCAGGCGTTGTCCATGACGTTGCCGAGCATTTCCTGGAGATCCTGGGATTCGCCCCGGAACATGAGTCCTTCACCGCCCTCGACCGCGATGTCGATGTCGCGATCCTCGTAAATGCGCGCGAGCGTGCGCGCCAGCGTGGCGGTCACGGCGGCGACGTCGGTGCGCACGCCCAGAACCTCGCCCGCCGCCACCATCCGCGCCCGGGCGAGGTGATGGTCGAGAAGCCGCGACATGACCTTGGCTTGCTGGCGCACGGTCTCGCCGAGATCGCCGCCCGCGCCGCTCGCCGCGTTGGAGATCACGCTGAGCGGCGTCTTGAGCGCATGGGCGAGATTGCCGACATGGGTGCGCGCGCGTTCGACCACCTGGGCGTTGTGATCGAGAAGCGCGTTGAGCTCGGTCGCGAGCGGCGTGACCTCGACCGGAAAGCGCCCGACCAGCCGCGCCTTGCGCCCGGTGCGCACGTCGACCAGGGCGTCGCGCAGATGGCGCAACGGCCGGAGCCCGAAACGGACCTGGACGAGGACCGCGGCGAGCAGCCCGAGCCCGAGCACGGCGAGCGAGAGGGCGAGCGTCGAATCGAAATCATGGATTGCGGCGCGCAGCTCCGAAACGTCGGCGGCGACCGAGATCTGATAGACCCGGCCCGAGCCCGGAAGCGTGATGTTGCGGCGAAGCCCCCAAATGACCTGGTTGTCGGGACCATCGGTGGTGTAGCGCTGAACCTCGCCCGGCGCGATCGGCACCCGCCGGTGATCGAGAACCTGGTCCCAGAGCGAGCGCGAGCGGCGAATCGGCCCCTCGTCGCCGGTGATCTGCCAGTACCAGCCCGAGTAGGGCTGCTCGAATCGCGGGTCGGTGAGCAGGCGCTTGAGCTTGACGACGCCGCCCGGATGTACCTCGCTCAACGCCGCGAGTCGGTCGAGCTGAAGCATGATCTGGCGCTCGAAGGCGCGCTCGACATGGTCGCGAAACAGCCCCGACAGCCCGAAGCCCGCGACCACCAGCGCCACCGAAATCCAGAGCGCCGCGCCGGCGGCGAGGCGGAAGCTGAGGGAATTGGCCCTCATTCGGGCGGCGTCGCCTCGGGCGCGGCCAACACGTAGCCCTGCCCGCGCAGGGTCTGGATGACATCGGACCCGAGCTTCCTGCGCAAGCGCCCGACGAACACTTCGATGGTATTGGAATCACGGTCGAAGTCCTGGCCGTAGATATGCTCGACCAGCTCGGTGCGCGAGATCACCTTGCCCTGGTGGTGCATCATGTAGGCGAGCAGCTTGTACTCGTGCGCGGTGAGCGTGATCGGCGCGCCGTCGACGCTGACCCGATTGGTGCGGGTATCGATGCGGACCGGGCCGCAAACGAGCTCGGGCGAGGCGTGCCCCGCCGCGCGCCGGATCAGCGCCCGGAGGCGGGCGAGCAGTTCCTCCATGTTGAAAGGCTTGGCGACGTAATCGTCGGCGCCCGAATCGAATCCTTCGACCTTGTCGCTCCAGCGATCGCGCGCGGTGAGGATCAGCACCGGCATGTCGCGTCCCGCCTCGCGCCAGCGGCGCAGGACCGAGAGCCCGTCGAGCACCGGAAGGCCGAGGTCGAGCACCACGGCGTCATAGGGCTCGACGTCGCCCAGGTAATGGGCTTCCTCGCCGTCGTAAGCGACGTCGACCGTATAGCCGGCATCGCGCAGGGCGTCGGCGACCTGGTTGGCGAGCGCGCGTTCGTCCTCGACCAGAAGAATTCGCATCAGTCGTCGTCGTCCTTTTTGCCCTTTCGCTTCCTTTTCTTGTTCTTCTTGCGTTTTCTTTCGTTTTCGAACCCCTCGGCGCCACGTCCGCGGGCGCGGAGAAGCCGCGTCGTCTTGGCGTCGAGTTCGAGGGCGATCACGTGCCCTTGAGGCGTCAGCACCTTGACCGTATATACCCAAGGTGGGTTTTTGCCATCCCGCGGCCGCTCTTCGAGTTCGATTTCGAGGATCTTACCCCGATAGGACGTCTGAACGCGGCTTAGAATCTGGCGCAGCCCCACGATCTCGCCGGACTCGAAGGCACGGCGCGCGCGCTCATGGTCGTCGCCAGCCGTCGCGCCCGTCGGAACGAGCGCGAGAAGAGCCGCCATCGCGAGCGCGATAAGGCTGATTTTCATGGGGGCCAGGGTATCAATTTTCGTGTGAACGCCAAATGAATACCGACCTCAGATTTTATTCAGACGTTGCGGTCTACGATCCTTCCGGTCATGCGGCCGACCACGCGAACACCAGGGCCAAAGCGCGCCCTGCGGTTTGCTGTGGCCGGCGCGCGGCCATGCTATGATGGCGCCGATCCGGACGCGTCATGCCGTCCGTCCCCGCATTATCAATCGTTCCATGCATTCGAGAGGAGAAAGCGCAGTGACGACTCGCCCCGTCAACCCCGCCGGCGCCGGCCGGCTGATCCGCCCCCGGCCGGATACCGGCTTCGTCCGGCTGTTCGGGCTCGCGGTCGGACTCGTCGCGATCCTTTTGACGCATGCCGCCGCCGCGCGCGGCGCGCCCGAAAGCTTCGCCGATCTCGCGGCCAGGCTCACGCCGGCGGTCGTCAACATCTCGACCTCGCAGAGCGTCACCACCGCCCAGGGGCCCCAGGTGCTGCCCCAGCTTCCGCCGGGCACGCCGTTCGAGGATCTGTTCCGCGACTTCTTCGAGCGCCGCCGCAAGGAGAACAAGACCAAGCGCAAGGTGACCTCGCTGGGCTCCGGTTTCATCATCGATCCGGCGGGCTACGTGGTGACCAACAACCACGTCATCGCCGACGCCGAGGAAATCACGGTGATCCTCAACGACGACCGCGAGTTCCCGGCCAAGCTCATCGGCCACGACCCCAAGACCGACCTCGCGCTTCTCAAGATCGAGAGCAAGGAGCCGCTGCCCGCGGTCTCGTTCGGCGATTCGGACAAGGTGCGGGTCGGCGACTGGGTGCTCGCCATCGGCAACCCCTTCGGGCTCGGCAACACGGTCACGGCGGGCATTCTCTCGGCGCGCGGGCGCGACATCAACGCCGGCCCCTATGACGACTTCCTCCAGACCGACGCGCCCATCAACCGGGGCAACTCGGGCGGGCCGCTGTTCAACATGGACGGCGAGGTGATCGGCATCAACACGGCGATCTTCTCGCCCTCGGGCGGCAGCGTGGGCATCGGCTTCTCGGTGCCCTCGGCGCTCGCCAAGCCGGTGATCGAGCAGCTCCGCGAGTTCGGCCGGACCAAGCGCGGCTGGCTGGGCGTGCGCATCCAGGCGGTGAGCGACGATATCGCCGAGGGGCTCGGCCTCGACGAGGCGCGCGGCGCGCTGGTCGCCGACATCACCCCCGACAGCCCGGCGGCCAAGGCGGGCATCAAGACCGGCGACGTGATCCTCGAGTTCGACGGCCAGAAGATTCAGGCCATGCGCGAACTGCCGCGGATCGTCGCCAACACCCGGATCGGCAAGGCCGTCGATGTCGTGGTCCTGCGCAAGGGCGAGCGCAAGACCCTCAAGGTGACCATCGCCGAACTCGAGGAAAGCGACGCCGAGGTCGCCTCGGCGACGCCCAAGGAGCCGGTGATCGCCGAGGCCGACGCGCTCGGCCTGACGCTCTCGTCGATCACGCCCGAGCTGCGCGATCGTTTCGGCATCGCCGAGGACGTCGAGGGCGTCGTCGTCACCGACGTCCGGCCCGACGGCAACGCGGCGGCGCGCGGCGTGCGTCCCGGCGACGTGGTGGTCGAGGTCGGGCTCGAGCCGGTAAAACGTCCGAAGGACGTCCTCTCCAAGGTCGAGGCGGCGGCCAAGGCCAACCGCAAGTCGGTGCTGCTGCTGCTCGACCGGGGCGGCGATCAGCGCTTCGTCGCGATCGAGATCGGCAAGGGCTGATTTCCCACGGGCCATTGGCCCGCCGGCCCAGCGCTTCAAGGGGCGACGCCCGCCATGGGCGCCGCCCCTTCTTCTTACGCATCGGGGCTTAGGCCGCCGCGTTCCACCCCGCCCGGGCCCCCCGACCCGACGATTCGCCTCGCCAGACGCGCGCAACCGCCGCTATCCTTCTCCCGAAGGGAAACGGGCGGGAGGCGCGACACAACCGGCATGACCGACTTCGATCTCGTGGTGCGGGGCGGCACCGTGGTCACGGCGACCGATACGGCGGACTGCGACGTCGGGGTTCGCGACGGGCGGATCGTGGCGCTGGGCCGCGATCTCGCGCGCGGGCGCGAGGAGATCGACGCCCGGGGCCTGCTCGTCCTGCCGGGCGGGATCGACAGCCACTGCCATCTCGACCAGCAGGCCTATTGGGGGGTCGAGCCCGCCGACGACTTCCGCTCGGGCAGCGTCTCGGCGGCCTGCGGCGGCAACACGACGATCATCCCCTTCGCCATGCCGCTACGCGGCCAGTCGCTGCGCGCCGTGGTCGAGGACTACCGCCGGCGCGCCGAGGGCGCGGCGATCATCGACTACGGCGTCCACCTGATCGTCGCCGAGGCGAGCGACCAGCTCATCGGCCAGGACCTGCCGGCGCTGATCCGCGACGGCTACACCTCGTTCAAGGTCTATCTCACCTACGACGACCTCAAGCTCGACGATGGCGAGACGCTGCGCGTGCTCGACCTCGCCCGGCGCGAGGGCGCGATGACCATGGTGCACGCCGAGAACGACGACTGCATCGCCTGGCTGACCGAGCGCCTGCTCGCCGAGGGCAAGCGCGCGCCGCGCTTCCACGCCGAGGCGCATCCGCCGGTCGTCGAGCGCGAGGCGACCCACCGCGCGATCGCCTTGGCCGAGGTGGTCGGGGCGCCGGTCCTGATCGTCCATGTCTCGGCGCGCGAGGCGATCGAGCAGATCCGCGAGGCCCGCGCGCGCGGCCTGCCGGTCCATGGCGAGACCTGCCCGCAATACCTGTTCCTGACCGCCGACGACATGGACCGCGCCGGGTTCGAGGGCGCGAAATACATGTGCACGCCCCCGCCCCGCGACGCCGCCAACCAGGCGTTCGTCTGGCGGGCGCTCGCCGACGGCACCTTCCAGGTCTATTCCTCGGACCACGCGCCCTACCGCTTCGACGATCCCAAGGGCAAGAAGCGCCACGGCGAGGACGCCGCGTTCGACCGCATTCCCCAAGGCGTGCCGGGGATCGAGGCGCGGCTGCCGCTTCTGTTCTCGGAAGGGGTGCGCACCGCACGCATCGGCCTCAACGACTTCGTCGCGCTCGCCGCGACCAACGCGGCGCGGATCTACGGCCTTTATCCGCGCAAGGGGAGCATCCTGGTCGGCGGCGACGCCGATCTCGCGATCTGGGACCCGGACCGTCAGGTGACGTTGAGCCACGCCATGCTCCACGACAACCTCGACTACACGCCCTACGAGGGCCGGACCGTGACCGGCTGGCCGGTGATCACCGTCTCGCGCGGCGAGATCGTGTGGCGCGACGGCGAGGTCCTCGGTCGTCCCGGGCGCGGCCGTTTTCTGCGCCGCGGACCGCCGGGCGCGTCGGAACTCCTCCAAGGCCGAGGCCATTCGCGATAAGCTCGGCCTCGGCTCAAGCGTCGCGCGGGTCGATTTAACGGCTCGGCGGAGAAAATCGTCTATCTGCGACAGAATCTATCGAAAAAGGGCGGCCTCGTGATTGACAGCGGAGCCATAGCGTCAAATCATATTGAAAGCATGGGATCGGGCCCGCCATACGCGCATAATCAGCCATAAGCCACCCGCCAAAGCCCGACGGCGGGGTGCAACCTCAGGGAGACAACACGTCATGACCGACGTCAAGGAACATTCATATATCCCAACGCTCAAGCGACAGCTCGCCGAGGGCAGGATCGACCGGCGCGAATTTTTGCGCACGGCGACGCTGCTCGGCCTGTCGGCGAGCGCGGCCTACGCCTTCGTCGGCAAGGTCACGGGCGAGAGCTTCGTCGCCCCGGCCAAGGCCGCGATGATGCCCACGGGCGGCACGCTGCGGATCGGCATGCGCGTCATCGAGCTCAAGAGCCCGCACACCTATAGCTGGGCGTTCGACAGCGATATCACCCGCCAGGTCTGCGAGTATCTGACCAAGACGGGTCAGGACAACGTCACGCGCCCCTACCTCCTCGAAAGCTGGGAGGCGAGCGACGACCTCAAGACCTGGACGCTCAACATCCGCAAGGGCATCAAGTGGCATAACGGCCGCGACTTCACCGCCGACGACGTGGTCTGGAACATCAATCACGTTCTCGACGCCGAAACCGGCTCCTCGGTCCTCGGCCTGATGAAGGGCTACATGCTCAACGAGGTCGAGAAGGACGGCAAGAAGACCACCGAGCTCTGGGACGCCAACGCGATCGAGAAGGTCGATTCGCACACCGTCCGCCTCAACGCCAAGCAGCCGCAGCTCGCGGTGCCCGAGCATTTGTTCCACTATCCCTTCCTGATGATCGATCCGGAGGAGAAGGGCATCTTCGGGCCGGGCTCGAACGGCACCGGGGCCTTCGATCTCGTCTCGCTCGAGGTCGGCAAGAAGGCGGTCGTCAAGGCGCGCAAGGACTACTGGGGCGATGGGCCCTATGTCGATGCGATCGAGTTTCTCGATCTCGGCGACGATCCCTCGGCCAACCTCGCGGCGATCGCGTCCAAGCAGGTCCACGGCCTCTACGAGGCGGGCATTCTCCAGATCGACACGCTCAAGAAGCTGCCGCACGTCAAGCTCTACGAGGTCCCGACGGCGCAGACCGGCGTCGCCCGGATGAAGCCCATCGGCCCGTTCGCCGACCCGCGCGTGCGCAAGGCCATGCGGCTCGCGACCGATTCGCGCAAGGTCCTGCAGATCGCCTATCGCGACCTCGGCAAGCCCGGCGAGCACCATCACGTCTCGCCGATCCATCCCGAGTATTGCAAGCTTCCCTTCATGGAGCGGGACATCCCGGCGGCCAAGAAGCTGCTCGCCGAGGCCGGCTATCCGGACGGCTTCGAGACCGAGATCGTCTGCAAGAAGGACCCGGCCTGGGAGCTGATCGCCGTCCAGGCGCTGGTCGAACAGTGGAAGGCCGTTGGCGTCAAGGCCAAGATCAGCGTCAAGCCCTCGGCCCAGTACTGGGAGACCTGGGACAAGGTGCCCTTCGGCTTCACGGCCTGGACGCACCGTCCGCTCGGCGTCATGGTCCTGGGGCTCGCCTATCGCTCCGGCGTGCCGTGGAACGAATCGAGCTACTCGAACCCCGAGTTCGACCGCCTGCTGAGCAAGGCCGAGGGGATTCTCGACGTCGACAAGCGGCGCGAGGTCATGTGCCAGCTCGAGACCATCATGCAGGAGGACGGTCCCATCGTTCAGCCGCTGTGGCGTTCGGTGTTCACGGCCTACGACAAGCGGGTGCAGGGCTTCAGGATGCACCCCACGTCCTACATCTTCGGCAACGAGCTCGCGCTCGAAAGCTGATCGCAATCGAGCCGAAAATGATCGCGGGGGCCTTCGGGCCCCCGTTTTTTTGTCCGCGCGGACGCGTTGGGATCAGATCGAGCGCGCGAGGCCGCCGTCGACGCGGATGCTCTGGCCCGTGATCGAGGCGGCCGCGTCCGAGACCAGGAAGGCCGCCGTCTCGCCGATCTCGTCCATGCGCGCATAGCGGCCCATGGGGATCTCGGCCAGGATCTCGGCGTCCTCGGGATAGTTGTCGACAAAGCCCGGCAGAAGATTGTTCATGCGGATGTTGTCGGCGGCGTGAGCATCGGCGTAGAGCTTGGCGAAGCCCGCGACCGCCGCGCGCAGCGACGACGACAGCGGGAAGCGCAGGCTCGGCTCGATGGCGCCGACAGTCGAGATGTTGACGATCGCGCCGCCGCCCCGCGCCGCCATGACCGGCGTCACCAGCCGCGCCATGCGCACGATGTTGAGCACCAAAAGATCGAGCGCCGCGTGCCAATCGTCGTCGCCGAGCTCGAGAAGCGGCCCCTTCGCCGGGTGGCCCGTGTTGTTGATGACCGCGTCGATCCGACCGTGGGCGTCGAGGGTCGCCTTGACCAGCGCCTCGAGATCGTCCGCCCGCGTGACCGAGCCGGTCATGGCGATCGCGTCCAGCTCGCGCCCCAGTTCCTCGGCGCCGCCCGACGCCGACATCAGCGCGAGCGCGTAGCCGTGCCGGGCGAGCGCGCGGGCGCAGCCGGCGCCGATGCCGCGGCCCGCGGCGGTGACGATGGCGACCTTGGTTTCAGCCATTGAAAATCTCCTCGAAGGGCAGCATGGGGCCGGCGGGATCGCGCGGCGGACGGTGACGGAAGCGGTCGAGGTCGATGCGCCCGGCGGAATCGAACGCCACGCCCTCGTCCGCGAGCAAACGTCGCTGGCGCCCGCTCGGCCCGGTCTCGCCCGCGCGCGCGCTGATCTCGCCGCGCGCGTTCACCACCCGCCACCAGGGCACCGTGGAATCGCGCAGCGCGGCGAGCGCATAGCCGACCCGGCGTGCTTGGCCGCGCCGGCCGGCGCGCGCGGCGACGTCGCCATAGGTCATCACGCGTCCCGACGGGATCGCGCGGACGACCGCGTAATAGCTTTCGTATTCCTCTCCGGCCACGGCGCATCCTAGCGCGATTCGGCGCGCCCGGGAGAGCCAAAAACCGCCCCCAAATCACCCTAAAAATCACTGGCGGGACGCCGGGCGCGCGCGTAACGTGGCCACGCCCCCCCGCGTCCGGTTTCCGGTTGGTCGATGTGTTTTCAAGGAGGCGGCCATGTCCTTTTCATCCCCCCGCCCGCAACTCGCGCTTCCCATGATCTCCCACGGCGAGGGCGTCTATGTCTACGACAAGACGGGCAAGCGCTATATCGACGGCTCGGCGGGGCCGGCGCTGTTCTGCGTCGGGCACGCCAACGCCGAGGTCAACGCGGCGATCGCCGATCAGCTCGCGCGCATCGCGCACGGCTACCGCTTCATCTTCACGAGCGAACCGCTCGAAGAGCTCGCCGCGCTGATCGCCGAGCAGGCGGGCGGCGGGCTCGATCACATGGTCTTCGTCTCGAGCGGATCGGAGGCGGTCGAATCCTGCCTCAAGATCGCGCTCCAGTATCACGCCGCCAACGGCGAGATGTCGCGCCGGCGGTTCATCTCCAGGCAACGCTCCTGGCACGGCAATACGCTGGGCGGGCTCTCGATCTCGGGCTTCGAGGCGCGCCGCGCGCCGTTCGAGGGCGCGCTGATCGAGGCGAGCCTGCTCTCGCCGGTCAACGTCTACCGACCGCCCGCGAACGTCGCGCCCGAGGATGTCGCCGAGTATTGCGCGAACGAGCTCGAACGCGAGATCGAGCGGCTCGGCCCCGAGACCGTCGCCGCCTTCGTCTTCGAGCCCGTGGTCGGCGCGGCGGGCGGCGCGGTGCCGGCGCCGCCGGGATACGCCCGGCGCGTGCGCGAGATCTGCGACCGCCACGGGATACTGATGATCGCCGACGAGGTCATGTGCGGCGCCGGGCGCTGCGGCACTTGGCGCGCGCTCGAGCACGACGGCGTCACCCCCGACATCATGTCGGTCGCCAAGGGGCTCGCGGGCGGCTACATGCCGCTCGGCGCGGCGGTCTACCAGGGACGCATCCACGATCGGCTGATCGAGGCCCACGGGCTCGTCAACACGGGCCATACCTACACCGGCCACACGGCCTCCTGCGCCGCCGGGCTCGCGGTCCAGCGGATCATCCTGCGCGACCGGCTGATCGAGAAGGCGGCGCGCGACGGCGCGTACATGTTCGCCCGCCTGCGCGAAATCCTGGGCGATCTCGACTGCGTCGGCGACATTCGCGGGCGCGGGCTGTTCATCGGCATCGAGATCGTCGCCGACCGGGAGACCAAGGCCCCCTTCGACCCCGCGCTCGCGCTGCATCAGCGAATCCGCGAGCGGAGCTTCGCCGACGGCCTGATCTGCTACCCCATGGGCGGCAACATCGACGGGCGGCGGGGCGATCAGGTGATCCTCTCGCCCCCGTTCACCGCGACCCGCGCCGAGCTCGACGAGATCATCGACAAGTTCGACGCCAGCCTGCGCGCCGTCATCGCCGCCCTCCCCCCGGGCGCCGGCCCGGGCTGAGAGCCCACGCGAGGAAGCCTCTTGCGCCCCGGCGCGCAAAGCGCGACCGCGCGCCCGAGCTTATGCGAGGAAGCCCGCGTGGCGTTTGAACGCCCGGCGGACCGAAGGTCCGACGGAAACTAAAGACCCGCCCTACCGGTTGAGGCCGCGGAGGAAGCGTTCGAGGCGGCGGCAGGCTTCCTCGAGCCGCTCCATCGGCGCCGACAGCGACAGGCGCAGGTGTCCAACGGCGCTGGGGCCGAATCCGTCGCAGGGGAGCAGCGAGACGCCCTCGGCCTCGACCAGGCGAAAAGCGAAATCCTCGCTCGCGAGGCCGGTCTCGCGGATGTCGATCATCAGGAACATCGAGCCCTCGGGCGGCGTGCAGCGGGCCAGCGGCATGGCGGCGATCATCTCGACCACCCGGTCGCGCCGGGCGCGAAACTCGGCGCGCATCGCCGCGACCTCGTCGAACTCGCGTTCGAGCGCGACCACGGCGGCGTCCTGGATGAACGGCGGACAGCCGTAGAGCATGCAGAGCGACAGGTTCGACAGGTGATGGGCGAGCCTGCCGGGCGCGATCGCCCAGCCGATCCGCCAACCGGTCATGGCGTGGGACTTCGACAGGCTGTCGATCACCACCGTGCGCTCGGCCATGCCGGGTAGCGCGACCGGCGAGCGGTGAGGCTTGCCGTAGGTGAGCGTCGCGTAGACCTCGTCGGAGACCAGCCACAGATCGTTCCCGCGGCAGACCTCGGCGACGCCATCGAGCTCCTCGGCGGTGATCGTCGCGCCGCTCGGGTTGTGGGGAAAGTTGATCAGCACCGCGCGCGTCCGGGGCGTCACCGCCGCCGCGAGATCGGCCGGATCGACGTGAAACCCGCGTTCGCTGCGAAGCGGCACCTGAACGAGGCGCGCGCCGCTCGCCCCGATCACGCCCTCGTAGGTCACGTACATCGGCTCGAGCACGATGACCTCGTCGCCGGGCTGGGCGAGGCACAGCATGGTCGAGAATAGCGCGCATTGCGCCCCCGGCAGGACCACCACCGCGTTCGGGTCCGCCTTGTGCCCGGTCAGGGTCTCGTGGCGGCGCGCGATCGCCTCGCGCAAGGAGGGAATGCCGACCATGGCGGTGTAATGGGTCCGCCCGGCGCGCAGCGAGGCGACCGCCGCGTCGACGATCGCGCGCGGCGTGTCGAAATCGGGATCGCCGACGCTGAGAAGGATCACGTCGCGGCCCTCGGCCTCGAGCTCGCGGGCGCGGACATGCACGTCCCAGGTATGCGAGCCGTCGCCCTCGATCCCGGCGACGAGGTGCGAGAACGGAAGCCCCGAGGCGTCGTCGACGGGGCGCGCGCGATTATCGATCTTGGACGTCATGGAGCCTCGCGAAAACACGAAGTGGAACCGGAACGAAGCCCCGCGCCGTCAGCGCCGATTACGCCGCGCGCGCAGGGCATCGCGCGCGCCGTAGTACCAGTAGCTCGCCTGGGCGGCAAGAGCGCCGATCGGCCCGCCTGTCGGCATCAGACCGAAGGGAGCGAACAGGCGATAACGGTCGTCGCCCTCGGCGATCGCGGCGGCGACCAGCTCGCCCGCCACGGTGGTCGTGTTCATGCCGTGGCCGCCGAACCCCATCGCGTACCAGACGCCGGGCCGCAGTTCGCCGATCTGGGGCATCTTGTGGACGGCATAGCTCATCAGCCCGCTCCAGGCGGTCTCGACGCGGACGCCGCGAAGCTGCGGATAGACCTTGAGCAGATCGCGCAGCATGAGGTCGGCGAGGTCGGGCGGCTCGTGGCGGATGCTGATCCGCCCGCCCCAGAGAATCCGCGTGTCGGCGAGCGCCCGGTAGTAGTCGAGCGCGAAGCGGCTGTCGTGGACCGCGAAGGGCACGCGGATCGCGGTATCGAGCCGCTCGCCCAGGGGCTCGGTCACGATGACGTAGGTCGCGACCGGAACGATTGCCGCCGCCAGCCGGCGCTGGAGCCGTCCGAGATAGCCGCCGCAGGCCATGACAACCGCCTTGGCGCGGACGCGCCCGCCGTCGGTGGTCACGGTCTTGACCGCGCCCGAGAGGTCGAGCGCGCGGGCGGGCGAGCCCTCGAACACGCGCGCGCCCTTGGCCTCCGCCGCCCGGGCGACGCCCAGGCAGTAGTTGAGCGGGTGGAACTGAAAGCCCGTGGGGTTGAGCAGACCGTCGTAGTAGCGCTCGCTCACCAGCGCCGCGCGCAGTCTCTCGCGGGGCCAGAACTCCTGAACGATCCCGAAGGTCTCGGCCATCTCGTCGCGCTCGCGCTTGAGTCCGTCGGCGTCGTCGAACCAGGAGGCCTCGAGAATGCCGTCGACGATCGGGCCACAGTCGATCGCGTAGTCGTCGATCCGCCGCCGCATGAGCGCCACCGCCTCGCGGCTGAGGTCATGGAGCGCGCGCGCGTGATCGAGGCCGAGGCGCGCGACCAGTCTGGACCCGGGAAGGGAATAGCCGGGCGAGACGAAGCCCCCGTTGCGGCCCGACGCCCCCCAGCCGACGCGACGCGCCTCGATCAGAGCGACCGATTGCCCCCGCTCGGCGAGCCCAAGCGCGGCGGACAGTCCGGCGAGACCCCCGCCGACCACGCAGACGTCGACCTCGCAATCGCCCGCAAGCGCGGCGCGCGGCGGATCGTCCGAGGCCGTGCGGGCGTAGTGGCTGTCGATGTAGCTTGCGGTCATGGCGCGGACCGGGGAACGGAGAAGGAAACGATGACCGGGCGCGGCCGCGCCTCGGGGGTCACTCGCGCGGC
>CAZHDF010000069.1:0-16693 GCA_964531525.1 uncultured Alphaproteobacteria bacterium | reverse complement strand
CGGGCGGGGGAGTGGGCCGGTGCCGACTTAAACTCATCATGCTCTAGGCCCCGGATCATGGACACGGCGGAGCCCCGGCTTTTTCCGCGAGCGGCGTCCCGCAACGAGGGGGTCGCGCCGGAGGGGGGCGACGACCGCGCCGCGCGCCGCGCCTTCCCCGGCGCGCTGTTCGCGCGCTGGCGCGCCGCGCGCGACCGGCTCGCCGACGCCGGGTACGGCGCGGCCACGGTCATGGCCTATGAGCGCCACGCGCCGGCGATCGCCGAGGCGGCCGGCCCGGCGGTCGCGATCGAGCTTGCCGACGCGGTCTCGATCGTCGCCGCGCGGTCGGTGCGCCAAGCGGCCGAGCGCCTGCCCGGCGCGGCGCTCGAAGCGATCCCGCGGCTCGGGGACGCCGCGCGGCTGCGCGCCTGGCTCGGCTTCATCGAGCGGTTCGCGGCGCTGGCGCCCGAATCGGCCGCCGCGATTCTCGGCCACACGGGGCGACTGCTCGGCGCGCTCGATCTCGCGCGCGTCGAGGCCTGGGCGCTGACCGGCGTGCGCCTCGCCGGGGGCGATCCCGAACGCCGGTTGCGCTTCTTCACCTTCGCCGACCCGGACGCCGAACGCTGGCTGCGGCGCGAGGCCGGCGAGGTCGTCTTCGCCGACATGGAACGCCGCCTCAAGGCCTATCTTACCGCGCTCTGGCGGTTGCGCGCGCCGATCCGCGAGCCGTCGTCGGGCGCCGCCGCGCAAGCTTGGCGCCGCGCGAGCTTCGACAATGGCGTTATCCGCCTGCCGCCGAGCTTCGCGGGCTTTTCCGGCGCCCGGGCGGAAGCGATCTTTCGCGCGAGCCTCGCCCATATCGGCGCGCATTTCATGTACTCCGGCGCCAAGTTCCCCATGCGCAGCCTGAAGCCGATACAGGTCGCGACGATCTCGCTGATCGAGGATGCCCGGATCGAGCATCTCGCGATGCGGGATTTTCCGGGCCTGCGGCGGGTCTGGCGGCCGTTCCATGTCGCCCGCGCCTCGGGCGCGCTCATCGCGCCGAGCCTGTTCGCGCGCCTTTCGCGGGCGCTGTTCGAGCCTGATTTCGAGGACCCCGACGGCTGGGTCCGCAAGGGACGCGAGCTGTTTTTCTCCCGCGCCGACGACTGGGAGAACCCCGGGATCAGCCGCGAGATCGGCGGGCTCCTCGGGAACGATCTCGGCCAGCTTCGAGTCCAGTTCAACTTCCGTACCTATGTGGTCGAGCCGCCCTACCGCGACGACAACGCCGGGCTTTGGGACTTCGGCGATCCGGACCAAGCGGACGCGGAGGAGGCGGAGCTTTTGTTCGAGCAGGTGCGCATCGAGCGCCGCGAGCGCGACGACGCCACGCCCCCCGACCGCGAGCGCCAGGGAGACGACCCGGACGAGCGCGAAAGCGCGCATCGCGCCCTGTCGTCGCGCGCGGCCGGCGCGGACGAGGGAATCCCGGTCGCGCGCTACCCCGAGTACGACTACGCGACCGGGCGCGAGCGCGCGGATTGGACGACGATCAACGAATACCAGCCGCAGCCCGGGCCCGCGCGCCGGATCGACCGAATCCTGGACGAACGTCCCGATATCGTGAACCGGATCACGACGCTCATCCGCGCCGCCCGCGTCGGCCGACCCGAACGCCTGAAGCGCCAGCCCGAGGGCGACGCGCTCGACATCGACGCCTGCATCGACGCCGCCGTGAGCTGGCGGGTCGGCGAGACGCCCGATCCCTGGGTCTATACGACCTCGAAGCACCGCCATCGCGATCTTTCGGTTCTGGTTCTTCTCGATATTTCGGAATCGACCAAGGACCGGCTGCGCGGCGGCCGCGCGACGGTGCTCGATATCGAGCGCCAAGCGACCGCGTTGCTCGCCCATGCCATGGACGGCCTCGGCGACGATTTCGCGATCGCGGCGTTTCGCTCGAACCGTCGCGAGGACGTGCATTATTACCGGATCAAGGATTTCGACGCGCCCTACGACGCCCTGGCGCGCTCGGCGCTCGCGGGGCTCGAGGGCGGGCTGTCGACCCGGATGGGGGCGGCGATCCGCCACGCGGGCGCCGATCTTCGTCGCCGCCCCGCCCATCGCCGTCTGCTTCTGATCGTCACCGACGGCGAGCCCTCGGACATCGACGTCGCCGACCGGAAATATCTGGTCGAGGACGCGCGCAAGGCCGTGATCTCGCTCGCGAACGCAGGCGTGGACTGCTTCTGCGTCGGGCTCGACGCGGGCGGCGACAGCTATCTCGCGCGGATTTTCGGGCGCCGCAACGCGGTTCGGATCGACCGGCTGGAGCGGCTGCCCGAACGCCTGCCGCTGCTCTACTTCCGCCTGACGGCGTGACGCGCCCGGCGATGCGATGGAACTCCCGGATTTCAGGAAATACGCCTGCGAGTTCATCGGCACCTTCTCGCTCGTTTTCTTCGCCGCCGGCGCGGTCATGGTCGGCGCCGCCACGAATGATCTCGGGGCGATCGGCGCGGGGCTGATTTCGGGGCTGGTCATCACCATCGTGATCTACGCCTTCGGCGAGATCTCGGGGGCGCATGTCAATCCCGCGCTCTCGCTCGCGGCGGTCTATCTCGGCAAGCTCGAAAAAAGGCTCCTGCCCGGCTACGTGCTGGCCCAGATGGCCGGGTCGGGGGCGGCGGGGCTCGTGCTTCTCTGGGCGGTCGGCCGCTACGGCGACATGGGGGCCAATCTGCCCAACGCGGCGCTCGGCGTGACGCCGGCGGTGGCGCTCGCGATCGAGTTCTTCCTGTCCTTCCTTCTCATGTGGGTGGTTTGCGGGACCGCGTATCACGACGCCGCGAACACGTCCTTCGCCGGGGTCGCGATCGGCGCGACGGTCGGGATCGAGGTCATGCTCATGGGGCCCTACGCCGGCGCGGCCATGAACCCGGCGCGCGCCTTCGGCCCCTATCTCGCGCTCGGGGACTTCACCCATTTCTGGATCTATGTGGTCGGACCGGTTGCGGGCATGCTGGCCGGGGCCGCGACATATCGGTTCACGCACGCCCCGGCGGCCGGCGACGACGACGGCGTCCCCGGGGGCGGCGGGGCGGGCGACGATCGATAGCCGCGCGCCGCACCCGGCCCTGTTGCGCCTGACGCCGATCCTTTTCGTGGCGTTGTGGAGCTCGGCCTTCGTCGCGACCCGCGCGGGCCTCGCCGGGGTCTCGCCGCTCGCCTTCCTGACCGCCCGCTTCGCGCTCGCCGCCGTGGTCCTGGTCGCGCTCGCCGCCTTTCTACGCACCGACTGGGCCGCGCTTTCGGGCGTCTGGCCGCATCTCGCCGTCAACGGCGTTCTCATCAACGCGCTCTATCTATCGGGCGCCTATCTCGCGCTCGAGCGCATCGACGCGGCGACCATGGCGCTGATCGGGGCGTTGCACCCGCTGATAACCGCCGTCCTCGCGCGCTTCATGCTCGGCGAGCGGTTGCGCCCCATCCAAAAGCTCGGCTTCGCGCTCGGCATCGGCGGCGTGGCGCTGGTGGTCGGTCCGCGGGCGAGCGCGCCGGGCGAGCTGCTGGGGCCCTTGGCCGGGTTTCTCGGCGTCTGCTCGCTCGCCTTCGGCACCGTCCATTACCGGAAGTATTGCCGAGGCGTGCCCCTGCGCATCGCCAATACGGTCCAACTGGCCACGGCGGCCGCGACCTGCGCCGCGCTGACCCTCGCGGTCGAGGACGTGGTCTGGACCTGGAGCACCCCGACGCTCGCGAGCCTTCTCTATCTGGCGCTCGCCGTCTCGCTGGGCGCGCCGGTGCTGCTCATGCTCATGCTGCGCCACGGCGAGGCCGGCAAGGTGGCGAGCAATTTCTACCTGACGCCGGGGATCACGGCGGCGATGGGCTGGGCCTTTCTCGGCGAGGCGCTCCGCCCGATGGCGCTGGTCGGGCTCGCGGCGACCAGCCTCGGTGTCTGGCTGGCGTATCGCGGCGGCCGCGCGCGCGAGCGATAACCGTTGGACCGCCGCGCGACTTCACCCTAAGATTCCCGGTAGCCGACCGGCATCTCGCGCCGGTCGCGCATAAGGGTCGACCGAAGACGGCCGCCGCGCCGCGCGATCCGGCGACCCATTTCGGGGGCAACGACGCTCCCCACGCCACAGGCACCGATGCTTTCCGGATAATTTCACGCGCGACGGTTCCGCGACCGCGTCGAACCGTCGCGCTCGCGCGATCGATAGGAGGCAAGCATGACATTACGAAGGCCATCTTCCGAAGATTTGCTGGATATCAGCGATCGCCATCATCTTCGGCTCACGGAGGCGGAGCTCGAGGTTTTCATGGCCCTGATCCCGGCGGTTCTGGACGGCTACGACGAGCTCGACCAGTACCCCGATCCGGTCCGCGGCGTGATTCCGGCGGTGCGCGTCCCCGGCCCGCGCCCCGAGCCGGACGAGGACCCGCTGAACGGCGTCGTGCGCTGGTGCGACGTCAAGGCGACCGGGGCGGCGCGCGGCGCGCTCGCCGGCAAGCGCATCGGCCTCAAGGACACGATCTGCATCGCCGGGATTCCGCTGACCTGCGCGTCCCGGCTGCTCTACGACTACGTGCCGGATATCGATGCGACGGTCGTGACCCGGATTCTCAAGGCCGGGGGCCATATCGTCGCGGTCCTCAACACCGACGACTTCGCGTTTTCCGGCGGCGGGCATACCAGCGTCTACGGGGTCGGGCGCAACCCGGTCGATCCCGACCATACGGCGGGCGGCTCGTCCTGCGGGTCGGCGATCGCGGCCGCGACCGGGCTGGTCGATATCGCGCTCGGCGGTGATCAGGGCGGCTCGATCCGGATCCCCTCGGCCTGGTCGGGAATCGTCGGGCTGAAGCCGACCCACGGGCTGGTGCCCTATACCGGCATCGTCGGCTTCGACCAGACCATCGACCATGTCGGCCCGATGGCCCGAACCGTGGAGGACGCGGCGCTTCTGTTGAAGGTGATCGCCGGGCGCGACGACACCGCCCTCGACCCGCGCCAGCCGGACAGCCTGCGGGTGCCGAACTATCCGGCGGCGCTGACCGGCGACGCGAAGGGCCTGCGCATCGCGCTCGTCCGCGAGGGCTTCGCCACCCCCGAATCGCTTCCCGAGGTCGACGACGCGGTCCGCGAGGCGGCCAGGTTCCTGGAGAAGCTGGGCGCCGCGGTGAGCGAGATCTCGGTGCCCGAGCATCGCAAGGTCGTTCCCTTGTGGAACTGCATCGCGATCGAGGGCGGCATCGACAGCTTCTATCACGGCCACGCCGCCTATCAGAACAAGGGCTGGTACAACACCCGGCTGATGTCGGCGATGGGCCGCGCGATCAAGACCCACGGCTGCGACTTCTCGCCGACCGCCAAGCTCGGCGCCCTTCTCGGCCATTACATGCGCGAGACCTACGACGGCGTGTTCTATGGCCGGGCGCAGAACCTGTCGCGTCGGCTCACGGCGGCCTATGACCGGGTTTTCGCCGACTTCGATCTGGTGCTCATGCCGACGACGCCGCAGACCGCGCACGCAATTCCGCCCATGCCCGAGGAGGACCGGGCCGAACATATCGTCCAGGCGCTCAACATGGTTCGCAACACGGCCGCCTTCGACCTGACCGGCCACCCCTCGATCACCGTGCCCTGTCGCGACGTCGCGGGGCTGCCCGTCGGGCTGATGCTGACCGGCGCCCGCTTCGCCGAGCCGACGATCCTGCGGGCGGCGCATGCCTACATGACCGCCTAGGGCGGAGCGAATCGGGCCAACGCCCCGTCGCCGCCGGCGGGGCGGGCGCCGCGCGATCGGCTTGTTGACAGGTTCCGGAATAAGGTGCATATACACCTTATGACAGGGAACGTTCATCCGCCCGAGTCGCGCGACGCCATGGATTTGGCCGCTTGCACTTGCGCCAACCTGCGCCGGGCCGCGCGCGTGGTGACCCAGGCCTATGACAAGGCGTTGCAGCCGACCGGTCTCAAGACGACGCAGTTCACCCTGCTGGCGACCTTGTCGAAGCAGGACGATCTTCCCCTGACCAGGCTGGCGGAAACCCTGGGCATGGACCGCACGACCTTGACGCGGAACTTGAAGCCGCTCGTCGCCAAGGAGTTCGTGCGCATCGACGGGGACGCGGACCAGAGGGTCCGCAGGATCGGCCTGACCGACGCGGGGAAGGCGATTCTCGACCAGGCGCTGCCGCTATGGCGCAAGGCCCAATCGCGGCTCGTCGCGGGCCTCGGGCGCGAACGCTGGTCCGGTTTCCTCGACGATCTGACCGAGACGGTCGCCCTCGTCCAGGCGCGGTAAATTTTTGCACAAAAAGGTGTATATACACTTATAAGAGGAGAGAACGAAATGCACACGTCCAATCAAAAGGCGCGGCCGAGCGGCGCGGTTCGGATCGGACTAGCCGGGCTCCTGCTCGCATGGTTCGCGGCGGCCTACGTCATCGGCGCCGAGCGGCTTCTCGTGAACGAGGACGCCGCCCTGATCGCGCCGATCGCCCTCACGGCGATCGTCCCCGTGGCCGTGTTCCTGGCGGCCTATGCGCTGTCGGCGCGGTTTCGGGGGGCCGTCCTGGCGCAGGATATCCGAACGCTGACGATGCTTCAGCATTGGCGGGTCGTCGGCTTTGTCTTTCTGCCGCTCTATTTCTTCGGCCTGCTGCCGGGGCTGTTCGCCTGGCCGGCGGGGCTCGGCGACGTCGCGCTCGGCCTGGCGGCGCCCTTCGTCGTCGCCCGGATCGACCGCGATCCGGCCTGGGCGACCTCGGCGGGGCTGGTGCGGTTTCAGCTTCTCGGTCTGCTCGACTTCGCGGTCGCCATCGCGACCGCCGGCCTCGCGGCCGGCGCGTATCCCGCGCTGATCCCGGGCGGTGTCACCAGCGCGCCCATGGATGTCTGGCCGCTCAACCTGTTCCCGAGCTTCATCGTGCCGATCTTCATCATCCTGCACCTGAGCGTGCTCCTCAAGGTTCGCCGTTCGCGGCGCGCGGACCCGCGTCAGCGTACGGCGTCCTCGTCCCCGGTCATGTCATGCGGGGAAACAGGGGCTTGAGGGCCTCGTAAAGATCGCGGTAGAGGGCGTAGCCGGCGTCGTAGCGCGCGCCCACGCCCGCCTCGGGTTCGACCGTCCGGCCCTTGCCGACGAAGCGGGTGACGCCCGCCCAGTCGTCGACCGCGCCGCAGCCGAGGCCGGCAAGCCAGGCGGCGCCGAGGCAGGAGCCCGGGTGGTCGTCGAGGAGCTGAATGGGCATCCCCAGAATATCGGCGGCGATTTGCATCCAGAGATCGCTCGCCGTGCCGCCGTCGGAGGCCAGCACCCGGGTCACGGGGTAGCCGATCTCGCGCAGGACGTCGAAATGGTGGCGGAAGCCGAACACCGTCGCCTCGAGAAGCGCGCGCCAAAGATGGCCGGGGCCGTGGTTGAGGCTGAGCCCGGTGAAGGTGCCGCGCGCGCGCGGATCGTGGATCGGGGTCTTCTCGCCGAGGAAGTAGGGCAGCGCCGCCACCCCGCCGGCGCCGGGTGGCACCGCGCTCGCGAGGCGGTCGAGGTGCTGGTGAAGACTGCGCCCGGCGCGCTTGGCCTCGTCGGCCAACCCAATCGCGAATTCGGCCGCGAACCAGTTGAGCAGCGAGCCCGTCGAGGCCATGCAGCCGTTGGGCATGAACAGGCCGGGGACAAGATGGAAATCGGTGAACAGCCTCGAATCGGGCCGGATCTCGCGGGTCGCGGCGAGGATGTCGCCGGCGCCGCCGAACTTGATCAGGATATCGCCCTCGTCGATGACGCCCGCAACATAGGCCGAGGCGACGTGATCGGCGCAGCCGGCGATCACCGGGGTTCCGGGCGCAAGCCCGGTGGCGCGCGCCGCCTCGCCCCCGACCGCGCCGACGATCTCGTGCGAGCGCCGCATCGGCGGCAGCGCCTCGGGCGCGATATGGCCGAGGGCGACGAGGTCGGGCGCGACCGCATGGGCGGCGAGGTCGACGAAGCCCGCTTCGAGCGCCCAGTTGTGATCGAGCGCCGGGGCGCCGGTCAGCTTCCAGGCGATGTAGTCGTAGGAGCCGAAGACCGTGGCGATCTCGGCGAAGACCTCGGGTTCGTGGCGCTCGATCCACAGGAGCTTGGCGGCCACGAGCTGCTGGTTGACGCCGTTTCCCGTGCGGCGGAGAAAGGCCCCCGGATCGACGCGCGCGGCGAGTTCCGCCACCTCGTCGCCGGCGCGCCCGTCGCTTTGCTGGATGCTGTCGCGCAGAAGCCGGCCGGCGCGGTCGAGAAGCACCACCGCCGGCACCATGCCGGTCACGCCGACGGCGGCGATTTCGTCCGCCGCGCATCCCGCCTCGTCGAGGAGCCGGGGCACGATCTCGCAGACGTTGCGCCACCATTGGCGCGGGTCTTCCTCGGCCCAGCCGGGATGGCGCGCGCGGAGGTCGGCGGGGCGGGCGGCCTTGGCCAGGACCCGGTCGCCGTCGTCGATCAGAATGCCGATCGTCGAGGTCGTGCCGATATCGAGGCCGAGGAACAGCGCCATCGGCTATCTCAGCGTTTCGACCAAGTCCATGAAGCGCTTCACGCGCGCGCCGTCGACCGCGTTCCAGGTATCGCCGTCGATCTTGAAATGGGTGCCGACGACGCAGCCGTCGGCAATCGCGAACACGTCCTTGACGTTGTCGATGTTGACGCCGGTGTTGGCGAACAGGGGAATGTCGGGCACCGCCTTGCGGACGCGCCTGAGATCGCCCCCGTCGGCGGCCTCGCCGGTGAGCGGGCCGGAGACCAGGATGGCGTCGGCGAGCGACGAGAAGACGGCGCTTTTCGCGCGCAGCCCGATCGGCCGGCTATCGAGCGAGGAGGCGAACTCGGCGTTGATGTTGAAAAGCAGCTTCAAATCCTCGCGCCCGAGGTTGCGGCGCAGGCGCAGGGCGTCGGCGCAGTCGGGCTCCCACAGCCCCATGTCGGAGGCGAACAGGCCGGTGAAGATCTCGCGGGCGAAGGCGGCGCCCGTGGCGCAGGCGATGGCGATGCTCGCCGCCGGGTCCCAGAGGTAGTTGACGCCGAAGGGCACCGTCAGCATCGGCTTGATCGCGGCGACGACCGCGGTCATGGCGGCGATCCCCTCGCCCGGCGCCTGGAGCTTGTAGGGGCGGTCGTTCTCGTTGCCGAACATGATGGCGTCGACGCCGCCCGCCTGGAGGTTCTCGACATCGCGCGCGACGTCGTCGATCAGTCGCTCCATGCCGCCGTCGGCGTCGTAGAGCGGCGTCCCGGGAAGCGCGCCGATATGCGCCATCGCGATGACGACCTTGCGCTTGTCGCCGAAGAACTCGAACACCATCACCACCTCCTGCAATGCGCGGCCATTCGCGCCGCCTACGGCCCCGGGCGCGCGGCCCGTTCGGCGCCTTCGTCGCCGGCGACCACGACCCGCACCTCGGCGCGGGCGAGCGCGCGAGCGAGGTCCGGCGGCGGCGCGGCCTCGGTGATCAGGACGTCGACCGCGCCGAAATCGCAGACCCGGACCACCGACATGCGGCCGAACTTGCTCGAATCGCAGAGCACGATTACCCGCGAGGCGCGCTCGATATAGACCTGCTTCACCTCGGTATCCTCGAGGGAGTAATCGAAGCAGCCGCCCTCGGTGATCCCCGAGACGCCGATGAAGACCTGGTCGAGCCAGTAATTGCGAAGCTGCGATACCGCGATCGACCCGCAGACCGACATTTCGCCGCCGCGAAGCTGACCGCCGGGAAGATAGATCTGATGCGCGGTGTTGCCGAGCAGCATGGCGGCGCGCAGACTGTTGGTGAAGATCTTCAGCGCGCCGTGATCGGCGAGCGCGCGCGCGACCCGGTAGACGCTGGTCCCGACGTCGAGGCCGATGGTCTGGCCGGGGGCGACCATGCGCGCGGCGGCCTCGGCGATCGCCGCCTTCGCCGCCGCGCCGCGGCGGTCGCGCTTCTCGAACGCGGGCTCGTCGATGTCGATGACGGGGGCGCGCTTGCCTTCCGGAACGACGGCGCCGCCATGGGTGCGAATCACGAGACCCTGGGATTCGAGGCGGCCGAGGTCGCGCCGGATCGTCATCTCGGAAACGCCGAGCTCGACCGCGATCGCCGCCACCGAGACGAACCCCTTGCGCTCGACGAGCGCGCGCAATCGCTCCCGGCGCGCCGCGGCCGGTTGGCGCGCCGCGCGCCCGGTTCCGGCGCGGGCGGGGGTCAGGCCCTGAATGGACCCGGCCCCCGGATCGAACGTCGTCTCCATCGCGGGTCCTCTCGCCGCTTTCGATCATGGTCCGCGCGGTCGCCCGGATGACCGCGCGCGACCGCTTCGCGGACCATTGATTGTGCGAATAGCAACATCGCCAAACAGAATACCAACATATAGCGAGCATGTTAACTACAAACTGATTGACTTTGTGCGATTTAGCACACATCCTCCCATTGTGTAGGGGGAGGGAGGCATATCTCGCGCATGTCGTCGTTGGGGGATCTCGAAGGCAAGCGGGCCATCGTGACCGGCGGGGCCGAGGGGATCGGTCGCGCGATCTCGCGCGCGCTCGCCGCGCGCGGCGTCCGGGTTGCGATCGCCGATCTCGATGCCGAGGCCGCCGCGGCGAGCGCGCGGGAGATCGGAAGCGAGGCCCTCGCCCTCGCCGTCGACGTTCGCGACCGGGCCTCGGTCGAGAGCGCGTTCGAGCGCGTCGAGACGGCGTTCGGCGGCTACGACATCCTGGTCGCCAACGCCGGCGTCTCGACCATGAACCGCGCGGTCGATCTCACCGACGCGGAATGGGACCACAACTTCGACGTCAACGCCAAGGGCGTGTTCATCACCAACCAGATCGCCGTCCGCCAGTTCCTGCGGCGCGGCATCCCGGGCGCGATCGTCAACACGGCGTCGCTCGCCGCCAAGGTGGGGGCGCCGCTGCTCGCCCATTACTCGGCCAGCAAGTTCGCCGTGCGCGGCTGGACCCAGGCGCTGGCGCGCGAGCTGGCGCCCGAGGGGATTCGCGTCAACGCCGTCTGCCCCGGATTCGTCCGCACGGCCATGCAGGACCGCGAGGTCGCCTGGGAAGCGAGCCTGCGCGGGATCACGCCCGAGGCGGTGCTCGATGAGTACATCGCCCAGACCCCGTTGGGGCGGATCGAGGAACCCGAGGATGTCGCCCTTGTCGTGGTTTTCCTGGCCTCGTCCGCGGCCCGCTTCGTCACCGGCGAGGCGGTCAACGTCAGCGGTGGAACCAGGATGGACTGACGGGCGACCGGACATCCGCATGAGGAGGACAACATGAAAACGCCGAGACGCATCGCAGTATCCCTGGGGGCGGCGCTCGCCTTGCCCCTGGCGCTCGCGGCCAGCCTGTCGCTGGCCCCGGTCCAACCCGCCGCGGCGGCGGAGCTTACGGTGATCATGGAGGAGGTTCCCGACTACGACATCGTGGCCAAGCTCGCCAAGCGCTTCGAGGCCGAGAACCCGGGCATCAAGATCACCTTCGACGCCATGCCCTACGACGCGATGCGGGACAAGATCCTGACGTCGTTCCTGGCGCCGACGTCCAACTACGACATCATCATCATCGACAATCCCTGGATGGACGAGTTCGGGCGCGCCGGCTACCTGGAGCCGCTCGACGCCATGATCGCGGCGACGCCGGGCTATGCCTACGACGATTTCGTCGGCCCCTTGCGCAGGATCGGCGAGGTCGACGGCAAGACCTACGGCGTTCCCTATTACAACTACGCCCTCGGCCTGATCGTTCGCCAGGACATCTTCGACGCCAAGGGCCTCAAGGTTCCGACCACGCTCGAGGGCTATGTCTCGACGGTCAAGCGCCTGACTTCGGGCGGTTTCTACGGCGCCGCCATGCAGCCCCAGCGCGGCTACAAGATCTTCGAGGAATGGAAGAACTGGCTCTACGCGGCCGGCGGCGACCTCATGGACGCCTCGGGCAACGTGACCATCAACAGCCCCGAGGCGGTCAAGGCCCTGGAAATGTATATCGACGCCTACAAGAACGCGGCCCCGCCGGGATCGCTCAACTGGGGCTTCGACGAGGCGCTGCGCTCGGTGTCGTCGGGCGGCGCGGCGACCATGTTGAGCTACAACTGGATGCTGCCCACGCTCAACGACCCCAACGGCCCCTCGGGCAAGCTCGCGGGCAAGTTCGCGCTCTACGAGGTGCCCGGCGGCAAGGCGGTTCTCGGTGCCTGGCACTGGGCGATCCCGCATAACGCGTCCGACAAGGCCGATGCCTGGAAGTTCATTTCCTGGCTCACCTCGAAGTCGGTCGACAAGGAGCGCGTGATCATGGGCGGCGCGCCCATCCGCACCAGCGTCATCACCGACAGGGAAGTCTGGGCCAAGGGCGCGGGCAAGGCGTATTACACGACCGTTCTCGGAATTCTCGACGACGCCGAGCCGCTCGCCGGCGGGGCGCACGCCGAGGAGCTTATCGAGATCGTCGGGACCGAGCTCAGCGCCGCGGTCGCCGGCCAAAAGACGCCGAAGGAGGCGCTCGACGATGCCGCCAAGCGCGTCGCGGCGGCCAACAAATAGGAAAGCCCGGAACCCGGGGTCGTCGTGACCCGGACCCCGCGTTTCGCCGATTATCGAATGTCGGTCCCGTCCCCTTTCTCCCCGCTCGGGAGAGAGGAGGCGGCGGCCGCGCCGCTTGAACGGATCCTGCGTTAGATGTGGCGGACGGCCTTTCCCTTGCGTCGCCGGTTGCTCGTGCCCCTGGTGGCGACGCTTCTGGTGGTGATGGTCTATCCGCTCCTGTTCTCGTTCTGGATTTCGCTGCACGACTACCGGCTGACGCGACTCGACGACGTCCGCTTCATCGGAGCCGGGAACTATCTCGGCCTGATCGACGCCCCGGCGTTCTGGAACGCGGTCGCCAACACCTTCACCTTCGTATTCGGCGCGGTTTCGCTCGAGCTCGCGGTCGGCTTCGGGCTCGCGCTCCTGCTCCACCGGGTCCGGTATTTCAGGAACCTCTACCGGTCGGTGCTGCTGACGCCCATGTTCATCACCCCGATCGCCGTCGGACTGATGTTCCGCTACCTCCTGAACCTTCAGCTCGGGGTCATTCCCTATCTTCTCGGCAAGATCGGGCTGAGCGTCGACTGGTTCGGCCCCGGCATGGCGCTGTTCAGCATCATCCTGATCGACGTCTGGCAATGGACGCCGTTCATGCTGCTGCTGCTGCTCGCCGGGCTTGAATCGCTTCCGGTGGCGCCCTTCGAGGCCGCGCGCGTGGACGGCGCCTCGGCCTGGCTCACCTTCCGCAGGATCACGCTTCCCCTGATGCGGCCGGTGATCCTGGTCGCGTTGATCATTCGCGGGCTCGACGCCTTCAAGGTCTTCGAATACGTCTACGCGATCACCCGGGGCGGGCCCGGCGACAGCACCGAGACCATCCTGTTTCATATCTACAAGACCGGGTTCCGCTTCTTCCGCATGGGCGAGGCGGCGGCGATGGCCTATGTCCTGATCGCGCTGACGCTCGGCGTCGTCATCGCGCTCTACGTCGTCATGACCCGCAAGCGCGAGGCCGCATGACCGGCGCCGCCGTTCGCCGCTGGGCCGGCGCCGGCGCGCGCGCCCTCGCGCTGTGCACGGCGCTGGTCGCGGTGTCGTTTCCGTTTTTCTGGATTCTGCTGACCTCGATAAAGCCACCCGACCTGGTCGCGCGGCCCGAGGTCTGGCTGTTCGCGCCCTCGGCCGCCAACTGGCGCGACGTCCTGTTCGCCTCGGCGGTGCCGCGCTACATCGCCAACAGCGTGCTGGTCGGCCTGGCGACCGTTACCGTCACCCTGCTGGTCGGTTGTCCGGCGGCCTATGCGTTCTCGCGCTTCAGGGCCGGGGGCAGGGTCGGGCGCTTCAGTATTCTGGCCGCCGAGATGATGCCGCCGGCGGTACTGATCGTGCCCTTCTTTCTCCTGATGTACCGATTGTCGCTGATCGATACCCTCTGGGCGGTGATCGCGGCGCATCTCACCTTCGTGACGCCGGTGGTGGTCTGGTTCCTGATTGGCTTCATCGACGAGGTGCCGCGCGAACTCGAGGACCAGGCGATGGTCGACGGCTACACCCAGTTCCAGGCCTTCTACAAGATCGTTCTTCCGGTCATCCGCCCGGGCCTCGCCGCGAGCGCGATCTTCGCCTTCGTGCTGAGCTGGAACGACATGTTCTACGCCCTCATCCTCACGGGCGGCGAAAGCAAGACCCTGCCCGTGGCGATCGCCGGGTACTGGACCTTCCGCGGCATCGAGATGGGCAAGATGGCGGTCGCCATCCTGATCGCCATCGTTCCGGTGCTGATCGCGTCGTTTTTCGTCCAGAAGCACCTGGTCAAGGGGCTGGGCGGCGGCGCGGTCAAGTTCTGAGGAGGCGCGCATGCCCGAAGTCAGGTTCGAGGGGGTCCGCAAATCGTTCGGCGAGGTCGAGACCCTCAAGGGCATCGACCTCGTGATCGAGGACGGAACCTTCACCGTGCTGGTCGGCCCGTCGGGCTGCGGCAAGACCACGACGCTGCGCCTGCTCGCGGGGCTGGAAACGGTCTCGGCCGGCCGCATCCTGATCGGCGATCGCGACGTGACCGCGCTCGAGCCGCGCGAGCGCAACGTCGCCATGGTGTTCCAGAACTACGCGCTCTATCCGCATATGACCGTCTACGAGAACATGGCCTTCGGCCTGTTGCCGCGCGGCCTCTCGCGAAGCGAGATCGACGGCCGGGTGCGCGACGCGGCGGCCATGCTGGGGATCGGACCGCTGCTCGACCGCCGGCCGCGCCAGCTTTCGGGCGGCCAGCAGCAGCGCGTCGCCATCGGCCGCGCCGTGGTGCGCGATCCCAACGTCTTCCTGTTCGACGAGCCGCTCAGCAATCTCGACGCCAAGCTCCGCGTCGGCATGCGCACCGAGCTTCTCAAGCTGCACCGCGAGCTCGGGACGACGACGGTCTACGTGACCCACGACCAAGAGGAGGCCATGACCATGGGCGATCGGATCGTGGTCATGGCCGAGGGCGCGATTCAGCAGGTGGGCGTCCCGCGGGACATCTATTTCCGCCCCGACAACCTCACCGTCGCCGCGCTGGTCGGCAGTCCGCCCATGAACCTGATCGAGGGCCGCCTCGACGGCGGCGGGTTCGCGGGCGGCGGGCTGCGCCTCGCGCTCGGTTCCGCTCCCGGTTCCGCGACCCCGCGCGAGGTGGTGCTCGGGGTCCGCCCCGAGGACGTCTACCCCGCCGCGACGCCCGAGGGTCGCCGCGCCACCGGCGAGGTCACGGCGCTGGTCGAGGTGGTCGAGCTTCTGGGCGCGCGCGCGATCGTCACCCTGTCGGCGGACGGGCTCGAGTTCAAGGCGGTGATCGAGGAACGCCACCTCGAAGGCTTCCGCGAGGGCGCGCGCGCGAGCGTCGTCTTCGACCGCGACCACCTCCTGATCTTCGACCGCGCGAGCGGGCGGCGGCTCGACCTCGCGCCGGCGTAACCGGGCCGGCCCGCGTCGACTCTTTGCGTGGCGCCCGCGCTCTATGCTGTTCTCTATCGGGTGAAACCGATTTAATGGGCCGTGCCCGGGGGATTCCGGGCGGCGCGGCGACGGCAAAGGGGACGCGACATGCGGATCGTGACCTACAACATCCAGTTCTCTCGCGGCAAGGACATGGTCTACGACCTCGAGAGAATCGCCCATGCCGTGGACGGCGCCGACGTCATCGGCCTTCAGGAGGTCGAGCGCAACTGGGCGCATCTCGACATGGTGGACCAGCCGGCCGAAGTGGCGCGGCTTCTTCCGACCTATTACTGGGTTTACGGCGTGGGCCTGGATATCGACGGCAGCGAGAAGCTGGCGGACGGAACCATCGTCAATCGCCGACGTCAGGTCGGGAACATGCTGCTCAGCAAGACGCCGATCGTCGCGACCCGGACCCATCTCCTACCGAAATTGGATCTGCTCGACTTTCCGAACGATCAGCGCGTGGCCCTCGAAGGCGTCGTCGAGACGGGCGCGGGCGCGCTTCGCGTCTATGTCACCCACCTCAGCCCGCGCTACAATATCGAGCGGCGCATGCAGCTCGAAGCCATTCTGGAGATCGTTCGCGACGGTCCCTCGTCGGGCGGCGTGATCTCGGGGCCCAGGACGCGGCTCGCGCAGGCGGGCGCCCGCAACCCGCCGATGCCGCGCGAGGCGATCATTCTGGGCGACTTCAACCTGGAGCCGCACGAGGCCGAGTACGACCTTCTCTGCGGGACGGTCGATCCGGTCTACGGTCGCATGGCGCGCGCCGACGGCTTCGTCGACGCCTGGGTGCGCGCCGGGAACGACATCGCCGACGGCGTCACATGCCCGGAGGACCACGGCAACGATACCTTCCACGATTGCCGGCTCGATTACGGCTTCGTGAGCGCGAACATCGCCGATCGGGTGCGCGCCGCCTGGATCGACACCGAAGCCCAGGGGTCGGATCACCAGCCCTTCTGGTTCGAGCTGGACCTCTAGGGGCGGGTCGAGCCGCCCGTTTTGCAACGACGTTTTTTTGTGAGTGCAACGATGGACCAAGCGTTTCTCGACGAACTTCGCGCCAAGACCGAAGCCCTCCGCGAAACCGGCCTCTTCAAGGCGGAGCGCGTCATAGCCTCGCCGCAGGACGCGGCGATCGAGGTCGTCGGCGGGCGCGAGGTGCTCAACTTCTGCGCCAA
>CAZHDF010000068.1:0-16860 GCA_964531525.1 uncultured Alphaproteobacteria bacterium | reverse complement strand
GGCGACCGAGTTCTCGATCGGGATCATGGCGAGCGCGGCGCGCCCGTCCTCGACCACCTGGAACGCCTCCTCGAAGGCGGCGCAGGCGAGCGGCGTCATCTCCGGGTAGGCCTCGCGGCAGGCGAGGTGCGAGTACGCCCCGGGGTGGCCCTGGAACGAAATCGTCGTGGCGGGATTGCTGTCTTGGGTCATGCCCGGGCTTGTCTTGTTCGCTTGTCTTCTTCGCCAGTCTAATCCTCGGCGCCCAGCAGGGCGCGGGCGCGGCGAAGGTCGGCGGGAGTATCGACGCCCAACGGAACCGAGTCAACGAAGGCCACGTCGATCCGCATGCCCGCTTCGAGCGCGCGGAGCTGCTCGAGCCGTTCGCGGACCTCGAGCGGGCTCGGCGGCAGGGCGACGAAGCGCGCGAGGCTCGCGCGGCGATAGGCGTAAATCCCGATGTGGTGGTAAAGCGGCCCGTCGCCCGCCGGCGCGGTCGCGCGGGTGAAATAGAGCGCCCGTCCGCCGCTTGCTTCCGGCGGCGCCGAGACCACGGCCTTGACCACGTTGGGATCGTCGCGCTCGCCCGGGTCGCGGATCGGCGCGGCGACGGTGCCGATATCGACGCCCTCGCGGGCGAGCAGCGCCAGCGCCGCGCGCGGCACCTCGGGCGCGATCGTCGGCAAATCGCCTTGAACGTTGACCACCGCGTCGAACCGTCCCTCGGGATCGATGCGCCCCAGCGCCTCGAAGATGCGGTCCGAGCCCGAGGCGTGATCGGACCGCGTCGTCACCGCCTCGCCGCCGGCGGCGCGGACCGCCTCGGCGATCGCCTCCTCGGCGCAGGCGACGAAGACCGGGCCGATCGCGGCCGCCGTCGCGCGTCGCCAGACATGGACGATCAGGGGCGCGCCGGCGATCTCGGCGAGCGGCTTGTCGGGCAGCCGGGTCGACGCCAGGCGCGCCGGGATCAGGACCACGGGGTTGCGGGGAGGCTCGCTGGAGGGATTGAGGGGGCCGGCCATCGGTCTCGCGACGAAGGGGAACCGTCCGGGCCTTGCCGGACGGCGCAGTCTAGGCGTTGGACAGGGCGGCGTGAAGTGGCTAATCTCGCCGCCGTTTCGGCCGCTCAATGGGGACCTCGCAATGTCGGGAATCGAGATCAACAAGCTGGTCGGCGCGGTTCTGGTCGCGCTGCTGCTGCTCACCGCGATCAACGTCGGCGTCGACGAATTCCTGGAGCCCGAGCCCATGGAGAAGCAGGTCTACCCGGCGCCCGCCGGGGCGGAGCAAACAGCCGCCGACGAGGCCGCTCCCGCCGAAACCGGCACGGCCGCGCCGGCTTCCGAAACGGCCTCCGAAGCCGCCGCGACGGCGACCGCGCCGGCCGCGGAAGCGACGACGGCCGCGACCTCCGGCGCCTCTGGGCTGGCCGCGCGGCTGGCCGCCGCCGATCCGGAGGCCGGGCGCAAGGTCGCCAAGAAATGCGCCGCCTGCCACGACTTCAGCGACAAGAAGCGCAACAAGGTCGGCCCGGCGCTCTGGGGCATCGTCGGACGCCCCAAGGCGGGTTTCGATGGCTATTCCTATTCGTCGGCATTCAAGAGCCTCAAGGGCGACTGGACCTATGCCGATCTCGACGCCTTTCTCACCAAGCCCAAGGCGTTCGTTCCCGGCACCAAGATGAGCTTCGGCGGCCTCAAGAAGCCCGGGGATCGCGCCAACCTCCTCGCCTTCCTGCGGACCGTCGGCGATACGCCCGCGCCGCTTCCCGGCGAATAGGCTCGGTTGCCCGGCTTCCGGGGCGGCGCGCCCGCTTAACCGAGGCTTAACCCTGATCGGTCACCATGGGCGTTCGAATTCAACGCCCAATCGGGGACCCGATCATGGACAGGCGGACCCGCCGCGATCTCTTGATCCGCCTCTCCGCCCTCGCGGCGGCGGGCTATGTCGCGCCCAGGGCGGTGCGCATCGACACCGCGCTCGCCGACCCCAAGGGGCCGCCGTGTTCGCTGCCGCGCTGCGACGACGATGGCGAGGAAGACAAGAAGAAAAAAAGGAAGAGGAGAAAAAAGAAGAGGAAAAAGAGGGGCTAAACCCTCTCCGTAAGCTCGGCTATCCCGCCGCGTTTTCCATCCTTTCACGCAGCCAACAGCGCATCGAGCGCGCCGTCGAGATCGCCGTTCGCGATCCGAAGACGCGCGATCCGGCCATCGGGCGCATGCGCCTTGACCAGCCGGACGAGCGCCATGGCCGCGCCGGCCGCGCCGCTCGCCTCGCCGAGGATGCCTTCGAGCGCCTCGGTCGCGGGCATTCGGTCGAGACGACTGCGCTTGGCGTTCCCATCGCGCGCGATGCGCACCAGCGCTCGGATCGGCACCGCCCGGTCGTAGTCGGCGAACCCGTCGAGCCCGCGCGAAAGCACCAGCCGCCGGTCGTCGCCGAGCGCCCCGACGAAGGCGTCGCCGCCGTCCGCATCGAGCCGCCGGCCCGCGCGACCCTCGGGGAGCGACGCGCCCTCGGGCAGGCGCAGCTTCAGGCATTTGGGAAAGGCCCGCGCCCGCGCGCTCGTCGGATCGAGGCATAGGCGGTCGTCGCCCAGCGTCTCCAGCCCCCGCCGCCAGGCGGCGAAGGCGAGGCTGCTCTTGCCTGACCAGGAGGGGCCGAAAAAGACGACCGCGCCGCCGTCGACGACGAATCCCCCGGCATGGACGAGCAGCGCGTCGTCGTTCGCGCGGGCGAAGCCCAAGGCGACCGCTTCGAGCAACCCCTGGGCGGCGTTCTCCCAGGACGCCGCCGAAACCGCGCCGAACGGCCCGCGAATCCGCCAGCCGTTCCTGGTCCGCATGAAATCGGCGGCGATCTCGTCGTCGGCGCGCGGTTTGGGCGCAAGCGCGAGAAAGCGCGCGATCAGCGCGATCGGCGCGTCCGCGTCGGCGCGCACGGCGATCGCGCGTCCGCGCCAGTCGAAGCGGTGGGTCGCGGCCATGCCGCCCGTCCGATATCCGTTCGCGCTCGCCCGCTATTGGGCGTATTGGGCGGCGGTCGCGGCGGCGAGCAACCCGGCGTCGTCGAGCCGGGCGAGGAGCGCGCGGGCGTCGCTTTCGAGGGTTTCGCGGTCGGCGCCCGGAAAGGCCTCGGCGAAAAGATCGACGAGATCGGCGAGCGAGGTTCCCTCGGCCAGCGCGTCCCAGACGATGCGCGCCGTGCCGTTGAGCGTGACCACCGCCTGGGTCTCGGTGTTCAGCACCACGAGATCCTCCTGGAAGGCTTCCTCGTCGGTCTCGGTGATCCGTCGGTAGACCTGGGTCATCAAGCGCTCCTTTCGTTTCCGGTGGCGCTCGCGGCGGCGAGCCAGGCGTCGAGCGCCGCGCGGTCGCCGCGGGCAAGCGCGGCCGGATAGGCGTAACGGGGATCGGTCTTGCCGCGCGCGATCAACCCGCGGACCCGGCCGAGGCGGGCGGGATCGACCGCGCCGTTCGCGCGTCGCTCGGCCGCGAGCAGGGACAGGTGAAGGGGAACGATCGCCGGATTGGCCGCGAGCAGTTCTTGCGCCGGCGCGCAAAGGCCGTAGGCGCAAAGCGCCGCCGCCGCCTCGACCCGGGGATCGTAGCCGCCGGCGCGGCGCGGCGCGGCGCGCGGGTGCTTGAACGCGCGCAGCCAGGCCATGACCGCCTCGCCGCCGCGCGCCGCGCGCGCGACCTCGAGGGCGAGGGCGAAGTCGTCGCGTCCCCGCGCGCGCTCGCGGGCGACGATGCGCGCGTTTCGCCGCCGCTTGGCGGCGAGCCGGTGGGGGTCGTCGTAGCCGTGATGGCGGATCAGGATACCCTCGACCAGCGTCAGCCCGGCGGCCCCGGTCGGCAGCGTCTCGTGGATCGCGCCGCGCCAGCGCGGCGTCGGCGCGCGCCGTTGCAGACGCTGGGCGGCGCGCGCGGTGAGGTCGTCGCGGTCGATCAGCCGGACCGCGAGGCTCGGCCCGTCGAGCGCGAGATCGCGACCGGGAAAGGAGATCAGCTCCTCGTCCGTGTCGATCCACAAAAGATAGCCGCCGTCCCGCCGCCCGGCCGCCGCGCCGCGCGGGGCGAGCGCCTCGGCGATCTGGTTGCGGGCGTCGGCGAAATCGTCGCGCCAGGCGACCGGGACCACTTGGATGCCCGAAAGCGGCGCGCCGCGCGGGCGCTGGCCGGTCGCGCCGACGACCACGTCGAGGCCGAAGCGCCGCGCCGAGGCGACGGCGCGGTTGGTCGCGCGCCAGTCGCCGTCGGAAAGAATGCAGGCGGTGACGCGCGTCATGCGGCGATCGCCCGGCCGGTTTGAAGAAGCGCGTGCCGGCTGCCCGCGAGCACCAGCGCCGTCAGCACGCCGGTGGCGAAGGCGCCGGTATCGATGCCGATCCGGTTGGGGCGGAACTCGACCTCGCGGCGGATCGAATGGCCGTGAACCACGACGCAGCCGTGATCGGCGGTCGAGCGCAGGAATTCCTCGCGAATCCAGAGAAGGTCGTCCTCGTCCTGCTCGTCGAGCGGCACGCCCGGACGGATGCCGGCGTGTACGAACAGATAGTCGCCGATGCGGTGCGTCGGCTTCAGCCCTTCGAGAAACGCGCGATGGCGGTCGGGGAAATTCTCGACGAGCCGATGGCGCGCCTCTTCGATGGCGCGGCGGTCGCTCGCGAAGGTGGCGCGCGCGACGCCGTAGCTGTAGAGCGTTTCGGCGCCGCCGTAGGCGAGCCAGGCCTCGCCCACCGAGGGATCGTCGAGAAAGCGCAGAAGCGTCGCCTCGTGGTTGCCCTTGAGATGGATCGGCGCCACGCCCTCGGGCGGCTTGTCGATCAGGAGGTCGATCACCCCCCGGCTGTCGAGCCCCCGGTCGATGTAGTCGCCGAGATAGACGACGACCTTCTCGTCTTCGGGCGCGTGGGCCGCGTCCTCGGCGATCAGGCGGTGCAGGTTTCGCAGAAGATCGGCCCGGCCGTGAATGTCGCCGATCGCATAGACGCGCGTGTTCGCGGGCACCTTGGGGGCCTGCGCGTCGTCGCGCGGCCGGCGTCGGAAGGGGTTGCCGATCCTCATGCCCTCAACATGCCGTCAATATATGGCGATCCTATGGCGAGCGCCGGGGCGGGGGGTCATTCCGCCGCCTCGACCAGGGCGGCGAGCGCGTCGCGTCCGCCCCGGTTGTCGAGATAGTTGGCGAGCGCCAGGACCGCGCGCCGGTTGGCCCCCCCGCCCATGCGCGAGAGTAGGGAATCCAGTGCCTCGTCGACCGATAGCCCCTTGCGGTAAGCGCGCGGGCTGACCAGCGCGACCAGGGTATTGGCGACCGAGATGATCCGCGTGGTCAGCAGGATCGTGTCGTCGTCGGCATCGGCGTGGTCGCGATCGTAGAGCTCGCGCAGGGTCTCGACCACGGGACCGTCGAACTCGACCCCGTCGAGCAGGTCGACGCCCGCGCGCAGGCTGCCGCGGACCAGCGCGATCTCGTCGTCGTCGAGCGCGCCGGCCTTGGTCAGAATCTCCTCGGGCACCAGGATCTTGCCCAGGTTCATCAGCCGGCCCGCGACCTCGACCGCCTCGGCCTCGCGCGGCGGCAATTCGAGCTCCTCGGCGATGGCGCGCGCGAGGCGGGCGACCCAGGCCGAATGATTGGCCGAATAGGGATCGCGCCGATCGACCACGCCGACCAACGTCGAGACGAGCTGGTGCATGATCCGCTCGCGCTTGGCCCGCTCGGCGAGTAGCTCGGTCACGTCCTCGGAAGCGATCAGAACCCGCGCCGGGGCCTCGGGCGTGGCGGGAAGGGGAATGAACTGGGACATGTAGGTTCGGCTCTCGCCGCCGCGCTCCTCGATATGGGTGCGGGTGACCACCTGGTCGTCGTCGAGCGCCTCGCGCACCGCCTTGACCAGCGCCTTGGCCGGCACCGGACCGACGATCGCGGCGAGGGTCTTGCCGACAATGCCCTCCTCGTCGAGCCCCGCGGCGTCCCAGATTCGCCGGTTGGCCCAGAGATAGCGGCCGTCGCGGTCGACGATCGCCATGGCGCCCGGCTGGCTGTCGGCGACCAGGCGCAATAGATCGCGCTGCTCGTGGTAGCGCTGGGCCATGCGCCGGGCCTCGTCGGCGGCGTTGCGCGCGCGCTGCGAGGTGCCGTGGCGCCAGGCCGCGAACAGGCCCGCCGAGATCGCCGCGACGAGCAGCAATAGAACCGTGAGCATGCGCCCCAGGCGGGCGTCGGTATCGGCCAGCGCCTCGTCGGTCGAGACCTTGTACATCAAGGTCCAGGGCACGGTCTCGAAGCGCCGCGCGGTGACCAGAACCTCGGCGTTGGCGTAGTCGCGGGCGAGGGTAAAGCCGCCCGGGGTGGCAATCGCGAAGGCGGCGGCGAGTCCGGGCGTGTCGAGCGCGAGGCTGCGCGTGAACGGCGCGGTCCCGTCGGCGAGCGGCGAGAGATAATCGATCGAGGCGCCGTTGGCGCGCAGCAGAACGGCTTCGGCGCTCGTGGCGGTCGCGCCCGGCTGGGCAAGACGGGGGTAAAGATCGTTCGCCAGCGTCATGCCGACCGCCACGCCGACCTGATCGCTCGCCGCGCCCGCCGACTGGACCGCGTAGACCGGAACGGCGAAGGTCATCACCGGCGCACCGTCGGGGCCCGGGCGCAGATCGTCGACGAAGCGCCGCCCGGGGTTCGTCCGGATCAACCCGACCAGGCGGTCGCCGATCGGCGGCATCGTCGGGGTCGCCACCATGATCCGGCCCTGCATGTCGAGCAGCGCGATTCCCGCGACCCCGATCCGGGCGACATTGGCGTTGATCTTCGGCCCGTGGACCGGGGCCGTGAAGCCGCCCGAATCGGCGGTCGCGACGAGCAGGTTGCGGAGATACCCGGCCTCGGCCATCTCGCCGTCGGCGTTCTCGATCCCGCCCGCGAGCTCGATCTGGGTGAGATAGAGCTGGAGCGAGGCGTTCTGCGCCAGATCCGTGAGAACCCCGAACCGACGTTCGAGCCAGTCGTTGACGGCGGCGAAACGACTGTCGGCGACGATCCCCATGCGGACCTGCCAGTCCTGCATGTCGCGCGCCCGTTCGGTGGCGACATAGCGGAACACGGCGACCACGCCGAGCACCGTCACCAGGATCAGGACGAGCGCCGCGAGCGGCACGGGAGAGCGCAGGCGCGGACCGCGCTCGGCGGGGATTGCGGCATCGGTCATGGGCAGGCTCCATCCTTGACGCCGCACCTGCGGACCCTTCCGCGAGGCTGTGGCAACCCTCAAGAAACAAACGGCTTTTCCGGCATCGTGGTTAATGTTTGTCAGGCATTCCTTAAACTTTTCTTAAATGCGCGCGGGTTGAATGGAATGGGCTGGAACGGCGGCCTCGAACAAGGTCGCGAAAGGGACATGGTGAAAGGGACTTGGTGACGGTCCGTGAGAGAACCGCGTAAACATCTTGGACTGGGGACGGCGGCGTTTCTGGTCGTGATCCTGGCGGCGTCCGTGACACCCCTGTCGCAAGCGGCGGGCGCCATTCGCTATCCTTCGCTGTTCGGCACCCGCGAGGTGCGCTCGTCCAACTTGGCGCCGTTTCCGAAATGGCGCGGCGTGCTCGACCGCTATTTCGCCGAGCGCGACATTCCCGAAGGGGATTGCGGCGCGACCAAGTTCAACAAATGCCACCTGGGCGCGTGGAAGAAACTCCTCGCCGATCTCAAGGACGCGGCCCCCGAGGTTCAGCTCGACCGCGTCAACCGGTTCATGAACCGGGCGCCCTACATCACCGATCCGCGCAACTACAAGGTCCCCGACTATTGGGCGACCCCGCGCCAGTTCTTCAACCGCAACGGCGACTGCGAGGACTACGCGATCGCCAAGTTCATGTCGCTCCGCGCGCTCGGCTGGAAGAACGAAGACATGCGGATCGTCGTTCTCCAGGATCTCAATCTCCGCATCCCCCACGCCGTTCTCGTCGTCTATCGCGACGGTGTCGCCTGGGTGCTCGACAATCAGATCGAGGAAGTGGTCGAGTCCACCCGCATCCGGCATTACCGGCCGCTTTATTCGGTCAACGAGGATAGCTGGTGGCTGCACAAGCCCTGATCCCGCCGCGCGGCGGGGCGGGCGGGGCCGGACGGAGAGGCGCGGGCCGATCATGATCAGACGGCATTCCCTGGAAAAGCTGCGCGCGCCGCCGATCGTGCTCGGGGTGCTGCGGGTCGCCGACGTGCTGGTCGTGGGGCTCTCCGCCTGGCTTTCCTTCGTCATCCGCCACGGAGTCGCCGACTGGCCGTTCGGATACGTCGTGGTCACGGCGATCGGCGCGTTGATTACCGCGAACATGCTGCACGCGGCGCGGCTCTACGTCTTCGAGGACCTCACCAAGCTGCCGATCCAGGTCTATCGCCTGTCGATGGCGCTGCCGGCGGTGCTGCTGATCCTGCTCGCCTTCGGCTTCTTCACCAAGACCTCGGACGAGTTCTCGCGGCTCTGGGCCGCCGGCTGGTTCGGGCTCAGCTTCGTCGGCATCGTCGGCTTGCGGACCTTCGTCGCCATGCGGCTCCGGGTCTGGCAGCGGCGTGGCTGGCTGCGGCGCAATCTGGTGATCATCGGCGCGGGCGAGGTCGGGCGGCGCCTGGTTCATCACCTGGTCGCGACCGACGAGCCCGGGGTTCGGCTTCTCGGCCTGTTCGACGACCGGCGCTCGCGGGTGCCCGACGAGATCGAGGGATACCGCGTGCTCGGCACGGTCGACGATCTGCCCGGCTTCACTCGCGCGCACCGGGTCGACGAGATCGTGATCGCGCTTCCCTGGGACAACATGGCGCGGCTGGATGCCTGCATGAACCGGCTGCGCTCGGTCGCGGCGAATGTCCAGCTCTGCCCCGACACGGTGGGCTTCCGGCTTTATAACCGGGGCGTGCGCCACCTCGCGGGCGTGCCCATGCTGTCGGTCTCCGAGCTGCCGCTCTCGGGCTGGAGCCAGGTCGTCAAGGCGATGGAGGACCGCTTGATCGCGGCGTTTCTGCTGGCTCTCGTCTCGCCGCTGTTGGCCGTGATCGCGCTCGCGATCCGCCTCGAGGGGCCGGGACCGGTCCTGTTTCGCCAGCGGCGCTACGGTTTCAACAACGAGATCATCACGGTCTACAAGTTCCGCACCATGCAGCCCGATTGCGCCCGTGCCGACGAGGCGCGCCAAGCGACGCGCGACGATCCCCGGGTGACGCGGGTCGGCGCCTTCCTGCGCCGCCACAGCCTCGACGAGCTGCCCCAGCTTCTCAACGTGCTCAAGGGCGAGATGTCGCTGGTCGGCCCCAGGCCGCACGCGGTCGCCCACAACGAGCAATACGCGCGCCTGATCGACGGCTATCTCGGCCGCCACAAGGTCAAGCCCGGCATCACCGGCTGGGCGCAGGTCAACGGTCTGCGCGGCGAGACCGAAACCGTCGACAAGATGGAAGCGCGGGTGCGCCACGATATCTATTACATCGACAACTGGTCGCTTCTGTTCGACCTCCGCATCCTTCTGCTCACGCTGTTCGTGGGCTTCCGTTCGGAGAACGCCTATTGACCCGCCGTAACGAGCCCCAGCGGCCCGCGAGGCCGTCCGTCGCGCCCACGCCCGCTGTCGCGCCTCGCGCCCCGCGCTCCAGGGCGGCGCCGTTCAAGCTGCCCGAGGGGTTCGCGGCCGCGCTGATGGCGCCGCTTCTCGCCGATCCGGCGAGCGCCCGGCTCGCGGTCTCGCTTCTCGGCGCGCCGCTGGTGGATGCCTGCGCGCGGGCCTGTCCGGACGTGGCGCTCGATCTCGACGCGCTGCGCCCGGCCGCCCAGCTGGTCGCGATCCGCGCCAAGCCCCTGCGCGCGCGGCTGATGGCGCTGTGCACCTCGCTCGCGCGGGTCGGCGCGCCGCCGGTCGCGATCAAGGGGCTGGCGACCAGCCTGACGCTCTACGACCGACCCTATCTTCGGCTTCTGCCCGACGCCGATCTTCTGTTCCGCGACGAGGACCTGCCGGCGGCGACCTGGGCGCTCGGCGCCTGGCGGTTCGAAAGCCGCCCCGAGGCCTGCGGGATGCGCCGCTGGGGCGCGTTGACCGAGGCGAGCTTCGCCCCTGTCGCGCCGCCCGACGGGGCCTTTCTGGTCGACGTTCATTGCCTGGTCGACGACCCGCCGGCGTCCGAGGGACTGACGACCGAGGTGGTGTTCGCGCGCTCGGAGCGGATCGAGACCGACGCCGGCGTCGTTTTCGTGCCGGCGCCCGAGCACGCACTGTGCATCCTGGCGCTGCATGCCTTCCGCGACCGCTACGAGCCGCGCGGGCTCAAGTCGCTGGTCGACGCGGCGTTGCTGATCGAGATCGAGGGCGCGCGGATCGATTGGGACGAAGTCGAGCGCCGGGCGCGGGCGGGCCGCTTCGTCTCGCGGCTGGTGTTCTATCGCGAGCTGCTCGCCGCGCTTGGCGTCGCGCTGCCGCACCGGCCCTTCGCCGCTCGCCGCCCCTCGGCCGCCGCGCGACGGCTTCTGCCGGGCGTGGTCGCCAACTTCCGCAATCCCCGTCATCTTGCCCAGCCCGACTGGCGCAAGCTCGCGCTCGAGGTCGCGCTGTTCGACAGTCCGCTCGAAAGCCTGCGCCTCAACGCCCGCCGCCTGGGCGGCCTGTTCTCGCCCCGCGACCACCTGCTGCCCGGCATTCCGAGCGCGTGAGCGCGGGCGAGGCGGAGCCTCGACAAGGCCCGCGCGACGTGCCAGCCTTCCGGTCTTGGAACCGAACCGGGGCTGGGCGATGCTGCGGATCGCGCATCTCAGCGATACCCATGTGACGGCGCCGTCGGAGCGCCTGTGCGGCCTGCACACGCCGACGCTGCTGCGCCGCGCGCTCGAGGCGGTCGCGCGTGGCGAGGCGGGCGGTCCGGTCGATGCGATCGTGATCACCGGCGATCTCACCCACCGGGGCGAGCCGGCGGCCTACGATGAATTTCGCCGTTGTCTCGACGGCGTGACGATCCCCGTCTATCTCGGGATCGGCAACCACGACCGACGCGCGGCGTTCCGCGAGGCCTTCGGCGGCGAGGCGCGCTACGGCCGGGGCGATTTCGTGCAATACGCGGTCGAGGATTTTCCGGGCCACCGATTGGTTATGCTCGATACCGCCATCGACGGCGCGCCGGCGGGGCGGCTCTGTCCGGCGCGGCTCGACTGGCTCGACCGCGCGCTCGCCGCCGATCCCCGGACGCCGACCCTCGTGTTCCTTCACCACCCGCCGTTTCGTTGCCATATCCCGCCGCTCGACGCGATCGGGCTCGACGGCATCGAGGGGCTCGCCGAGGTGATCGCCCGCCATCCCCAGGTGACCAGCCTCCACGCCGGCCATGTGCACCGCACAATGAGCGGCCGCCTCGGTCCCGTGCCCGCGGTTACCGTCCCCTCGACCTGCCATCAATCGGCGCTCGACCTCGCCGCGCCCGAGCTCGTCGTCAGCTACGAGCCACCGGGCTTCGGCCTGATCCTCGCCGACGACGATCAAATTCTGTGCCATACCGTGGCCTTCGCCGACGCCGCCACGCCCCGGCTCGCCTATGGACCCATGCGCGCCTGGCCGACCCGCGACTGAACCCCGCGCCCGCCCGCCCGGCAAGGCATGTGCTGGCCGCATGCCTGGGCTTCGAGACCGGCAATGGTCCCCGAGGGCCGGAACGCCTATCTTTGTTGCAGCGCAACAACGCGCACGCCGCGAGCCGAAGCGCCGCGAGGTCAAGGAGTTCGAGCCATGCTGACACGTCCGATTTTCGTTCGCGTAGCCCGTCGCCCCAGCGAGCCCAAGGCCGCCAAGCCCAAGCGGGCCAAGCGCGCCGAGCAGCGCCCGATCGACGTCTCGCGTCACCCGCTCGCGCTTCTGGTGAACGGCGCGACGCGTTTCTAGTTCGCTTGCGTCGGGCGCACCTCGAACGCGCCCGGCGACGCCTCCCTGTCTTTCCCTGTCTCCCCCGAGACACCTCCCCCCGCGGACCTCGCGTCCGCGGGGATTTTCTTTGCCCATTTCGTTTGTTCGCTCTCCGGCGCGCCAAAGGCGCGCCGGCAAGCGCGACCGCGCGCCCGAGCTTATGCGAGGGAAGCCTGCGTGGCGTTTGAACGCCCGACGGGCCGAAGGACCGGCGGTCAAGAACGCGCGTTTCCCCGCCGCAGCCGAGAGGCGAGGGCGGCGATCGGGGTCGCGATCAGGCCGCGCGGCAGCAGCACGACCGAAGCCATGAACACGAGCCCCAGCGCCAGAATCCAATAGCCGCCCAGGAGCTCGGAGAAGTAGCTCTCCATCAGCCGCACGGCGATCGCGCCGACGAAGGCGGCGAGCAGCATCTCCTTGCCGCCGAGCGCGACCCAGATCAGCACCTCGGTCGAGAGCCCGAAGCCGATCAGGGTCGGCGAGGCGAAGCCGTCGTAGGAGACGAACAAGGCCCCCGCGAGCCCGGCGACCCCGGCGCCGATCACGAACACGGCGAGCTTCACCCACAGCACGTCGTAGCCGAAGAACTCGGCGCGTCGGGGGTTGGTGCGCACCGCCGTCACCAGCACCCCGAAGGGGGCGGCGAGCAGCCGGTCGAGGGCGAAGTAGACGGCGGCCGCGAAGCCGAGCGCGATGTAAAGCTGCGCGGTCTCGTCCCAGATCTCGAGGCTCGCGCCGAACAGGCCGAAGTCGAGCGGCGGGATGTCGAGCAGCCCGTTGTAGCCGCCCATTCCGTACCAGTTGCTCATCAGCCGTTCGAGGACCAGCGCGATCGCCAGCGTCACGATGGCGAGATAGGCGCCCGCGAGCCCCCGGCCCCGGAACAGGAAGAAGCCGAGCAGCGCCGCGAACGCCGCCGGCGCGGCGATGGCGAGCACCAGCGCGGCGTAGGTCGAGCTTAGCCAGCCGGGTCCCATGCCCTTGGTCAGCGCGGCCATGACATAGCCGCCGATGCCGAAGAACATCGCCTGGCCGAAGCACAGAATCCCGCCCCGGCCCCAGACCAGCGACAGCGAGATCGCAAGCAGGCCGTAGACGACGTAGCGCGCGAACTGCCCGGTCAAATAGGCGTCGCCCGCGACCGGCACCAGCCCGACCGCCGCGAATACCGCGAGCGCCAGCAGCCTAGGCGCCATCGCGCGCCCCCAGAATGCCCTCGGGGCGCATGCGGATGACCAGGATCGCGAGCGTGAACACGGCGATCTGCGCCGCGACCGGCGACAGCCAGATGGTGAGCAGGTTATCGGCCCCGCCGATGACGCCGCCGCCCACCAGAACGCCCGCGAGCGGACCCGCGCCGCCGACCAGGATCGCGAGAAACGCGGGGATCAGGTAGCCGAGCCCCATCTGCGGATCGACGCTGATGAGCGGCGCGACCAGCGCGCCCGCGAAGCCCGCGACCGCGGTGCCGATCACGAAGCTCGCCCGGTTGACCCGCCTCGGGTCGATGCCGAGCCCGGCGGCGGTGTCGGGCCGGGCGATCACGGCGCGCGCGACGAGGCCGAAGTCGGTCCGCATGAAGACCCAGAAGGTCGCCGCGATGACCGCCAGCGTGATCGCCATCAGCACCAGCCGATAGACCGGATAGCTGAAATCGCCGACCACCAGCGTCGCCTGCATCGGCGCGGTTACGCTGTAGGAGGCGGGGCCGAACACCAGCACGATCGCCTGCTTGAGCGCGATCGACAGCCCCCAGGTGGCGAGGATGGTGTCGAGCGGTCTTCGATAGATGTGGCGGATCAAGAGCCCCTCGATCAACAGGCCGATCGCGCCGACCACCAGCGGCGCCAGCACCACCGCGCCCCAGAACGGCACGCCCAGGCCGCGCGCCGCCACCACCGCATAGGCGCCCAGCATGAACAGCTCGCCATGGGCCATGTTGATGACGCCCATCATGCCGAACACCACCACCAGCCCGAGCGCGACCAGGATCAGCACCAGGATGTAGCCCAGCGCGTTCAGGAAGATGACGGCGAGATCGGCCATGCGTCGGGCTTCCCCTCAAAGCGAAAGATAACGCGCGACCAGCGCCGGGTCGGATTCGAGGCGCGCGACCGGGCAGACCTCGGCGATCGCGCCGCCTTCCATGAAGGCGCAGGTCTCGGCGAGCGTCGTGACCATGTCGACGTTCTGCTCGACCACCAGCACCGTGAGCCCGGTATCGACGACGATGCGCGCGAGGGTCTCGGCGATCTCGTGAACGATCGAGGGCTGGATTCCCTCGGTCGGCTCGTCGAGCAGCAGCATCCGGGGCTCGGGCGCGAGAGCGCGGGCGATGGCGAGCATCTGCTGCTGGCCGCCCGAGAAGGTGCCCGCCTTCTGGTCGCGGCGCTCGGCGAGGATCGGGAACCAGTCGTAGATCCGCTCGGGGATCGCGCGCGGGCCGCCCGGATGGCCCAGGAGGCTCAAGCGCAAATTCTCCTCGACCGTGAAGTCGTCGAACACCTCGCGCCCCTGGGGGACGTAGCCGAGCCCGGCGCGCGCGATGCGAAAGGTGGGCAACCGCGCGATCTTCGCGCCGTCGAAGCGGATCTCGCCGCGCCGCGCGGGCAGATAGCCCATCAGCGTGCGCAGAAGCGTGGTCTTGCCCATGCCGTTGCGGCCCATCAGCGCGGTGACCGTGCCCCGGCGCACGGCGAGATCGACCCCGTGGAGCACCGCGCTCGCGCCATAGCCGCTTTCGAGCCCCGAGATTTCGAGCATGATCCCGGCGTCGGTCAATGGCCGCGCCCGAGATAGAGCTCGAGCACCCGCGGATCGTCGCGGATGTCGTCGTAGGTGCCGGTGCGCAGCACGCGGCCCTTGGCCATCACCGTGACCGGACAGCCGAGCTCGCGAATGAAGCCGATGTCGTGCTCGATGACCAGGATGGTCGTCTCGCCCCGGGCGGCGATGTCGCGGATCAGCCCGGCGGTCGCGTGGGTCTCGCCGACGGTCATGCCCGCGGTCGGCTCGTCGAGCAGCAAAAGCCGCGCCCGGCTCGCGAGCAGCATGCCGATTTCCAGCCATTGGCGCGCGCCGTGGGCGAGCTCGCCCGCCGGGACGTCGCGCTTGGCTTCGAGGTTGATGCGCGCGAGCACGTCCTCGTCGCAGGCGAGCGCGGCGCGCGAGATCGGCGCGAGCCGCCCGCCCGCCCAGCGCGGCACGGCGAGGTTCTCGGCCACCGTGAGGTCGTCGAACACCGCCGGCACCTGGAACTTGCGCCCGATCCCCAGCCGGCTGATGCGATAGGGGGGAAGCCCCGTGATGTCGCGCCCCTCGAACAGGATGCGCCCGGAGGTGGGGCGAAAGGCGCCGGTGATCAGGTTGAAGCAGGTCGACTTGCCGCAGCCGTTGGGGCCGACCAGCGCGTGAAGGTCGCCCGCCTCGAGGGCGAAGGAAAAGCCGTCGACCGCGACCACGCCGCCGAAATCCTTGACCACCTCGTCGAGTTCCAGAATCGTCATGATGGTTCGCGGGCGCCGCGCCCGGCGCTCGTTCCCGCGCTTTTCTCCCTTTTGCCCCCTGAACTGGCCCGGGACCGGCCCGGAACTTGACAGCGAAACAATTTGCCTTGGAAACACGGCCTTGGGCAATATGCTTTCGCCAACGATGAAACGCTTCCGCCGACGATCGCGAGCCGGGGCCGGAATTCCGGCCGGGGGCCGGGTCGCCAAGGATCGGAAGCAGGAGGCTTCGCAGGAACCAAGGGAGGTCATCAAATGACCCGGATCAATCGTCGTGCGTTCATGCAGACCGTCGCCGCGAGCGCCACGGTCGCGGGCCTGGGGGGGCTGTCCTTCCCCGCCATCGCCCAGGGCAAGACCATCAAGGTGGGCGTGGTGCAGCCGTTCTCGGGCGGGCTCGAACTGTTCGGCGAGCAGGCGCGGCTCGGGCTCGATCTCGCCGCCGCCGAGATCAACGCGGGCGGCGGCATCATGGGCCACAAGGTCGAGCTGCTCTACGAGGACAACAAGACCGACCCCAAGACCTCGGTCGAGAAGGCGCGCAAGTTGATTCGCCGCGACGAGGTGATCGCGGTCTCGGGGCCGATCACCTCGGCCGGGCGCGACGCCATGGCGGGCACCATGAAGCGGCTCAAGACGCCGCTCTTGTACGCCACCAACTACGAGGGCGGCGGGTGCGATCGCTACCTGTTCTTCTTCAACACCGTGCCCAACCAGGACACGGCGCCGTTGATCCCCTACATGGCCCAGAACTTCGGCAACAGCTATTTCATGTTCGGCGCCGACTACGTCTGGCCACGCAACATGTTCAAGGCGGCCAAGGCGACCATCGCGCCGCTCGGCGGCAAGGTGCTCGGCGAGGAGTACACGCCCTTCGGGGTCAAGGATTTCACCTCGATCATCCGCAAGATCGACGCCACGGGCGCCAAGATCCTGATCTTCGCGCTGCCCGGCGCCGACGGCGTGACCTTCATCAAGCAGGCCGAGGAGTTCGGGCTGATGAAGAAGCTCACGGTCGCCTTCCTCGGCTTCACCGAGACCTATCTCGGCGCCTTCGGGCCGGGCAAGGGCGAGGGCATGTACGCGGGCGTTCCCTTCGTCGCCTCGAGCGACGAGCCGGGGGTGCGCGACTTCGTCGCCCGGGTCAAGAAGTCGAACGGCGGCGACGCGGTGGTCTCGTTCTACGTCATGACCCATTACAACTCGCTGATCGCGCTCAAGCACGGCCTCGAGCGCGCCGGCAAGGTGGACCGCGAGGCGGCGGTCGACGGCATGGCCGGGCTCAGCTTCCCGATCCCGACCGGCGAGGCGCGGATCACCGAGACCGATCACCACGTCTCGCTCAACATGTACATCGCCAAGACCGACGCGGGCACGCTCAAGATCGTCAAGCCGCTCGGGCGCATCGATCCGGCGCCCCAATGCCCGGCGTGACGCGA
>CAZHDF010000067.1:0-17498 GCA_964531525.1 uncultured Alphaproteobacteria bacterium | reverse complement strand
CCGCCCCGCCCCGCGCGAGCCCCGCGTGCAAGCCGCGCTCGCGGGTCAGCAGATGCACCACCGCCGAGGTTTCGCCATGGCGCCGCGCCGAAAGAACGATCGCCTCGTCGGTCCATTCCATGATGCCCTAGCGCGGGAAGTCGAGCGCGAGGTCGCGGTAGCGCTCGGGATCGTCGACCCAGCGGGGCGCGACCTTGACGCGAAGAAAGAGATGCACCCGGCGATCGAGCAGGGTTTCGAGCTCGGTCCGCGCGGCGGTGCCGATCGCCTTGATCCGGCCGCCGCCCTTGCCGAGCACGATGGGCTTGTGGGACTCGCGCTCGACATAGATCACTTGCTCGATCCGAACGCTGCCGTCCTTGCGCTCCTCCCAGCTCTCGGTTCCGACCGCGATCGCGTAGGGCAGCTCCTGGGCGAGGCGCAGAAACAGCTTCTCGCGGGTGATTTCGGCGGCCAGCAGGCGAAGCGGCGCGTCGGCCACCTGATCGGCGGGGTAGAGCCAAGGCCCCGCGGGTAGGCGGTCGGCGAGCGCGTCGCGCAAATCGCCGATGCCGTTTCCGGTCAGGGCCGAGATCATGAACACCTGCTCATAAGCCCCGCTTCGGTCGAGCTCGGCGGCGATCGGCAGGAGCGCGGGGCGCTCGACCTTGTCGATCTTATTGAGCGCCAGCACCGCCATGCGCTTGCGTTCCTTGAGACCCTCGACGATGCGTCGGGTGTCGTCGTCGATGCCGCGTCGGGCGGCGCGCGCCGCGTCGACCAGATGCACCACCACGTCGGCGTCGCGGGCGCCCGTCCAGGCGGCCTCGACCATCGCCCGGTCGAGGCGGCGGCGCGGCTTGAAGATGCCGGGGGTATCGACGAACACGATCTGACTCTCGCCCGCGATCACGATGCCGATGATCCGGGTGCGCGTGGTCTGCACCTTGGGCGTGACGATCGAGACCTTGGTCCCGACCAGCGCGTTGAGCAGCGTGGACTTGCCGGCGTTGGGCGCGCCGACGATGGCGACGAAGCCGCAACGGGTGCCGGCCTCCTCGCGCCGGGCGCCGTCCTTGTCGGTCATGCTTTGTCCTTGCCCTCGTTCGCCGCGATCCGCGCGAGCATCGCCTTGGCCGCCGCCTGCTCGGCCGCGCGCTTCGAGCCGCCCGCGCCGCGTTCCGGCGCGAGGCCGTCGATCCGCACCTCGACCTCGAAGGTCGGATCGTGGGCCGGTCCGGCGCGAGCGACCTCCTCGTAGCGCGGCGTCGTGCCGATCGTGCCCTGCGCCCATTCCTGAAGCCGGGTCTTGGCGTCCTCGGGCGGGCGCGCGGTGGCGGCCATGCGCGCCGTCCAGTGGCGGCGGATGAAGCGCGCGGCGGCGTCGAAGCCCCCGTCGAGATAGATCGCGCCGATCACCGCTTCAAGGGCGTCGGCGAGCACGCTCGGGTTGCGCCGTCCGCCCGAGGTCTCCTCGCCGCGCGACAGCGAGAGGTGGCGGCCGAGGTCGAGTTCCTCGGCGACCCGGGCGAGCGCCTCGCGCCGAACCAGCGCCGTGAGGCGCTTGGCGAGCGCGCCCTCGTTCTCCCGGGGGAAGGTTTCGAGCAGCATGTCGGCGACGACGAGCGCGAGTACTCGGTCGCCGAGAAACTCGAACCGCTCGTAGCTCGAATGGCGCCCGCCGAGGCTCGGGTGGGTCAGCGCCTGGGCGAGCAGCGTCGGACGCGCGAAGACATGGCCGAGCGCCTCGGCTGCGCCCTCGATGCGGTCGCGCTTCGCGGCGCTCACTCGAGCGACGTGAAGAAGCGCCCGAAGCGCAGCGCCTGGGGCCACTTCCACACCTCCCAGAAGCGCGCGTCGCCGTTGGTCGAGAAGAAGATGACCTCGGCGCGACCGACCAGGTTCTCCACCGGCACGAAGCCGACCCCGTTGGGCGCCCGGCTGTCGAGCGAGTTGTCGCGGTTGTCGCCCATCATGAAGTAATGGCCCTCGGGGACCACATAGACGCCGGTGTTGTCGAAATGGCCGTTGATCACGCGGTCGAGCACCCGGTAGCTGCGCCCGTTGGGCAGGGTTTCGCGGTACTGCACGATCCGCCGCGTATTGCCGTAGTAGTCGGTCTCGATGAAGTCCTCGACCCGCTCGCGCTTGACCGGCTCGTCGTTGATGTAGAGCACGCCGCCGCGCACCTGGATCCGGTCGCCCGGCAGGCCGATCAGGCGCTTGATGTAGTCGGTGCTGTTGTCGCGCGGCAGCTTGAACACGATCACGTCGCCGCGCTTGGGCGGCGTGAACAGAATGCGTCCGGGAATCAGCGGCAAGCCGAAGGGCAGCGAATAGCGGCTGTAGCCATAGGCGTATTTCGAGACGAACAGGTAGTCGCCGACCAGCAGGGTCGGGATCATCGAACCCGAGGGGATGTTGAAGGGCTCGAAGGCGACGGTGCGGATAACGACGGCGATCAAGACCGCATAGACGATCGTTCTCGCGAACTCCCACAGCCCGGCAAGCCTTTGGGTCATGCTCATCGGTTTCTCGGTATGCGACATCTTCTTGCGGGCCTTTCGAATGAAACCGCCGATGGTCGGAAGGGGCTCACCCCTCCGCCGCCGGGAGCGCGGAAATCAGGACGATCGCTTGCGCGGTCGGATGGTCGTCGGTCAGCGTCAGGTCGATTTGCGCGACCATGCCGTCGGGCGTGATTTCGTCGAGCCGGGCGCGCGCGCCGCCCGTCAGCCGCATGGTCGGCCGCCCCGACGGCAGGTTCACCACCCCGAGGTCGCGCCAGAAGACGCCACGCCGGAAACCGGTGCCGAGCGCCTTGGCGCAGGCTTCCTTGGCGGCGAATCGCTTGGCGTAGGTCTCGACGCGGTTGGCGCGGCGCTCGGCCTTGCGGCGCTCCTCCTCGGTGAAGACGCGGGCGATGAAGCGCTCGCCGAAGCGATCCAACGTCCGTTCGATGCGACGAATATCGATGACGTCGTTGCCGAGGCCCAGGATCATCGTGGTCGGCGGCTCAGGCGCTGCGCTCGCCGAGCGCTTCGGCGCGGGCCTTATCCATCAACGCGCGCATGCGTTTGATCGTGCTGTCGAGACCGCCGAAGATCGCTTCGCCGATGAGGAAATGGCCGATGTTGAGCTCGGCGATCGTGATGATCGCGGCGACCGGGCCGACGCTGTCGAAGGTGAGGCCGTGGCCGGCGTGGCACTCGATCTCCAGGCGCTCGGCCTCATTGGCGGCGGCGCGCAGACGGGCGAGCTCGGCGTCGCGCTCGCTCGCCGTCTCGGCGTCGCAGAAGCGCCCGGTATGCAGCTCGATCACCGGCGCGCCGAGCGCCTTGGCGGCGGCGACCTGATCGAGGTCCGGGTCGATGAAGCAGGACACGCGAATTCCCGCCTCCGAAAGCCGGGCGACGTAGGACCGCAGGTGGTCGCGGCCGCCGATCAGGTCGAGCCCGCCCTCGGTCGTCACCTCGCGGCGCTTTTCCGGCACCAGGCAGGCGGCGTGGGGCCGATGACGCAGCGCGATGGCGAGCATCTCCTCGGTCGCCGCCATCTCGAGGTTGAGCGGCAGGTCGATCTCGGCGGTCAGGCGATCGATATCGTGATCCGAGATATGGCGCCGGTCCTCGCGCAGATGCGCGGTAATCCCGTCGGCGCCGGCCTCGGCCGCCATGCGCGCGGCGCGCACCGGGTCGGGATGCCCGCCGCCGCGCGCGTTGCGGATCGTCGCCACGTGATCGATGTTCACGCCGAGGCGAAGCTTGTTGCTCATGCGTCACCCTTTCCTTCCCGGCCGCCCACCGCGACCTCGGGGTCGCCGGGTTCGGACGGCGTCGCGCCCGGCCGAGCGGTCGTTTCCGACCCGGCCTGAAGCGCCTTGATCCGCCGCCGCCGTTCCCGCAGGCGGCGGCGAACCGCCTGATAGTCGCTCACGATATAGCGCACCGGCCAATAGCTCGCCACCCAGGCGATCGCGCCCGCCGGCACCGAGCCGACGATCATCGGCAGCAGGACCATTTGCGGATGCTGGAGAATATACGTCAAGGTCAGACCGTGGGAAAGGATATCCACCGCCTCCCAGCCGAGGATCAGGCAGCCGAGCCGGTAGACCGCCACCCAGATGAAGGGGAAGGTCCAGGGGTTGCCGACCACGGTGCCGATCAACGCCGCCACCACGTTGCCGCCGATCGTCCAAGCGAGCAGGCCCGAAAGAATGAAGTGAAACCCGATGAAGGGCGTGAACGAGATTGCGCTGCCGCAGGCGAAGCCGGCCGCGATCGAGTGCGGCGTCCCCGGAAGCCGCATCAGCCGGTGATAGAAATAGCGCCCCGCCCGTCGCCAGCCGATATGCGGCCAGATAAAGCCGCGAATGCGGTAAAACAGCCCGGGCTTCGATCGCCTCTTGAACATCGCCCCGCCGGTCAGGGCATGGGCCGGCTGCCGGGCTTGACCGGCGGCAACGCGGCGAGCTCGGGGGGCAGGTCGTTGGGGTGGTAGGTCGGAATTGCAAGGCTCGCGAGGGCGATCAAGGGTAGGCCGAGATCGACGGCGCCATCCGAGCGGTCGATCAGGCAGCTCGCCGCGACCACCTCTCCTCCCGCCGCGCGAATGCAGGCGATGCATTCGCGCGAGGACTTTCCCGTGGTCACCACGTCCTCGGCCATCAGTACCCGGGCGCCGGGATCGAGCCGAAAGCCCCGGCGCAGGACGAAACCCTCGGCGCCGCGCTCGGCGAACATCGAGGGCAGACCGAGAGCGCGGGCGAGCTCGTAGCCGACGACGACGCCGCCCATGGCGGGCGCGATCACCGCGTCGAGCGCGTCGGCGCCCAGGCGCTCGGTCACCCGCGCGGCCAGGGCGCGGCAGAGGCGCTCGCCCCGGCGGGGGTCCATCATCACGCGGGCGCATTGAATATAGGCGGGGCTGCGCAGGCCCGAGCTCAGGACGAAATGCCCTTCGAGCAGCGCGCCGGCGGCCCGGAACTCGTCGAGTACCTGCTCGCGCGTCATCGCCGGATGATCGTCGGTCATCCCCGGCCGACCCCTCCCCTGTCTTATCCGCGGGCGCGCTCGACCGAGCTGATCGCCGGATTTGCGCGCAACGCCGCGATGATATTGGTCAGATGTTTAACATCCTGGACCTCGATGTCGACCAGCATTTCGAAGAAATCGACCGACCGGTTGGTGATCTTGAGATTGGTGATGTTGCCGAGATTCTTGGCGATCACGGTCGAAAGGCCGCCGAGGCTGCCGGGCTCGTTGGTCACCACGACGTTCAGGCGGCCGACGTGGATCTCGGGGTTGTCCCCGTCCACGTCCCAGGCGACGTCGAGCCAGCGTTCGGGCGTTTCGCCGAAGGTCTCGAGCGTGTCGCAGTCGATGGTGTGGATCGTCACCCCCTTGCCCGTGGTGACGATGCCGACGATGCGGTCGCCCGGCAACGGATGGCAGCAGCCCGCGAAATGAACCGCCATGCCCGGGATGAGACCGCGAATCGGGACCGCGTGGTCGCCCGCCCTGCCTTCCTTCGCCCGCCGGCGCGGGGGCAGCGGCGCGCGCGACTTCTTGCCCTTGCTCTCGGGAACCGCCAAGTCGGTGACCTGACGCGCGGTGATGTTTCCCTCGCCGACCAGGGCGTAAAGGTCGTCGACGTTGCGAAGGCGGAACTCGGCGAGCGCCGGCTTGAGCGCGTCCTCGCTGAACTTGGCGTCGACCTGGCGAAACGCCTTCTGGAGGATCGAGCGACCGAGGTCGATATACTGCGCGCGCTGTTGAAGGCGGATGAACCGGCGGATGCAGCTCCGCGCCTTGCCGGTGACGACGAAGCGCTCCCAGGTGGGCGACGGCGTCTGCGCGCGCGAGCAGATGATTTCGACCTGGTCGCCGTTCTGAAGCACCGTTCGCAGCGGCTTCATGCGGCCGTTGATCTTGGCGCCGACGCAGGTGTCGCCGACTTCCGTGTGGACCGCGTAGGCGAAATCGACCGGCGTCGCCCCGCTCGGCAGCGCGATCAGGTCGCCCTTGGGCGAGAAGCAGAAGACCTGGTCCTGGAACAGGTCGAGCTTGGTGTTCTCGAGGAACTCCTCGGGGCCCGAGGCGCGTTCGAGGATTTCGAGGAGCTCGCGCACCCAGCGGTACTGCCGCCCCTCGTGGTGGGCGAGCGTGCCGTCGGGGTTCTTGTAGTGCCAATGGGCGGCGACGCCGAACTCGGCGAACTCCTGCATCTCGTTGGTCCGGATCTGGATTTCGACGCGCTGGCTTTCGGGGCCGATCACGGTGGTGTGCAACGACTGATAGCCGTTGGGCTTGGGCGTCGAGATGTAGTCCTTGAATCGCCCCGGGACCATGGAATAGGCCCCGTGCACGACGCCGAGCGCCTCGTAGCACTTCGACACCGTGTCGAGGACGATGCGAAAGGCGACGATGTCGGAAAGCTGCTCGAAGCCGACGTTCTTGCGCTCCATCTTGCGCCAGATCGAATAGGGCTTCTTCTCGCGCCCCGAGACCTGCGCCTTGAGGCCCGACTTGGCGAGGGTGCGGCGAAGCTCCTCCTCGATGCGCGGAACCGGGTTGTTGCCGGCCTCGCGCAGGAATTCGAGCCGGGTGAGGATCGAGGCCCGCGCCTCGGGGTTGAGATGCGCGAAGGCGAGATCCTCGAGCTCGTCCTTCATGCCCTGCATGCCGATGCGCTCGGCGAGCGGGGCGTAGATGTCCATGGTCTCGCTGGCGATCCGGTAGCGCTTGTCCGGGTTCTTGACGAAATGAAGCGTGCGCATGTTGTGCAGCCGGTCCGCGAGCTTGACCAGCAGCACGCGGATATCGTCCGACATGGCGAGCAGCAGCTTGCGGAAGTTCTCCGCCTGTCGGGTGCGGTCCGACTGGAGCTGGAGGCGCGTGAGCTTGGTCACGCCGTCGACCAGGCGCGCGACTTCGTCGCCGAACAGCGAGCGAAGCTCGTCGAGGGTCGCGCCCGTGTCCTCGACCGTGTCGTGAAGCAGCGCCGTGACGATGGTCGCGCTGTCGAGCCGCATGCCGGTCAGAATGCCGGCGACCTCGACCGGGTGGGCGAAATAGGGGTCGCCCGATTCGCGCTTCTGCGAGCCGTGGGCCTTGGTGGCGAAGACGTAGGCGCGGTTGAGCGCGCCTTCGTCCACGTTCGGTTCGTAGGCCTTGACCCGTTCGACCAGTTCGTATTGGCGAATCAAGCGACCGTCAACCGGCCTTGCCGGTTGCCCCTGAACCCGGTCCCGTCAGGGCGATCCGACGCTCGCCGCCATGGGCGCGGCAGGGCGTTCTAGGCTCCGTCCGTCTTGGCGCCGGCCTCGTCCGCGCCGGCGTTGGCCTCGTCGGCGTCGGCCTTTGGCGCCTCGTCCAGAGCGGTTTCGACCGCCGCCGCCTCGGCCGGGACGGTTTCTTCCGGGGTCGTTTCGGCGGGAGCCGCCTCGACCGTGGGAGCGTCCGGGGTCGCGGCGGCCGCGTCGTCGCCCGAGAGTCCGGCCCATTCCTTCTCGGCGGCGGCGAGGATGCTCATGCTGTCGTCCTCGGGCTCGTCGACCTCGACGTGCTTTTGGAGGCTGAAGATCAGCTTTTCCCGCAGCTCGTCGACGTCGACCGCATCCTCGGCGATCTCGCGGAGCGCGATGACCGGGTTCTTGTCATTCTCGCGCTCGAGCGTGGTGGTCGCGCCCGAGGACAGCTCGCGCGCCCGCTGCGCGGCAAGAAGAACAAGGTCGAAACGATTGGGAACCTTGAGAATACAGTCTTCGACGGTAACTCGAGCCATGCGTGGCGTCTCCTGGAACGAACGGCGAAAGGGATCTCTAGGGCATGTAGTATCTTGCCGGCAAAGTTAAAGCAAGAGCAGAGGATCGCGGCCCGGGCGCTTGTCCTATGGAAGCGTTTCGCCGAGCGGCTCGACCGCTTGCCCGGCGGGCAGCGCGGCGATCAACTCGGCGATCGCCGCCCCGGTCCCTGGATGGCGCCAGTCGGGCGCGACCTCGGCGAGCGGGAGCAGGACGAAGCCGCGCTCGGCGAGCCTCGGATGGGGCAGGACGGGCGCCGGGCGCGCGCGGATCAGACCCCGATAGTCGAGCAGATCGAGGTCGATCAAGCGCGGTCCCCAGCGTTCCGCGCGAACCCGACCCAGCCGGCGCTCGACGTCGAGCATGAGGTCGAGCAGCGCCGCGGGGGAAAGCGCGGTCTCGATCGCCGCGACCCCGTTGACGAACCAGGGCTGGTCCGAGACCGGGACCGGCGCGCTCCGGTACCAGCGCGAACGCCGCGCGATCGCGACGCCCGCCCGGGAGAGCGCCGCGAGCGCCGCCTCGCAGGTTTCGCGCGGCTCCCCGAGCGGCGACGGCAGATTGCCCCCGAGACCAATCAGGATCGGGGCGTCGCCCGTCGTCTGCGCCCTTGTGGTCATCGCGAAAAGTCCCTAGATAAATCTTCGGGATCGGTCCCCGGGACCGATCCCAGGATTTCGTGTCATACACCCCCCGGGATCGGGTTCGCCATGGGGATTATCGGGTAGCCAACTTAAATTCAGGATTTTCAGCAATGAGTATTTATCCGCAGGAGCGGATTGGGCTTTTCATCGACGGCGCCAATCTTTATGCCGCGGCCCGCGCGCTCGGCTTCGACATCGATTACAAGCGCCTTCTCGCCGAGTTCGCCTCGAGCGGCCGCCTGATCCGGGCGTTTTATTACACCGCGCTCACCGACGAGCAGGAATATTCGCCGATTCGCCCGTTGGTCGACTGGCTCGACTACAACGGCTTCACCATGGTCACCAAGCCGACCAAGGAGTTCACCGATTCCGCCGGACGGCGCAAGATCAAGGGCAACATGGATATCGAGCTCGCGGTCGACATGATGGAGATGCGCGACTACCTCGACCATGTGGTGCTGTTCTCGGGCGACGGCGACTTTCGCCGCCTGGTCGAGGCGGTGCAGCGCCACGGCGTGCGCGTGACCGTGGTCAGCACGATTCGCTCGCAGCCGCCCATGGTCGCCGACGAGCTGCGCCGCCAGGCCGACCGCTTCGTCGAGCTCGAGGATCTCGCGCCCAGGATCATGCGCGAGCCGTCCCAGCGCGACGAGGCAACCATCATCGCGCGGCAATAGCGCCCCCGGCTCTTTCGTGCCCAAGCCCTCCCCGCCCGGCGCGCGCGGTCCAAGCGCGGCCGAACCCGATCGCGACTGTCCCCTCTGCCCCCGGCTGGCGGCGTTCCGCGCCGAGAACCGGGCGCGCTTTCCCGGCTGGCACAACGCCCCGGTCGCCACCTTTGGCCCCGACCGCGCGCGGCTACTGGTGGTCGGGCTCGCGCCCGGGATGCGGGGCGCCAACCGCACGGGCCGCCCGTTCACCGGCGATTACGCGGGCGATCTTCTCTACGACACCCTGATTCGCTTTGGCTTCGCCGAGGGACGCTACGCGGCGCGGCCCGACGACGGCCTGCGGCTGGTCGATTGCCGGGTTACCAACGCGGTGCGCTGCCTGCCGCCGGAAAACCGTCCCACCGGGGCCGAGGCCAAGGCCTGTCGGCCGTTCCTCGCCGGCGAGATCGCGGCGCTCGAGGACCTGCGCGTGATCGTCGCGCTCGGCACGGTGGCCCATGCCGCGGTCGCGCGCACGCTCGGGCTGCGGCTCGCGGCCGCGCGCTTCGCTCATGGGGCGTTCCACGCCCTCCCCGGCGGCCGCTGGCTCGCCGACAGCTATCACTGCTCGCGCTACAACACCAACACCGGGCGGCTGACGGAGGCCATGTTCCACGACGTGTTTCGCGCCGTCCGCGCGCGCCTCGACGGGGCCGAAACGTCGTAATCCCTAATTGTCGCTCCTAAGAAGCCGCTGGCGGCGACGCTGCCAGTCGCGGTCGCGCTCGGTCGCGCGCTTGTCGTACTGCCGCTTGCCCCGGGCGATGCCGAGCTTCACCTTGGCGCGTCCTCGCTCGTTGAAGTAGATCGAGAGCGGCACGAGCGTCACGCCCTCGCGCTGGACCGCGCCGATCAGCTTGCGGATCTCGCGCTTATGGAGCAGCAGCTTGCGTGGCCGCGTGGGCTCGTGGTTGAAGCGGTTGCCGCCGCGATATTCCGAGATATGGGCGTTGAGCAGATAGATCTCGCCCTCTTCGATCGTGGCGTAGGATTCGCCGATATTGGCGCGCCCCTCGCGCAGCGACTTGACCTCGGTGCCGGTGAGCGCGATCCCCGCTTCCAGGGTTTCGTCGATGAAATAGTTGTGGCGCGCCTTGCGGTTGAGCGCGACGGTTCGGCTCGGATCCCGCTCCTTCCTTGCGGCCATGCGTCAGTTGAGGAGCCCGACCGCGCGCATCGCCGCGTCGATCCGCTCGCAACTCGTCGGGCCGGGCTCGACCAGCGGCAGGCGCACCGTTGCCTCGCACAGCCCGAGCCGACTCGCGGCGTATTTCACGGGCCCCGGGCTGGTCTCGACGAACAGCGCCTCGTGCAACGGCATCAATCGCTCCTGGATCGCCATCGCCTGGGCGCGATCCCCGGCCTTCCAGGCGTCGTGCAGCTCGGCGCAGAGCCGGGGCGCGACGTTCGCGGTGACCGAGATGCAGCCGTGGCCGCCGGCACCGAGGAGCGCGAGCCGCGCCGCGTCCTCGCCCGAGAGCTGGGCGAAGTCGGGGCCGCAGGCGCGCCGGGTCAGCGACGGGCGCGCGGGATCGTTCGACGAATCCTTGACACCAACGATACGCGGCAGCTCGGCCAGCCGCGCCATGGTCTCGACCGTCATGTCGACCACGCAGCGGCCGGGAATGTTGTAGATCACGATCGGAATCTCGACCGCGTCGTGAATCGCCTTGAAATGCCGGTAAAGCCCTTCCTGGGTCGGCTTGTTGTAGTAAGGCGTGACCACCAGCGCCCCGTCGGCGCCGGCTTCCTTGGCGTGGCGCGTGAGCGAGATCGCCTCCGCGGTCGAATTCGATCCGGTGCCCGCGAGCACCGGCACCCGGCCCTTCGCCGCCTCGACGCAGAGATCGACCACGCGCTCGTGCTCGTGGTGCGACAGCGTCGGCGATTCGCCGGTCGTGCCGCAGGGCACGAGACCGTCGGTGCCCTCGGCGATCTGCCAATCGACCAAGGCCTGGAAGGCGCGCTCCTCGACCGCGCCGTTCGCGAATGGCGTAATCAGCGCCGTGAACGACCCTTCGAACATCTTCTCCACTCCCCCGGGGAATCTTGCCCCGAACATAGCGACGCGCGCCGCGAGCGGCAAGCGAAGCGCCGAGGCGCGCGTCACGTTTTGGTTAACGGTTTGGAAGTGATAAATTGATTAAAACACGATGACATGCGACGACTGGCGTCGCGAAGAAACGCGAGCAGGGAGATCGAGGTGACCGTTCCGCGCTCGGCCGTCATGGGACTCGCGGCAATCGTCGTGATCGGCCTGTTCGCGCGCGCACCTCTCGCCGCTCCCGTCGATCCTCCTCCGCCCCCGCCGCCCGCGCCCCGAACGGAGGCGTTTCTCGCCCGCGCGCTCAGCGCCGCCGCCGAGCGCGACTGGGCGGCCGCGCGCCGGATGCTCGCCCGGGCCGAGGATCCGCTGGTCGCCAAGGTCGTGACCTGGTACCGGCTTTCGCGCCAGGACCCGCCGGCCTCGTTCGACGAGATCGCCGCCTTCATCAACGCCAACCCCGATTGGCCCGAGGGCGCGCGCCTACTCCACCGCGCCGAGCAGGCGCTCGACGACCGCGTTCCGGCCGCGCGCGTGCGCGCCTGGTTCGCCCGCCATCCGCCGCTCACCGGGCGGGGACGCTGGTATCTCGCCGAGGCATTGCTTGCCGCCGGCGAGGACGCCGAGGCGGTCGATCTTTTACGTCGGGCCTGGGTCGAGGGCGATTTCACCCCCGCCGACGAGCGCGCATTCTTCAAGCGCCACCGCGCCCGCCTGCGCCCCGCGGATCACATCGCGCGTCTCGACCGCCTTCTCTGGGACCACAAGCGTCGCGCCGCCCAGCGCATGCTGCGCCGGGTCGATGCCGGCCATCGCGCGCTCGGCATCGCGCGGCTGCGGCTGATGGTGCGCGCCGCCGGCGTCGATATGGCGATCGCGAGCGTGCCGCCGGAGCTGCGCGACGATCCCGGGCTGTGGTACGAGCGCCTGCGCTGGCGGCGGCGCAAGGGCCGCGACGAAGCGGCGCGCGCGATCCTCGAAAACCCGCCCAGCCCACTCGTGCGCCCCGAGGCCTGGTGGCGCGAGGCTCATGTTCAGGTGCGCAGCGCGCTTTCCGAGGGGCTGATCTCGGTCGGCTATCATTTGGCGAGCGCGCACGGCCAGACCCTGGCGCTGCCGCGTTCCCAAGGGGAATGGCTCGCCGGCTGGATCGCGTTGCGCTTTTTGCGCGACCCGGCGCTCGCCGCGCCCCATTTCCAACGCCTGTTCGAGGGCGTGCGCTATCCGGTCAGCATCGCCCGCGCGGCCTATTGGGCGGGACGCGCGGCGACCGCCGACGGGCGCGACGACGACGCCCGCGCCTGGTTCGCGCGCGCCGCGCGCCATCCGACGACCTTCTACGGTCAGCTCGCGCTCGCCCGGCTCGACCGCAAGGCGGCGCTTCCCCTGCCCACTCCCCCCGAGATCGAGGACGCCGATCGCGCCTTTCTTCGCGATCACGAACTCGTTCGCGTGGTGCGCCGCCTCGCCGCGCTCGACCGCGAGGAGCTCGCCGCACCCTTCCTCCTGCGTCTCGCCGCGCTTGCCGCGACGCCGGGCGAGCGCCGGCTGGTCGCCGAGCTCGCGCGCGAGGCCGGGCGGCTCGATCTCGGCGTGCGGATCGCGCGGCGCGCGGCTCGGAGCGGCATCGTCATGCCCGACGAGGGGTATCCGATCGTCGATTTGCCCCCGAGCCGGGGGCGGACCGGACCGGCGGTCGAGCCCGCGCTGCTGCTCGCCATGCTGCGCCAGGAAAGCGGCTTTCGGTCCGATGCGGTCAGCCACGCCGGCGCGCGCGGGCTGATGCAGATCATGCCCGCGACCGCGCGCCGGGTCGCGCGCCAGCTTCGGATCAAATACAGCCGCCAGCGCCTCACGTCCGACCCCGAGTATAATCTCGCCATCGGCCGGGCGCATATCGAGGATCTCGTCGACCGTTACGATGGTTCCTACGTCCTCGCGCTCGCCGCCTACAACGCCGGTCCCGGCCGGGTGCGGCGCTGGCTGGAGCGCAACGGCGATCCGCGAACCGGCGAGGTCGACGTGATCGATTGGATCGAGATGATCCCGCTCGGCGAAACGCGCAACTACGTCCAGCGCATTCTCGAGGCGGTGCCGATCTATCGCCGTCTCGCGGGCGCGCCGGTCGAAGCCGAGAGCCTTCTCCTCGCCCTCGAACGCGGCATCCGCGAGGCCCCGAGCCTTGCCCGAACCGAGGAAGGCGGCGCTCCGGCGCTCTGATCCCCGCCCCATCCGACGATGCCCGAACGGCGCGAAGCCGGCGATGACGGTTGCGTTTGCGCGGCCGTGGAGTACCTTTCCGCCCGGGGGGAGATGCCGCGCCCGAACGTGGCGCGGGCGGCGAAGAAAATGAAGATCGAGGAGGAAACCCATGGCCCATCCGGCATTCGGCGATATCGGCGCCTGCGTCTTCGACGCCTACGGCACCTTGTTCGACGTCCATTCGGCGGCGGCGCGCGAACGCGCCGCGCTCGGCGCGGCGGCGGACGCGGTGTCCGAGACCTGGCGGCTGAAACAGCTTCAATACACTTGGCTCCGTAGCCTGATGGGCCACCATGTCGATTTCTGGCGGGTGACCGGCGACGCCCTCGATTATGCGCTCGAAACCCACGGCATCGACGATGCGGCGCTGCGCGCGCGGCTGATGGATTGCTACCTTTCGCTCGCTCCCTATCCCGAGGTGCCCGGCGTTCTCGCGCAGCTCGACGGCGCGGGCGTGAAATGCGCAATTCTCTCGAACGGCGCGCCCGAGATGCTCGCCGCCGCGGTGCGCAACGCGAACATCGCCGAGTTGCTCGACGGCGTGTTGTCGGTCGAGGAGATCGGCATCTACAAGCCCGACCCCCGGGTCTACCAACTCGCCGTCGACCGACTCGGCGTTCCGGCCGAGCGCATCGCCTTCCAGTCGTCGAACGCCTGGGACGCCAACGGCGCGGCGGCCTTCGGCTTCAATGTCGCCTGGGTCAACCGCTTCGGCCAGCGACCCGAGCGGCTGCCGGGCGAGATCGCCGCCGAACTCAAGACTCTCGACGAATTGCCCGCGCTGCTGGACCTCTAGCGTGGAGCGAACGCCTTACCGCGAGTGGCGGATTTCCGCCGACGACGGGCTTTCGCTGTATCTGCGCGATTACGGCGATGCGGCCGCGCGCCGCGCGCCGGTTCTCTGCCTGCCGGGGCTCACGCGCAATTCCGCCGATTTCGAGGAGCTCGCGCCAAGGCTCGCGCGCGACCGCCGTGTGCTGTGCCCCGACTATCGCGGGCGTGGGCGGTCGGATTACGACCCCGACTGGCGCAATTACGCTCCCGGGCGCTATCTCGCCGACAGTCTCGATCTGTTGACCGCGACCAACGCCCACGGCGTGGTGGTGATCGGCACCTCGCTCGGCGGAATCCTCGCCATGATGCTCGCGGTCGCGCGGCCGACCGCGCTGGCGGGCGTGGTGCTCAACGACATCGGCCCCGAGATCGACCCGAGGGGAATCGCGCGTATCGGCGCCTATCTCGGCACCCATGACGCGCAGCCCGACTGGGCGGCGGCGACCGCCTTCGTCCGCGAGGCCTATCCCAACCGGCGGATCACCGATGACGCCGACTGGCTCAGGATCGCGCGGCGCTCGTATCGAGAACTGGCCGACGGCCGCCTGCATCCCGACTTCGACCCGGCGATCGCGCGCGCGTTCCGGGCCGGCCGGGGCGAGCCGCCCGATCTCTGGCCCGCGTTTCGCGCGCTTCGCCGCCTGCCGGTGCTCGTCGTTCGCGGCGCGCTCTCGGACATTCTGAGCGCCGAGACGGTCGAGCGCATGGCCGCCGAGAAGCCCGATCTGCTACGCTTGGAGCTGGCGGGCGTGGGCCATGTGCCGCTTCTCGAGGAACCCGAATGCCTGGATGCGATCGATGACCTCCTCGCAAGGCTTTGAGCCGCCCTCCTTGGCCGACATCGCGGCCGCGGCCGAGCGCCTGCGCGGTCGGGCGGTGGTCACGCCGTTGCTCGAATCGCCGCTTCTCAACGCGCGTCTCGGCGGACGGCTCCTGGTCAAGGCCGAGCCCTTGCAGCGCACTGGCTCGTTCAAGTTCCGGGGCGCCTACAACAATATCTCCCAAATTCCCGAGGCGCGACGCCAGCGGGGCGTGGTCGCCTATTCCTCGGGCAATCACGCCCAAGGGGTCGCGGCGGCGGCGCGGCTTCTGGGCGCGCCGGCGTTGATCGTCATGCCGTCGAACGCGCCGAAGGTGAAGGCCGACAACACCCGCGCCTGGGGCGCCGAGGTTCGACTCTACGATCCGGCGGGAGAAACGCGCGAGACGGTCGCCGAGCGGCTCGCGGAGGAGCGCGGCGCGACCATCGTGCCGCCGTTCGATCATCCCTGGACCATCGCCGGTCAGGGCACGCTCGGCATCGAACTCGCTCGCCAGGCCGAGGAGATGAACGCGCGGCTCGACGCGGTGCTCGTGCCCTGCGGCGGCGGCGGCTTGATCGCGGGCACCGCGACCGCGCTCGCCGAGCGCGCCCCCGGGGTTCCGGTCTACGCGGTCGAGCCCGAGGGCTTCGACGACACGATGCGCTCGCTCGCCGCCGGCGCGCGCGAGAAGGCGCGGGCGGGCGCGCAAAGCTTCTGCGATGCGCTGCGCGCGCCGATGCCGGGCGCGCTCACCTTCGAGATCAACCGCCGCCTGCTCGCGGGCGGGCTCGCGGTGAGCGACGCCGAAGTCGCCGCCGCCATGCGGCTCGCCTTCCTGCATCTCAAGCTGGTGATCGAGCCGGGCGGCGCGGTCGCGCTGGCGGCGGTCGCGAGCGGGCGTTTCGCGCTCGACGGACGGACCGTCGCGGTCGTGGCCTCGGGCGGCAACGTCGATCCGGCGCTTTATGCCGAGGTCCTCGCGGGCGCCGGGGAATAGACAGGAACCATCGGGGGGAAGGAACCGGATCATGGGCAATACGAAAAACATCGGCCCGAGCGTCGAGGAGATCGTCGCCGCCTGCCGCGCGCTCGAGGAGGACGCGACCACCATGCTCGCCGACCTCGTGCGTCTCGATTCGACGCTCGGCAACGAGCGACCGGCGCAGGATTACATGGCGCGCGCCTTCGCCGACCTCGGCCTCGAGGTCGATCAGTTCGCGATCGACCTCGACGAAATTCGCGACCGGCCCGGGTTTTCGCCCGTCGACTGGTCGGTCGAGGGCAAGACCAACGTGGTCGCCACCCACCGGCCGCGCCGCGAGACCGGGCGCTCGCTGATCCTCAACGGCCATATCGACGTGGTGCCGACCGGCCCCGCCGACATGTGGACCGACCCGCCCTTCGAGCCGGTGGTCCGCGACGGGCGCATGTACGGTCGCGGCGCGGGCGACATGAAGGCGGGTATCGTCGCCTACTACACGGCGTTTCGGGCGCTCGCGCGGCTTGGCCTCGCGCCCGCGGCGCGCGTCCACATGCAGAGCGTGGTCGAGGAGGAATGCACCGGCAACGGGGCGCTCGCCTGCCTTGCGCGCGGCTATCGGGCCGATGCCGCGGTGATCCCCGAGCCCTTCGACCACGAGATTCTGACCGCGCAGATGGGGGTCATGTGGTTCCGCGTGAGCCTGCGCGGGCGACCCGCCCATGTGCTCGACACCTCGGCCGGGATCAACGCGATCGAGGCCGCGTTCCATCTCGTCCAGGCGCTCAAGGCGCTGGAGGAGCGCTGGAACGCGCCTAAGCGCCGCCATCCCGCCTATGCCGATCACACCCATCCGATCAACTTCAACCTGGGCGTCATCCGGGGCGGCGAATGGCCGTCCTCGGTGCCGACCGAATGCGCCTTCGAGATGCGCGTGGGCTTCTTCCCCGGCGTCGCGCTCGCCGACGTGCGCCGCGAGATCGAGGAGACCGTCGCGCGCGCGAGCGAGGACTATCCGGGCTTGTCCGAAAACCCGCCGCGCATCGACTACATGGGCTTCCAGGCCGAGGGCTGCACGGTCGACGCGGACGGCGAGATGATGCGCCTGCTCGCGGACTCGCACCGCGCGGTGCTTGATGCCGCGCCCCGCCACAGCGCCAGCACGGCGACGACGGACGCGCGATTCTTCAACCTCTACGGAAACATTCCAGCGACCTGTTACGGTCCGCGCGCGGACTCAATTCACGGGATCGACGAATCGGTCGATCTCGCGAGCCTGCACGACGTGACCCGCGTGCTCGCGGCCTTCATCGCCCGCTGGTGCGGCACCGAGCCGGCGCCGTCAAAATCTGAAAGGCTCTAGCTCAGGCCGCCGCGTCGTCGGCGCCGAGCTTCTCGACGAAGATGGTCTGGGTCGGATAGGCGAACTCGACCCCCTC
>CAZHDF010000066.1:0-17559 GCA_964531525.1 uncultured Alphaproteobacteria bacterium | reverse complement strand
GCGCCATGATCGAGGTTTTCTACGCCACCAACCGGAACATTCTCGCCGAGGGCGACACGCCGCGCTTCGGCAACGCCTTCAACGAGCGCGGCCCCCATTGGCTGCGCTTCGGCTCGGCCGAGGTCGCCAAGCGGGGGCGCGATTACGAGGTTCGCCGCATCCGCCTCGAGCCCGAGACAATCCCCGCCGAGCCCGACGTCGCGCCGCGGCTCGGCAGCCTCGCGGTCTTCGAGGCCCTGCGCGAACGCATGGCGAAGCGGAAAACCGATGTCATCTGCCTGCTTCACGGCTACGCCACCGATATCGAGACGGCGCTCGCGCGCGCCGCCGAGATCAAGGACAAGTACCGCCCGGGCGGCGAGGAGGCCGATGTCTTCGTGTTCTCCTGGCCGTCCGACGGCGCGATGGCCCCGTTCATATCGTATTACAGCGACCGGGACGACGCGCGCGCCTCGGGGCTCGCCATCGCGCGCGCCTTCCTCAAGCTGTGCGACTTCCTCGCCGGGATCGACCGCGAACGCTACTGCGACCGGTCGATCCATCTGGTCGCCCATTCGATGGGCAACTACGCCCTGCGCCACGCGGTCCAGGCGATCCGCCGCGAGCTCGGCGACCGCCTGCCGCGCCTTTTCGAAACCGTGTTCCTGATGGCGGCGGACGAAGACGACGACGCCTTCGAATACGACCACAAGCTGCGCCGCCTGCCCGACCTCGCCCGGTCCGTGCAGGTCTATTTCACCCCCGACGACCGGGCGCTGCTTATCAGCGACGCGACCAAGCGCAACCCCGACCGGCTGGGCGCGAACGGCCCCCGGATCCGCGACGGCATTCCGCGCAAGGTGGTGCTCGTCGATTGCAGCCGGGTCGACGTCTCGCGGGGCGACCTCGCCAACCATCAGTATTACCGGTTGCGTCCCGAGGTCGTCGCCGACGTGAATGCCGTTCTCGCGGGCCGCGCCCCGGGCGAGGTCCCGAACCGCGACGCGATCATCGAGGACCGTAGCTTCCGCATCCGCCCAAGACGCAAGCGCAGTCCCGGGACTCCCCGGCGGCGGCCGTCCCGCTAAGCGAAACGCCGGGGCCCGGCCCCGGCGCGTCGGATAAGGAATGGAGCGGGTGAAGGGAATCGAACCCTCGTCTTAAGCTTGGGAAGCTCCTGCTCTACCATTGAGCTACACCCGCGCGACGCTCTTTATATAAATGAGCCGCGCCCGCCCGATCAAGGGGCGCGGGCGCCGGAAGGGCCTTGCCGGCCCGATCCCTCGCTCACAAAAAAAGAGGCGCCCGAAGGCACCTCGAGTTGGGGGGGTGTTCGCCGGGCGTCAGCCCAGCGCTCCCGGCTGGGGATAGGTGTCGAGGCGTTGGCCGAGGGCACCCTGGGCCTGGACCAGGCACTCGCGCGCCGTGCGGCAGAGACGCTCGGTCGCATCGAAGTCACCCTGGGACTCGGAGATACGAGCTTGGGAGAGGGCCGCTGTTGCGCGGCGGAGCAAGCGCTCGATCTCGGTAGGCGTCACGGCAGCGTCTCCTTCAACGTTCGACGATGCCTTTCTAGGCCCCGAATCGGGCCGATTTGTGGAGAGAATGTGACCTTTTTGCGGCGCGGAATCGGGATCGGGCCGGAGGCGCCCTATCGCGCGTCGCCGAGCGCGAGGTCGCGGGCGGCGCGGAACAGCGCGCTTTCGGGCTCGGCGAGCGCGTCGAGGGCGGCGAAGTGGTCGCGCCCGGCGAGGTCGAGGCGGCGGACCGGCACGCCGCGCGCGCCCCAGCTTTTCGCCAGCGCGTCCGATTGGGCGCGGAAGGCGGGGGTCTCCGCCCCGCCGACCGCGAGCACCAGCGGCGCGCGGTCCCCGGTTCGGGGTTCCAGGAACAGCGGGCTGTTGCGCCGCGCCGCCGCCGCATCCAGGCCGAGGGCCGTGTTGATGCCGGTCGCGCGCAGGGGGGCGAGGTCGAACAGGCCGCTGATCGAAACCCCGCTGTGGATCAGGGGCGCGCTTCGTTCGTCCGCCATCAGCATGGCGACGAGATGGCCGCCCGCCGAATGGCCCGCGATCTGGATGCGCGCCGGATCGCCGCCGAAGCCCGGGGCCTCGCGCGCGATCCAGGCGAGCGCGCGGCGCATCTGCGCCACGATCTCGTCGAGCGCGACCGTCGGGCAGAGCGCGTAGCCGACCACCGCGACCGCGACGCCGGCATCCAGCAGCGCCTCGGCGACGAAGGAGAAGTCGTCCTTGTCCATCGCCTGCCAGTAGCCGCCGTGGATGAACAGATGGACCGGGACCGGGCCCGCCCGACCGGACGGCGGATCGGGCAGGAAGAGATCGAGGGTCTCGCCCGCGCCCGCGCCGTAGGCGAAATCGCGCCGGCGGCGACGGCGGCGTCGCGTCTCGGCCGAGCGTTCGCGCCAGCGGGCGAAGATCTCCGCGTGGTCGGGAATCAGGGCGCGGATGTTGTATTGCGCCTCGAGGGCCGGATCGATCGGCGGCGGCGCGGCCATCCCGCTCACACGCCCAGATAGCGGTGCTGCATGGCGGTGTCGGCGAGCAGATCGGCCGACGAGCCCGACCAGACGATGCGGCCCTTTTCCATGACGTAATGGCGATCCGCGATCCGCGCCATGGCCTCGGGCCGCTGGTCGACGATGATGATCGCCTGGCCCGCGTCCTTGAGGTTGTGTTCGAGGCAGGTCCAGATCTCCTCGCGGACCATGGGGGCGAGCCCCTCGGTCGCCTCGTCGAGGATCATCAGCACCGGGTTGGTCATCAGCGCCCGGCCGATGGCGAGCATCTGCTGCTCGCCGCCCGAGAGCGTCCGCCCGCCCTGGTCGGCGCGTCCGGCGAGCCGGGGAAACAGATCGAGCACCCGATCGAGCGTCCAGGGATCGGCCGCGCCCGCGTGGTTGGCGGCGGTCGCGATCAGGTTCTCGCGCACCGTGAGGTTGGGGAAGATCTGGCGGCCCTCGGGAACGTAGCCGATGCCGAGGCGCGCGATCCGGTGGCTCGGCCAGCCCCGGATCTCGCGGCCCTGGAAGCGGATGCTGCCCGCCGCCGCCGGCGTCAGCCCCATGATCGAGCGGAGCGTCGTGGTCTTGCCCATGCCGTTGCGCCCCATCAGGGTCACGACCTCGCCCGCATCGAGCGAGAACGAGACGCCGAACAGCGCCTGGCTGCGACCGTAGAAGGTTTCGACGCCGTCGAGCGCGAGCATCGTCATTCCCCGCCCTCCACCTCCGCCTCCTCGCCGAGATAGGCGTCGCGCACCCGGCGATCGGCGCGGATCGCGGCGGGCGGCCCGCTCGCGATCGCCCGGCCCTTGACCAGCACGGTGATCCGGTCGGCGAGCGCGAACACCACGTCCATGTCGTGCTCGACGAGCAGGATCGTCACGCCGTCGCGCAGCATGCGCAGAAGATCGACCATGCGCCCGGTCTCGTCATGACCCATGCCGGCGATCGGTTCGTCGAGCAGCAGCATCGAAGGGTTGGTCGCGAGCGCCATGGCGATTTCGAGCTGACGTTGCTCGCCGTGGGCGAGCTCGGCCGCCGGAACGTCGGCGCGCCCCCGCAGCCCGACCCGGTCCAACAGGTCGCGCGCCGGGCCGTCGAGCGCCGCGTCGCCCCGCGCCGGTTTCCAGAAGCGGAAGCTGTGCCCGGCGCGCGCCTGGACCGCGAGCGCCACGTTTTCGAGCGCCGAGAAGTCGGGAAACAGGCTGGTGATCTGGTAGGACCGCGCGAGCCCGAGCCGCGCCCGGCGGTGGATCGGCAGCGCCGTCACGTCGCGCCCGCGAAAGCGGATGCGCCCGCCGTCCGGGCGCAGCTCGCCCGAGATCTGGGCGATCGCCGTGGTCTTGCCCGCGCCGTTGGGACCGATCAGGGCGTGGACCGCGCCCACCTCGACCGCGAGCGAGAGCGAATCGTTGGCGACCAGGGCGCCGAAGCGCTTGGTCAGCCCCTCGACCTCGAGGATCGGCTCAGCCATCGCGCGCCCCCGGTCCCGCGAGCCAGCCGTAAATGCCGCGCTTGGCGAACAGCACGACGAAAATCAGGAACAGGCCGAGAAACAGAATCCAATGCTCGGTGTAGCGCGACAGGAACTCCTCGGCGAGCAGGTAGGCTGCGGCGCCGAACACCGGCCCGGCGAGCGTGCCCATGCCCCCCAGGATGACCATGACCATGATCTCGCCCGACCGGGTCCAATGCAGAAGCCCGGGGCCGACGAACTCGGTGTGATTCGCGATCAGCGCGCCCGCGAGCCCGGCGCCCGCGCCCGCCAGCACGAAGGCCGCGAGTCGGTAGCGGTATGTCGGAAAGCCGAGCGCCCGCATCCGGCGCTCGTTCTGCTTGCAGCCGCGCATCACCCTGCCGAAGCGCGCGTTCACGATCCGCTTCGCGAGATAGAGAAAGGCGAGCAGAGCCGCCAGCGAGACGTAATAGAAGGTCGTGTCGTCGTAGAGGTCGAGCCCCGGGATGCGCGAGCGCTCCCACAGATTCAGCCCGTCGTCGCCGCCGTAAAGCATCAGCGAGACGAAGAAGAAATAGAGCATCTGCGCGAACGCCAACGTGATCATGATGAAATAGACCCCGCTGGTGCGCAGGCTCAACGCCCCGATGACGAGCGCGAACAGCGCCGCCGCCGCGATCGCCGCGGGCCAGGCAATGAAGGCCAGCGTGGTGCCCGTCCACGCGCCCGGCAGGAAGGGGATCGCGGTCCCCTCGGCGCCGTGGAAGGCGAGGATGCCGACCACATAGCCGCCGAGGCCGAAGAACGCCCCGTGGCCGAAGCTCACCAGCCCGCCGTAGCCGAGGATCAGATCGAGGCTCGCCGCGGCGAGCGCGTAGATGACGATCCGCGTGAACAGGCTGGTCAGGAACGGCTCGCCCAGCGCCTCGGCGACCCCGGGGGCCGCGAGCAGCAGCGCGAGCCCGGCGACCAGCACGATTTCGCGTCGCCCAGGGCTAGTCACGAACGCCCCTGTTCCTATTCATGGGCCGGGAACAGCCCGCGCGGCCGCCAGATCAGCACCATGGCCATCAGCAGATAGATCGCCATGGCGGCGAGCGAGGCGCCCATGTTGTCGGCGACCGCCGGATCGACGAAGGCGCGCAGCCCGCTCGGCAGATAGGCGCGCCCGTAGGTGTCGACCAGCCCGACCAGCAGCGCCCCGACCAGCGCCCCGCGCACCGAACCCAGCCCGCCGATGATGATGACCACGAAGGCGAGGATCAGGATGTTCTCGCCCATGCCGACCTCGATCGCGAGCAGCGGCCCGGCGAGCGCGCCGGCGAGCCCCGCGAGCATCGCGCCGAGCCCGAAGACGAGGGTGTAGAGCCGTCCGATATCGACGCCCAGCGCGCCGATCATCTCGCGGTTGCTCGCGCCCGCGCGGATGCGCATGCCGATCCGCGTGCGCGCGATCAGCGCCCACAGGAACAGGGCGACCGCGAGGCCCGCGCCGATGATCGCCAGGCGGTAGGCGGGGTAGGGCGCGCCGGGCAGGATCTCCACCGTGCCCGAGAGCGCGGCCGGAATCTGGAGGAACATGGCCTGCGGTCCCCAGACGATGCTGACGAGCTCGTTGAACACCAAAATCAGCCCGAAGGTCGCGAGCACCTGATCGAGATGGTCGCGCCGGTAAAGCCCGCGCAGAACCAAGGACTCGGTCACGAGCCCGACGAGCCCCGCCGCCGCGACCGCGGCCGCGACGCCGAGCGCGAAGCTCCCGCTCGCCCGGGTCGCGGCGACCGCGGCGAAGGCGCCGATCATGTAGAACGAGCCGTGCGCGAGATTGATCATGTTCATGATCCCGAACACGAGCGTCAGCCCGGCGGCCATCAGGAACAGCATGACGCCGAGCTGAAGCCCGTTCAGGGTTTGCTCGAGAAACAGAAGCATGGGCGGAGATCAGGCGACGGGAGCGCGGGGCCGCCGCGCGGGCGGCCCCGGCCGTTGGTGGGAAGCTACAGCTTGCCGGACTACATCTTGCACTGGGCGGCGTAGGCGTCCTGATGGTCGGTGAAGACCTTGCTCACGATCCGGTTGGTCACGTGATCGCCGTCCTTGTAGACGACGCGCAGGTAGATGTCCTGGATCGGGTGATGATTGGGGCCGAAGCGGAACGCGCCCCGCACCGACTGGAAGTCCGCCTTCTCGAGCGCGGCGCGCAACGCATCGGTGTTCGAGACGTCGCCGCCGACCGCCCGGATCGCCGAATCGAGCAGCATCGCCGCGTCATAGCCCTGGCTCGCATACAGCGAGGGATAGCGCCCGTAGGCCTCGCGGAACCCGGCGACGAAGGCGCGGTTGGCCGGATTGTCGATGTCCTTGTTCCACTGCGAGGTGTTGAACACGCCGATCGCCGCGTCGCCGACCGCGCGCAGGATGCCCTCGTCGAACGAGAAGGCGGGGCCGTACAGCGGAATGGTCTTGTTGAGCCCCGCCTGGGCGTACTGCTTGACGAAGTTGATCCCCATGCCGCCGGGCAGGAAGAAGAACACCCCGTCGGGCTTGGCCGCGCGCAGGTTGGCGAGCTCGGCCGCGTAATCGACCTGGCCGAGCTTGGTGTAGACCTCGCCCACGATCTCGCCCTTGTAGAAGCGCTTGAAGCCGGTCAGCGCGTCCTTCCCCGCCGGGTAGTTGGGGGCCAGGATGTAGACCCGCTTGAAGCCCCGGTCGGTCATGGTCTGGCCGGCCGCTTCGTGAAGGTTGTCGTTCTGCCAGGCGACGTTGAAGTAGTTCGGGCTGCACCCCTTGCCGGCGAGCCGCGACGGGCCCGCGTTGGGGCTGATGTAGATCTTGCCCGCCCGGGTCACCGTGGGCACCACGGCGAGCGCGAGGTTCGACCAGACGATGCCGGTGACCACGTCGACCCGGTCCTTCTTGAGCAGGCGGTTGGCGATCTGCTTGGCGTTCTCGACCTTGCGGCCGTCGTCGACCACGATCACGTCGGTGTCGGCCCCGCCGAGCTTGCCGCCCTTCATCTTGACCGCGAGCATGAAGCCGTCGCGGATGTCGATGCCGAGCGAGGCGCCGCCGCCCGACAGCGTGGTGATCATGCCGATCTTGACGCCGCCCGCCGCGAGCGCGGGCGTGGTCATGGCCGCGGCGAGAAGCGCCGTCGACGCGACGATCGAAAGCTTGGTCTTGTTCATGGGTCTGCCCCCCTGGCGGTTCGTCCGCTGCTTGGTTCGATGCGAGAGGCCTTGGTACCAGATTCCCGGCGCGGCCGCCATATCGGCGCGGGCATTGCCGTGGTCTGGTCTGTCCGGGAATCGGCGCGGAGCACGTCCGGCGAGCTGGCTGGGGGACCTGGATTCGAACCAGGACTAAGCGGGTCAGAGCCGCTCGTTCTACCGTTAAACTATCCCCCACGCGGCCACGCGGTTGGCGCGAACTTAGAAATGCCCCGTCGCCCTGTCAAGCGGCCGTCCGCCGGGGCGGCGTCGGCGCCGATTCAATTCGAAAAAATCATGCTATAGACGAAGGGGATGAACGGGCCGGCCGCGCGCGAGAAGACGGCCGCCCCGGGGATGGCGATGGCGGAGACCCGAGGCGCATGGACGACGGGCGGCTCTACGCGGCGATCGATCTCGGCAGCCACAACTGTCGCATGCTGGTCGCGCGCCCGGCGCCGGGCGGCTTTCAGGTGGTCGACGCCTTTTCGCGCATCGTGCGCCTCGGCGAGGGACTCGGGACGGCGGGCGGCGGCGCGCTCAGCGAGGCGGCCATGGGTCGGGCGCTGCGCGCGCTCGGCGTCTGCGCGCGGAAAATGCGCGACCACCGGGTCGCGCGCGCGCGCAGCGTCGCGACCGAGGCCTGCCGCCGGGCCGCCAACCGCGACGTCTTCGTCGCCCGCGCCGTGGCCGAGACCGGGCTCGCGCTCGAGGTCATTTCGAGCGGCGAGGAAGCGCGGCTCGCGTTCGCCGGCTGCCTGCCGCTGCTCGACGCGGATGCGCGCCGGGCGATCCTGTTCGATATCGGCGGCGGCAGCAGCGAGATCGTCTGGCTCGCCCGCGAGCCCGGCGCGCCGCCCAGGATTCTAGCCTCGACGTCGCTTGCCTGCGGGGTCATCCGCTTCGCCGAGACCTATGGCGCCGACCGGGTCGCGCCCGACGCCTACGCCGCCATGGTCGAGGCGGTAAGCGTATTGCTCGCGCCCTTCGACGCCGCCCACGGGATCGCTGCCGAGATCGCCGCGGGCGGGGTACAAATGATCGGCACCTCGGGCACGATCACGACGCTCGCCGGGGCGCATCTCGGGCTGCCGCGCTACGACCGCGCCCGGGTCGACGGCCTCACGCTCACCTTCGACGAGGTCGCGCGGGTTTCCGACCGGCTTCGCGAGCTCGACGCCGCGGGTCGCGCGGCGATCCCCTCGATCGGCCTCGGGCGCGCGGACCTCGTGGTCGCCGGCTGCGCGATCGTCGAGGCGATCCGCCGCCTCTGGCCGGTGGGCCGGCTGCGGGTCGCCGACCGGGGGCTGCGCGAGGGGCTGCTCACGACCATGATCGACGGCGACCCCTTCGCCGGCGACGGACGCGGTTGATGCCCCGAGGTGGCAAGAGCGGCGGCCGAGGGAATGGCAAGAGCGGGCGCGGCGCCCGGCCGGGCGCGAAGCGGCTGGCCCCGGGCCGTCGTCGCCCCTCGTCGCGGCGCTGGCTGGAGCGCCAGATCAACGACCCCTACGTCGCCGCCGCCGGACGCGAGGGCTGGCGCTCGCGCGCGGCGTTCAAGCTGATCGGGCTCGACGACCGCTTTCACCTCTTGCGCCGGGGCGCGCGGGTAGTCGATCTCGGCGCCGCGCCCGGCGGCTGGACCCAGGTGGCGGTGGCGCGCGTGGGCGCGGGGAAGCCGCGCGGCGGGCGCGTGGTCGCGGTCGATCTCAAGCCGATCGAGCCGATCGAGAACGCGACCCTGATCGAGGCCGACGCCCTGTCCGAGGACGCGGCGGCGCGCATCAAAGCGGCGCTCGGCGGGCCGGCGGACCTGGTATTGAGCGACATGGCCGCGCCCGCCACCGGCCATCGGCCGACCGACCATCTACGCGTGATCGCGCTGTGCGAGGCGGCGTTCGAGGTCGCCTGCGCGCTGCTCGCGCCCGGCGGGGCCTTCGTCTGCAAGGTGCTTCAGGGAGGGACCGAAACCCGGCTTCTGGCGACCATCCGCCGCCGCTTCGCCCAGGTTCGCCACGCCAAGCCGCCCGCGAGCCGAAGCGATTCGGCCGAGATCTATCTGGTCGCGACCGGCTTCCGCAAAGACGAGGAACCGGACAACGAGGAGAGCGGCGGGGGGGACGGGGAATCGGGCTGATCGCCCTTGGCCCACGGCCGATTTCGTGTATGATGCCGCGCCAATCTACCTCAGGGATTGGCATGACCTTCCGCGAAGCGCTCGCCTTCGACGACGTCCTCCTCGTTCCCGCCGCGTCCGAGGTTCTGCCCGCGAACACGGACACCGGAACCCGGCTCACGCGCCGCATCTCGCTCGCGATTCCGCTGGTGTCGGCGGCGATGGATACGGTGACCGAAAGCCGGCTCGCCATCGCCATGGCGCAGGCGGGCGGGATCGGCGTCGTCCACAAGAACCTGACCGTCGAGGAGCAGGCCGAGGAGGTCCGCAAGGTCAAGAAGTTCGAGGCCGGCATGGTGGTCGATCCGGTGACCATCGGACCCGACCGGCCGCTCGCCGATGCGCTCGATCTGATGGCGAGCTACCATATTTCGGGCATTCCCGTGGTCGAGGACGACGGCCGGCTGGTCGGCATCGTGACCAATCGCGACGTGCGCTTCGCCACCGATCCGGCCCAGCCGATCCGCGAATTGATGACCCATGAGAACCTCGTCACCGTGCGCGACGGCGCCGACACCGACGAGGCCAAGCGCCTTCTCCACCGCCACCGGATCGAGAAGCTGCTGGTGGTCGACGACAAGTTCCGTTGCACCGGGCTGATCACCGTCAAGGACATGGAGAAGGCCCAGCAGTTTCCCAACGCCTGCAAGGACGAGCGCGGCCGGCTGCGGGTCGCCGCGGCGACCGGCGTCGGCGACAACGGCCTGGCGCGCGCCGAGGCCCTGGTCGAGGCCGGCTGCGACGTGATCGTGGTCGATACCGCGCATGGCCATTCGCGCGGCGTCATCGACGTGGTGGCCCGGGTCAAGGCGATCAGCAACGAGGCCGAGGTGATCGCCGGCAACGTCGCGACGGTCGACGGCGCCTTGGCGCTGATCGACGCCGGGGCGGACGCGGTCAAGGTCGGCATCGGGCCGGGCTCGATCTGCACGACCCGGGTAGTCGCGGGCGTCGGCATGCCCCAGTTCACCGCCGTGCGCGAGGTCGCCGAGGCCTGCCGCAAGAAGGGCGTGCCCGTGATCAGCGACGGCGGGATCAAGTATTCGGGCGATCTCGCCAAGGCGATCGCCGCGGGCGCCGACTGCGCGATGATCGGCTCGCTGTTCGCCGGCACCGACGAAAGCCCGGGCGAGGTCTATCTCTATCAGGGGCGGTCGTACAAGTCGTACCGGGGCATGGGCTCGATCGGCGCCATGGCGCGCGGATCGGCCGACCGCTACTTCCAGCAGGACATCAAGGAAAAGCTCAAGCTGGTGCCCGAGGGGGTCGAGGCGCGGGTGCCCTATCGCGGGCCGATCGGCAACGTCATCCATCAGCTCGTCGGCGGCCTGCGCGCGGCCATGGGCTACACCGGCAATCGCGACATCGCGGCCATGCAGAGCGAATGCCAGTTCATTCGAATCACCGGCGCGGGCTTGCGCGAAAGCCATGTCCACGACGTCTACGTGACCAGCGAGGCCCCCAATTACCGCACCGAGCGATGACAAGACCGTGAGCGGGGGGAGCATGGAGCTGGCCGCGCGACGGGTGTCGAGCCGTTCCCGTGAACGAAATGCCGCCTGTCCTTGCATTCATGGGCGATCAGCGGCTTTCCTCGGCCGGGCGGTGGCGCCGGCGTCATGACCGAGCGGATCCTGATCCTCGACTTCGGCGCCCAGACGACGCAGTTGATCGCCCGCCGTTTGCGCGAAAGCGGAGTCTATAGCGAGATCCGCCCGTTCAACGTCGCGCCCGAGGAGATCCGCGCGTTCGCGCCCCGCGCGATCGTGCTGTCGGGTGGCCCCGCCTCGGTGACGGCCGAGACGAGCCCGCGCGTTCCCCGCGTGGTGTTCGATCTCGGCGTGCCGGTGCTCGGCATCTGCTACGGCCAGCAGGCGATGTGCGCCCAGCTCGGCGGCGAGGTCGAGAGCGCCGAGCACCGCGAGTTCGGCCGCGCCTTCATCGAGGTCCGCGAAAACTGCCATCTGTTCGAGGGGCTGTGGAAGCCCGGCGACCGCGAGCAGGTCTGGATGAGCCACGGCGACCGGGTGACGCGGCTGCCGCCGGGCTTTCGCGTCGTCGCCGAGAGCGAGGGCGCGCCGTTCGCCGCGATCGCCGACGACGAGCGCCGTTACTACGGCGTTCAGTTTCACCCCGAGGTCGTGCACACGCCGCACGGCGCGCGCCTGCTCGAGAATTTCAGCCACCAAGTCGCCGGCTGCGGCGGCGACTGGACCATGGCCGCCTTCCGCGAGCAGGCGGTCGCCCGGGCGCGCGAGCAAATCGGCGCGGGCCGGGTCATCTGCGGGCTTTCGGGCGGAGTCGATTCCTCGGTCGTCGCGGTGCTTCTCCACGAGGCGGTCGGCGACCAGCTCACCTGCGTGTTCGTCGATACCGGCCTCTTGCGCGCGGGCGAGGCCGACGAGGTGGTGAGCATTTTCCGAGATCGCTTCAACATCCGCCTGGTGCATCGCGACGCGCGCGCGCTGTTTCTCGCCAAGCTCGAAGGCGTCACCGATCCGGAGCGCAAGCGCAAGATCATCGGCGCGACCTTCATCGACGTCTTCGACGAGGAGGCGCACCGCATCGGCGGCGCCGACTTCCTCGCCCAGGGGACGCTCTATCCGGACGTGATCGAATCGGTCTCGTTCTCGGGCGGGCCGAGCGTCACCATCAAGTCGCACCACAACGTCGGCGGCTTGCCCGAGCGCATGAAGCTCGCGCTGGTCGAGCCGCTGCGCGAGTTGTTCAAGGACGAGGTCCGCGCGCTCGGACGCGAGCTCGGCCTGCCCGATCATCTCGTCGGGCGCCATCCGTTCCCGGGGCCGGGGCTCGCGATCCGGATTCCCGGCGAGATCACCGCCGAGCGGCTCGAGATCCTGCGCCGGGCCGACGCGATCTATCTCGAGGAGATCCGCGCCGCGGGCCTCTACGACGCCATCTGGCAGGCGTTCGCCGTGCTGCTGCCGGTCCGCACCGTGGGCGTGATGGGCGACGAGCGGTCCTACGATCATGTCTGCGCGCTGCGCGCCGTGACCTCGACCGACGGCATGACCGCTGAGGCTTACGCCTTCTCGCCCGAGTTCCTCTCCCGGGTCGCGACCCGCATCTGCAACGAGGTGCGCGGCATCAACCGCGTGGTCTACGACATCACGTCGAAGCCGCCCGGCACGATCGAATGGGAGTAGGGCGAGTGGGAATAGGGAACGTCGAGGAAGGGAAGCGCGGCGGACAACGATAAGCCCCGCCGTCATGCGATGACTTGGCGGGGCTCCTTCTGGTGACCATCCCGTGGCCACCGCCCGGCCCTACGGTCGGGCCTTCATTTGGTCACGAAGTCAGATTGTTGGAAAGGGCCGCTGTGTCGGGCGGCGTCATCTTCCTAACTCCCTCGCTAGAGTTCCACCCACCGAAAACTATCCTCCTTCGCGCGCCGCGCGTCAAGCCGCGCGTCAATCGCCGACATGTCCGGGAATCCTTCGTCGGCCGCGACGGAGACAATTCAACGGATATTCGTATCGTATTTTAGATCAATTGTTTCAATGATTTAACGGGGAGTTAAAAAATCGTCACTAGGCTCGACCCGACGCCGGATCAACACGGGTGGGAGACGAGGAGACGGTGGCGATGCTTTCGATGCGGGTGATCGCGGTTGCGGCGCAGAAGGGCGGCTCGGGCAAGACCACGCTCGCCGGTCATCTCGCCGTTCAGGCCGAGCGCGCGGGCGCCGGTCCGGTCGCGGTCATCGACACCGACGCGCAAGGTAGTCTCGCCGCGTGGTGGAACGAGCGCGAGGCCGAGGTGCCGCTGTTCGCCGCGACCGATTTCGCGCGTCTTCCCTATGATCTCCAGAAGCTTCAGGATAGTGGCGTCCAGCTCGCCGTCATCGACACGCCGCCGGCCATCACCATGGCGATCAAGCGCGTGGTCACGCTTGCCGATCTGGTGCTGATCCCGACCCGGCCGAGCCCTCACGACCTGCGCGCCGTGGCGGCGACGGTCGATCTCGTCGAGGCGGCGGGCCGGCCGCTGGTATTCGTCGTCAACGCGGCGACGCCGCGCGCGCGGATCACCAGCGACGCGGCGATCGCGCTTTCGCAGCATGGCACCGTGGCACCGGTGACCATCCACCACCGCACCGACTTCGCCTCCTCGATGATCGACGGTCGCACGGTGATGGAGGTCAACGCGGGCGGGCGCTCGGCCGCCGAGATCGCGGCGCTGTGGGACTATGTCGCCGGGCGGCTCAAGCGGCGCGAAACGCATGTGCTGGGTCCGGCTCCGGTGCGCCGCGGCAGCTTCGGCCGGCGCGTCGCCAGCGTGTAATCGGCGGACGGGGAAGGACGAGATCGATCATGGGTAGTGTCGCGACGCTTTCGGGCTCGCTTCTTGTTCGCAAGGGCGAGGCGCGCCCGGCCGTGCTTTCGCACGCGCCGGCGCAGAGGGTCGACCTGGCCACCGCCGCCGACGGCGTGCGGCCGCGGCCCCGGCTCGCTCGCGCCGGCGGCGGCGCGGGCGGCGGCCCGGCCCCGCATCCGGTCGCCATGACCCTGCGCCTTGACGGCGAGCGCCATCGCCGTCTGCGCCTGTTCGCCGCCTGCACCGACCGCAGCATGCAGTCGGTCCTGGTCGCCGCGCTCGACGCGTATATCGCCCGCGCCTGCGCCGACGACGACCACGGCTGCGCCTGCCTGCGCGACGGTCTCTCGTTCCCGGCCTGCCCCGGCGCCTCCGACCGCGCCTAGTCCGGCTTTGTCCCAACGCGCCCTTGGGCGTCACGTTGGCAAGCGCGCCCGCGCGCCCGAGCCCGTGCGAGGGAAACCCGCGCCTCGTAGATCGTTGCCGCTCCCCCTGCGCGCTGTTACGATCGCGCGACAAATAACGTGTTCGCTTACGATTGGGGAGGAATCAGATGACGAACAAGCGCATTTCCCTTGCCGTCGCGCTCGCGGCGGGTGTCGGCTTGAGCTTCGGGGCGGGGAGCCTCGTGCGCGCCGAGCCGCCGATCAAGAGCATCGGCCCGGGCGAGGGCGTGGTCGATATCGTCGCCTGGCCGGGCTACATCGAGCGCGGCGAGACCGACAAGGCCTACGACTGGGTGACCGACTTCGAGAAGCAGACCGGCTGCAAGGTCCGGGTCAAGACCGCCGGCACCTCGGACGAGATGGTCGCGCTGATGAATCAGGGCGGCTTCGACCTCGTCACCGCGTCGGGCGACGCCAGCCTTCGCATGATCTACGGCAAGCGCGTCCAGGAGGTGAACGTCGATCTGATCCCGAGCTGGAGCAAGGTCGACCCAAGGCTCCAGAACGCGCCCTGGCACACGGTCGACGGCAAGCACTACGGCGTGCCCTATCAGTGGGGCTCGAACGTCTTGATGTACAACACCAAGACCTTCCCCGAGGCGCCCAAGAGCTGGAATGTGGTCTTCGAGGAAATGATCCTGCCCGACGGCAAGTCCAACAAGGGCCGGGTCCAGGCGTTCGACGGGCCGATCTACATCGCCGACGCGGCGCTCTACCTCAAGCACGCGCGTCCCGAGCTCGGCATCACCGACCCCTACGCGCTCGACGAGGACCAGTACAAGGCGGCGCTCGAACTGCTACGCGGTCAGCGCAAGATCGTCAACCGCTACTGGCACGACCCGTTCGTTCAGATCGACGATTTCACCAACGAGGGCGTGGTCGCCTCGTCGGCTTGGCCGTTCCAGGTCAATCTCCTGAAGTCGCAGGGTCAGCCGATCGACAGCGTCGTCCCGGTCGAGGGCGCGACGGGCTGGGCCGACACCACCATGATGCATGTCGACGCGCCCCATCCCAACTGCGCCTACAAGTGGCTCGAGCATTCGCTCAACACCAAGCTCCAGGGCGATCTCGCGGCCTGGTTCGGCTCGGTGCCGGTGCGGCTCGACGCCTGTAAGGGCAACGCCTTGCTCGGCGACAAGGGGTGCGAGATCAACGGTCTCGGCAACTTCGAGCGGATCTCGTTCTGGAAGACGCCGGTCGCGCAATGCGGCGAGGGGCGCACCTGCGTGCCCTACTACCGCTGGGTCACCGATTACATCGCCGTTCTCGGCGGTCGTTGAGCCGGGCCGCGCCGGCGGTTCGGCCGGCGCGGCGGGCCATGTCGTAAAGGGGCGGCGGCGCGGGCCTTGCACCCGTTCCGCCGTTCCCTTCGGTGTCAGGCGTTTTGTCGCGGTTTTCCCATGTCGCGTAATAACGGTAGTTCCGCCGTTGCCTTCGAGGACGTTCGCCGGCATTTCGGCGAGGTCCGCGCGGTCGACGGCGTCAGCTTCGAGATCGCCGACGGCGAGTTCTTCTCCATGCTCGGGCCGTCGGGCTCGGGCAAGACCACCTGTCTGCGCCTGATCGCGGGCTTCGACCGGCCGAGCGCGGGGCGCATCCTGATCTTCGGCGCCGCGACCGAGGGCGTGCCGCCCTACGAGCGCGACGTGAATACGGTGTTCCAGGACTACGCCCTGTTCCCGCATATGACGGTCGAGGACAACGTCGCCTACGGCCTGATGGTCAAGGGCGTGGCCCGCGCCGAGCGCCGGACGCGCGCCCGCGAGATGCTCGCCATGGTGCGGCTCGCCGACGTCGCCGCGCGCCGCCCGGCCCAGCTTTCGGGCGGCCAGCGCCAGCGCGTGGCGCTCGCCCGCGCGCTGGTCAACCGGCCGCGCGTGCTGCTGCTCGACGAGCCCCTGGGCGCGCTCGACCTCAAGCTCCGCGAGGAAATGCAGGGCGAGCTCAAGGCGATCCAGCGCCAAGTCGGGATTACCTTCGTCTACGTCACCCACGATCAAGCCGAGGCGCTCGCCATGAGCGACCGACTCGCGGTGTTCAACCGCGGCCGGGTCGAGCAGATCGGCCCGCCGGTCGAGGTCTACGAGCACCCGGCGAGCGCCTTCGTCGCGGGGTTCGTCGGCATCTCCAATCTAATCGAGGGCGAGGCGGCGCGCGCCCTCGCGGGCGAGGCGGCGGCGTTTTCGATCCGGCCCGAGAAGATTCGCATGGCGGCGCCCGAGACCGCCGTGCCCGATGGCTGCCTGAGCGCGACCGGGCGGGTGTGCGACGTCACCTACCAGGGCGCATCGACGCGCTACGCGGTGGCGCTCGACCTCGGAATCACCCTGACGGTGAGCGAACAGAACCGCGAGCCCGGCGCCCTGTTCGCGCCCGAGCGCGCGGTGCGGCTGATCTGGTCGCGCGCCCATAACCAGGCGATCGGCGAGGCGGCGTCGTGAGCGCGCCCGCCGCGCCCGCGTCGCGCTCGCTCGCGGCGCGCATTTCGGGCGCGCTCTACCGCCGTCCGACGCTACTGCTCGCGCTGCTGCTCGCGCCGCCGCTGTTGTGGCTCGGGATCGTCTATCTCGGCTCTCTGTTCGCGCTGCTCGTCCAGAGCTTCTTCTACCTCGACGGCTTTACCGGCCAAGTGGTTCACGAGTTCACGCTCCGGACCTATGGCGAGCTGTTCACGCCGGCGAACCTCGACATCATCCTGCGCACGGCGAGCATGGCGTTCGCGGTCACCGTGACCGAGGCGCTGATCGCCTTTCCGATCGCCTATTACATGGCGCGCTACGCCTCGCCGCGCATGAAGGCGGTCTGCTACCTCGCGGTCATGCTGCCGCTGTGGTCGAGCTATCTGGTGCGGGTTTATTCCTGGAAGCTGATTCTCGCCAAGTCGGGAATCCTGAGCTGGGTGGTCGCCAAGCTCCATCTGACCTGGGCGCTCGACGGGCTGCTCGCGCTGCCGGTGATCGGCGGCGCCTCGCTCTCGGTCTCCTACATCGGCACCTATCTCGTGTTTCTCTATATCTGGCTGCCCTACATGATCCTGCCGATCGAGGCGGCGATCGAGCGGGTGCCGGGTTCGGTCATCGACGCCTCGGCCGATCTCGGCGCGCGGCCGGCCGAGACCTTCCGCCACGTGATTCTGCCGCTCGCCTTCCCGGGCGTGGTCGCGGGCTCGATCTTCACCTTCTCGCTGACCCTCGGCGATTACATCATCCCCGGGATCATCGGCTCGTCGCGGCTGTTCATCGGCCAGGCGGTGTTCGCCCATCAGGGGACCGCGGGTAATATTCCGCTCGCCGCCGCCTTCTCGGTGGTGCCGATCGCGATCATGGCGGTCTACCTCGCCGTCGCCAAGCGACTGGGGGCCTTCGATGCGCTCTAGAGTCTTTTCCTCTTACATGGGATCGCACCGGCCCGCTCCCCCGCCCGGCCACCCA
>CAZHDF010000065.1:0-17577 GCA_964531525.1 uncultured Alphaproteobacteria bacterium | reverse complement strand
GCGGCGCCGACAAGCCGTCCTTGATCATCTTCTTGGGATCGAGGTTGGCGAAGGCCGGATGCAGCTTCCGGAAGTCGTCGAGGTTTTCGAACACCGCGCGCACGACCTCGTAGACGATGTCCTCGGGAACGTCGGCGCTGGTGACGAAGGTCGCCTTCACGCCGAAGGTCGTGACGTCGGAGGTGACCGTCTTGTAGGTGCCCTTCGGAATCGTCGCGAAGGCATAGTAGGGCGTGCTTTCGACCAGCTTCTTCTCGACATCGCTGTTGAGATTGATGATCCGCGCGTTGCAGCCGTCGGTCGCCACGGCGACGCCCGCGTTGGGCACGCCGACGGTGTAGCCGTAGGCGTCGATCTTGCCGTCGCAGAGCGCCTTCGACTGCTCCGACGAGGTCAGCTCGGTCGCGACCTTGAAGTCGCTGACCTTGGTGCCGTGGGCCTTCATCAGCACCTCCATGGTGCCGCGCTGGCCCGAGCCCGGATTGCCGATGTTGACCCGCTTGCCGATCAGGTCGTCCCAGCTATTGATGCCCGAGTTGGCGCCGACGATGATCTGGAACGGCTCGGGATGGACCGAGAACACGGCCCGCAGCTTCTCGAACCGGTTGCCCTTGAACTTCGAGGTGCCGTTGTAGGCGTGATACTGCCAGTCCGACTGGGCGACGCCGAAGTCGAGCTCGCCGGCCTTGATGTTGTTGATGTTGTACACCGAGCCCGCGGTCGACGGGGCCGAGCAGCGGATGCCGTGCTTGCGGCCCGACTTGCGGCCCTCGGCGGCTTCCTTGTGAACCATGCGGCAGATCGCGTTGCCGACTACGAAATATACCCCGGTCGGGCCGCCGGTGCCGATGGCGATGAACCGCCGCTTCTGCTGCGCATAGGCGCTGTCGGCGGGGAATAGCGTCACGCCGACGGCAATCGCCAGCGCGAACGCGGATACGGACGTCAAAATGCGTTTCATGACGCTCAGTCCTCCTTCTGCGTTGTGTAACTCGACTCACTCATCGTTTCGTCAACTGTCGTTGTTATCGTTCTTCGCGCGCCACTTCCTGTGAAAGGCCCGGCGCTCCTCCCAAGCGCGGCGAGCTCCGACCGACGGGAAGGGCGCGTCTCGTTGCCCGTCGTCGGGAACCTCGTCGAATTCGCGGCCCCGGTCATCACGAGGCCCAAAGCATGTCGCGCGCGGTCGCGGCGCTGGCGATCTCGCGCCCAAGGATCGCCGCTCCGTCGCGCGCCTGCGCCACCAGCGCCGCGTTGTCGGGGGCGAGGCGGCCGTCGGCGAGGCGCAAGTTGTTCTCGAAACCGACGCGCACATGGCCGCCGAGCGCCGCGGCGGTCATCGCGCAGGCGCTCTCGCGGGCGCCGAAGGCGCAGGCCGCCCAGGACGAGGGATCCGAGGGATCGGCGTCCCGGGCCATGACGAAGGGCAGAAGATCGCGCGGCGCGCTTTCGCCCTTTCCGTAGCGACCGAGAACGAACAGCAGGAAATGCCGCTCGCCCGGGATCACGCCGCGCGCGCGGAGGTCGCGGTAGCGCGCGATCTCGTCCGGCGCATAAAGGATGTATTGGGCAAGGATGCGCTCGGCCGCGAGCCAGGCGAGGAAGGCCGCCGCCTCGCGCTCCGCCTCGGCGTCGGCGACCATCTCGCCGAGCGCGAGCGATAGCGCCTCGGGGCGCAGCTCGCGCATCACCGCGCGCTGGGTCTCGGGGGCGTAACGGCCGGCCGCCTCGGTCGTGACCTGGATGATGATTTCGTCGCCCGCCGCCTGGCGCACCGCGGCGATCGCCTCGCGATAGGCGTCGGCGTCGAGCAGATGGCGGCCGTCGCGGTCGCGCACATGAAGGTGGATCATCGCCGCGCCCGCGTCGCGGCAGCGCGCGGCCTCGCGCCCGATCTCGTCGGCGGTGAGCGGAATCGCGGGGTGATCCGCCTTGCTCCGGCGGGCGCCGTTGGGAGCGACGGTGACGATCAGCGCGGGCCAGTCGAGGCTCATGGCGCGAGCCCTTCGAGCGCCGCGTCGACCGCGTCGCCGAGCCGCTCGACGATCGCCGCGACATCGGCGTCGGTGACGATGAACGGGGGTGCGAGCAGCACGTGATCGCCCCGGCGGCCGTCGATCGTGCCGCCCATCGGATAGCAGATCAGCCCATGCGCCATGGCCTCGGCCTTGATGCGCGCGTTGAGCTTGAGGTCCGGGTCGAACGGCGCCTTGGTCGCGCGATCGGCGACCAGTTCGAGTCCCAGGAACAGCCCGCGCCCGCGAATGTCGCCGACATGGGCGTGGTTGCCGAAGCGGTCCTCGAGCGCGGCGCGCAAGCGCGCGCCCTGGCGGCGGACATTGTCGAGCACCCCCTCGTCGCGGATCGCGCGCTGGACCGCGAGCGCCGCCGCGCAGGCGGTCGGATGTCCCATGTAGGTATGGCCATGCTGAAAGAAGCCCGATCCGGCGACGATCGCCTCAGCGATCCGGTCGGCGATCAGCATCGCGCCGATCGGCTGATAGCCCGCGCCGAGCCCCTTGGCCATGAACAGGATATCGGGGCTGACGCCGTCCTGCTCGCAGGCATACAGCGTGCCCGTGCGTCCCATGCCGCACATCACCTCGTCCAGGATCAGCAGCACGCCGTGGCGGTCGCAGATCTCGCGGATGCGGCGAAAATAGCCGGGCACCGGCGGCACCGCGCCGGCGGTCGCGCCGACCACGGGCTCGGCGACGAAGCCGATCACCGTCTCCGGGCCGAGCTCGAGGATCGTCGCCTCGAGCTCGTCGGCGACGCGGCGGCCATAGTCCTCGTCGCTCTCGTCCACCCGGCGGTCGCGATAGGCGTAGCAGGGCGCGATATGATGCGTTTCGATCAGCAGCGGCTCGAATTGCCGCCGCCGCCACGCGTTGCCGCCGACCGCGAGCGCGCCGAGCGTGTTGCCGTGATAGCTCTGGCGCCGGGCGATGAAATGGCGTCGCCCGGGCTCGTCGATCTCGACGAAATATTGGCGCGCGAGCTTGAGCGCCGCCTCCATGGCCTCCGAGCCGCCGGAGACGAAGTAGGCCCGCCCGAGCTCCGCCGGCGCGCCCGCGACCAGAAGGTCGGCGAGCTCCTCCATCGCCTCGGTGGTGAAGAAGGCGGTATGCGCGAAGGCGATCCGGTCGACCTGGGCCTTGATCGCCTCGATCACCGCGGGATGGCTGTGGCCGAGGCAGGAGACCGCCGCCCCGCCCGAGGCGTCGAGATAGCGCTTGCCCTCGGCATCCACGATATACGCGCCCTCGCCGTGATGGGCGACCGGTAGGCGGGCCCCGGGGCGGCGATGGAAAACATGGCTCGCGGTTCCGTTTCCGGTCTTGCTCATGGCCGAGGCTCGCGCATGGGCGCTTCTTCCCAATAGGTTTGGAAGGCATCGAGGTGGCGCTCGGTCTCGCCGAGCGCGGCGATCGCGTCGTCACCGCCGCGCCCCACCAGCGCCGCAATCAGCGCCTGGGAGATCGAGACGGCGCCGACCAGCGAGCCGAAGAACGACGGGCTCGCGTTCTCGGCGATCAGCACGTGATGCGCCGAGGCGGCGAGCGGCGAGACCGGGCTATCGGTGATCGCGATCACCGTCGCGCCGCGCTCGGCGGCATGGCCGGCGGCGCGCACCGTGTCGCGGGTGTAGCGGCTGAAGCTGATCGCGAACATCGCATCGTCCGCGGCGACGCACCGCAGCTCGTCGTTCATAAGCCCCGCCTGGGAGCCGAGCAGCACGCCGTTGTCGCGGAACATCTGATAGGCGTAGTGGAAGTAATGGGCCACGGGAAAGCATTTGCGCAAGCCCAGCACGTAAAGCCGTCGCGCCCCGTGGAGCGCCTCGACCACGGCGGCGAATTCGTCGGCGCCGATGCGCGCGAAGCTCTGCTCGATATTGGCCATGTCCCGGGTCGCCACCTCGCGCAGAAGCGGGGTGACGGTCGAGCCCGCGCCCCGGGCGACGAGATCGCGGGCGCGGGCGGCGTAATGTCGGCCGCCGCGCAGATGCTGGCGGAACGGGGCACGCATCTCGGTATAGCCGGAAAAGGCAAGGGCGCGGGCGAGTCGCACCATGGTCGAGGGGTGAACCCCGGCGCGCGCGGCGACCCGGCGCATCGAGTTCAGCGCCACGTCGTCGGGCTGCTCGATCACGTAACGCGCCGCCTGCCGAAGCTGCGGGCTCAAGCTCGAAAACACCGTCTCGATCCGCGCCGTGACGGCGGCGAGGTCGTTCATGGTCTGATTTTTCGCCTCTCCCCACACGGTCCTTCGACCGCATTCCCTGTGCTTCGAAGCCTAGCGCAGCGATCCGGGGGTCGCAACAAATGTTTCAACAATCCACGCTATTGAATCAATTGGTGCTCACGCAAAGCGGGCAAGCGAGGTCGGGGGCGGCGAGACGTGACGAGGTCTGGGATCCGGCCACGCGCGGCGCGCGAGCCACGCGTCATCGGCGATGGAAAGGCGCGGTCAGGGCGCGCGCAGGGTCCATTCGACGATCGATTTCAGGACCTTGCCGAGCGCGTCGTCGAAGGCCACCACCACGTCCTCGACCTCGGGCCCCTTGGCGCGCACGATCTCCTCGGCGGCGTGGGAGGCGATGATCGCGCGCTCGGGCAACTTGACGAGCTTGGCGATCAGGCGCACGCGCACGATCGGGTTGCCGTCGCCCTGGTACTCGGCCTGGAACTCGCGAAGATCGGTCTTGAGCACGTAATCGGCGCGCAGGTCGGTCGACAGGCGTCCGACGGCGACGATTTTTCCGGTGTTTTCGAAGGATTCGACCAGCAGGGTCTGGATCATCAGCGGCGCGCGCTCGATCCAGCGCACCTGCTTATAGTACTGAAGCGAAAGCGCCGTGTGCTGGACCGCGATGCGCGAGGTATCCAGGCTCTCGGCGGCGACCGGCTCCTCGATCACGAGCTGCCAGCGGGCCTCGGGCAGGTCATTCGCGAAGGTGCTCTTGGGCGTGAGCGTGAACAGGCGCGGCGGCGCGCCGCGACCCGGGAACACGCCCGTGCAACCGGCGACCAGCGCCAGCGCCGCGCCGGCCGCGAGCCAACGCGCGAGCCGGTGGAACGGGGCGGGACGGGCACGTGTCTGGTTCATTTGGGCTCGAATCCCTGGTTGGTGTCGCCGAACAGGAACCGCGCGGGATCCGATTCGAAGCGGTTGGCGAGGCGCGTGAGACTGGCCACCAGACTCCGCGTTTCGATCAGAAAGCGCGTCAGCTCGTAAAGCCCCTCGCCGGTGAAGTCGCGCAGGCCCTGGCGGTTCTCGTCGATCAAATCGGTAAGCTTGGTCGCGGTATCGCCGAGCGCCGCCGCCGCCGCGCGCACCTCGCCGAGCGTCTTTTCGGTATCCGCCGTAATCCGCTTGCTTCCCTTGCCGAAGGCGCGCAACGCGGCGTCGGCCGTGGTCAGCGTGCCGCTCGCGGCGTCGGCCAGCGCCGGCAGCCGGTCGTTCAGGTCGGCGACCAGCGCATCGAGCGAGCGGGCGCTCGACCGGATCTCCTCGGCGGCGCCGGCGACGCTTTCGGTCAGCCCCTCGATCCGGCCCGAGTTCGCGGCGATGGCGGTGGTCAGGCGGTTGAGGTCCTGGAGCATCGCGGAGATGGCGGCGATATTCTCGTCGCTCAACAGGCGCGCGCCCCGGTCGGCGAGCGCGGTAATGCGCGCGACCGCCATCGGCACGCTCGCGAACAGGGTTTCGAGCTGTGACGGGCGGGACGGGATGACCGCGAGCGTCTCGCCCGGCGCGGGCGCGAGCGGCGGGCTGTCGCGTCCGCCGCCGCTGATGTTCACGTCGACGAGGCCGGTCACGCCGCGAAGCTCGAGGGCGGCGACCGAATCGGTCTTGATCGGCGTGTCCCGCGCGAGCGCGACGGTCACGCGAATGCGCTCGCTGTTCTCGGGGTCGATGCGGATGTCCTCGACCCGGCCCACGGGCACGCCCCGGTAGCGCACGGTGCTCGACGCCGAAAGACCGGACACCGATCCCTCGAACAGGATGGCATAGCGCGTCAGCTCCTGATCGCTCGCCGAGCGGCCGAGCCACAGGACGAAGCCGAACAGCCCGGCGACGACGGCCAGAACGAAGATGCCGACGGCGAGGTGATTGGCCCGGGTTTCCATGACCGGCCGCCGTCAGCTTCGCTGCGCGACGCGGCCGCGCGGGCCGTGAAAATACTCTCGCACCCAGGGATGATCGAAATCGAGGATCATCTCCATGGGACCGACCACGAGCAGCTTTTTATCCGCGAGCACGGCTATACGGTCGCAGATCGCCCACAGGCTGTCCAGGTCGTGCGTGACCATGAACACCGTCAGTCGGAGATGGCGTTGCAGCTCGCCGATCAGCTCGTCGAACGCCGCCGCGCCGACCGGGTCGAGCCCGGCGGTCGGCTCGTCGAGAAACAGGATCTCGGGATCGAGCGCCAGCGCGCGCGCGAGCCCGGCGCGCTTGCGCATGCCGCCCGAGAGCTCGGACGGGTACTTGTCGGCGGCCTCGGGCGGCAGGCCGACCATGGCGATCTTGATCGCGGCGAGTTCCTCGGCGAGTTCCGCATCGACGCGCGCGTGTTCGCGCAGCGGCACCATTACGTTCTGCGCCACGGTGAGTGAGCTGAACAGCGCTCCGTCCTGGAACAGGACGCCCCAGCGGCGCTCGATCGCGCGCCGTTCGGCGGCGCCGGCGCGCAGGATGTCGTGGCCCAGCACCTCGACCTCTCCCGCCGCCGGCCGGTTGAGCCCGACGATGGTCCGCAGCAGCACCGATTTGCCGGTGCCCGAGCCGCCGACCACGCCGAGAACCTCGCCCGCCCGCACGTCGAGATCGAGCCCGTCGTGGACCACCTGCGCGCCGAAGCGGTTGACCAGCCCGCGCACCCGGATCACCGGGGCGCGTTCGTCGAGGCGTTTTCCGGCGCTCGCCATCAGACGCCTAGATAGGAGAACAGAACCGACAGCGCGGCGTCGAACACGATGACCAGGAAGATCGCCTCGACCACCGCCTTGGTCGTGTGGCGGCCCACGCTCTCGGCGCTGCCGGCGACGGCGAGCCCCTCGAAACAGCCGACCATGGCGATGAGGAAGGCGAAGATCGGCGCCTTGATCATGCCGACCCAGAACGACCATATCGGGATCGCTTGCCTGAGCCGCTCGATGTACTGATCGGGCGTGATGTCGAGCCCCGCCCAGGCCATCAGCCCGCCGCCCGCGAGCCCCAGCATGTCGGCGAGAAAGGTGAGAAGCGGCAGCGTCAGCACCAGCGCGATCACGCGCGGCAGCACCAGCACCTCGATCGGGTCGAGGCCCAGCGTGCGCATGGCGTCGATCTCCTCGCGCACCTTCATCGAGCCGATCGAGGCGGTGAACGCGCTTCCCGAGCGCCCGGCGACGACGATCGCGGTCAGCAGGATGCCGATCTCGCGCAGGACCGAAATGCCGACCAGATTGACGACGAAGACCTGGGCGCCGAACCGCTGGAGCTGTTCCGCGCCCTGATAGGCGAGCACCAGGCCGATGAGCAGCGAGATCAGCCCGACGATCGGTAGCGCATCGAGGCCGGCGCGCTCCATATGGCTCACCAGCGCGATCCAGCGCATGCGCCGGGGGTGGCGGAGCACGCGAAGCGCGGCGGTCGTCACCAAGCCGAGAAAGGCGATCATGCGGACGGCGATCCGCCCCATCTCGATGGTCGCGGCGCCGGTGCGCGCGACGATCGCGACGATCGCCCCGGGGCGCGCCGGGCGCGGCGCGCGCGGCCGGTCGTTGCGGCCCACCAGGTCGATGAGCGCCGCGTGATCGGGCGCCGCGCGCGCGATGCGAACCCGACACCCGGCCTCGCGCAGTCGCGCGGCGGCGCGATGGATGAGCCAGGCGCCCGCGGTGTCGAGCGCGCTTAGGCCGCGAAGATCGAGTTCGACCGCGCGCGCCCCGTCGGGCACGACGGCGGCGAGCGCGGGCGCGTGCCCGCCCACCGCGCCGACGCGCCAGTCGCCGGCGAGCGCGACCGTCAGGCGATCGCCTTCGCGGTGGGTCGCGAGTGGCGGCGCGGTTTCGCCGGTCATGCCGAGCGCCCCGCCTCGGGAAGCGCGCGCGCGTCGGCGACGAGGCGCACGCAAAGCGGCTCGCTACGCCCGCGAACCGCGATGCGTTCGCTCGGAAAGCGGTCGAGCGAAACGCCGGCGCGCTCGGCGACGCGCTCCGAGACCACGAGCTGACAGTCGAAGTCGCGGGTCAGCCCCTCGAGCCGACTCGCCGTGTTGACCGCGTCGCCGATCGCGGTAACCGTGGTCGCGCGCGCATAGCCCATCTCGCCGACGATCGCCTCGCCGACATGGATGCCGATGCCGATCCGCAAGGGCGCGTCGAGTTCGTCGGCGAGGCCGTCGTTGAGGGTTTCGAGCGCGGCGGCCATCGCGCGGGCCGCGGCCAGCGCTCGCCGGCAGCCCTCGGCCGGATCGCCGGAAAGCCCGAACAGGGCCATCACCCCGTCGCCGATGAACTTGTCGAGGTGCCCCCCGGCGCTCTCGATTGCCTCGCCGAGGGCGCGGAAGTAACGGTTGAGCAGGAACACCACGTCATAGGGCAGCTTGTGCTCGGACAGCGCGGTGAAGGCCCGCATGTCGGCGAACAGGATCGCGATCTCGCGCTCGCTGCCCTGAAGATAGCCGGCGCGCGCCAGGCCGGCGCGCGGACCGACGCCGGGCCGGAGAAGGGGCGTCACCGAGACGTTGCGTCGCGGGCGGGTCTGGCAAGCGAGCCGCAGATTGGGCGCGGCGTTGATGCGGGCGAGCACGCGCGCTTCCTCGGGCGCGGGCGGGGGCAGCTCGTCGAGGCCCGCGCCGATCCGCACCCGGCAGGTCGAACAGCGTCCGCGCCCGCCGCAGACCGAGGCGTGCGGAATGCCCGCGTCGCGGCTCACCTCCAGGATCGTCATGCCGGGATGCCCGCGCACGCGCTTCCCGCTCGGGTAGACGATCTCGAACACGCCCCGGCGGCGCTCGATAAGATCGCGTCCGACGCGGGCGAGAAACGCCGCCGCGATCAGCGCGGCGAAACCGCCCCGCGACCAGTCGAGTAGGCGTCCGGCCTCGGCGAGCGCCGCGTCGTTGGGGAAGCGCAGGTCCGCGAGCAGGGCGGCGAGATCGTCCGGATCGGCGAACCGGCGAACGACCTCCTGGCCGGCGTCGGCGAAGCCGAGAAGGGCGAGCGCCGGCACGAGGATCGCGCCCGCGTACAAGAGCGGCGCGACGCGCGGATACCAGGGCCGCAACCGGAGCCAGTAATGCACGCCCATGCAGCCATGCGCCCAGACGGCGACCAGCAACAGCGACTGGCGAACGCCGACCTCGGGCGCGAACGACCATAGGACGAGCAATACATAGGCGTAGCGGTCCTCCACGTCGAAGGCGATGTCCATGTAGCGCGTGCCGATGACATGCTCGAGCAGGAGGAAGGGGATCGCGAGCCCGATCGCGAGCTGGACCGCCTCGCCCCGGCTCATGCGCAGACTGCGGCGCTCGAAGATCGCCCAGAGAACGAGCAGGATATGCAACGCGAAGGCGCCGTAGAGAATCGTCGTCCCCAGGGGATTGCGCCAGACGGCGAGAAAGACGATGCGCCCGGCCTCCATCGCGTCGAGCGAAAACAGGCCGAGCGCGTGGTTCGCGAAATGGCTCGTGGCGTAGACGAACAGGACGAGGCCCGAGGCGAGACGCAGGCGGCGGATCATGGCCGCGCGGGTGGCTGGCCGGGCTGGCGCATGCCCGTGGCCGCGGCGAGGATTCTTCCCGTGTCGCGGGCGAGCGGTCGATTGGGACGTTGGATCAGGTAGAAAACGGGCACCGGGGTCGTATCCGTGATGATCACGTTGAAGACGACGGTCTCGCCGGGCGCGACGATCCCGTCTTGGAAACTGATATAGTCCAATGGCTCGCTGATTTCCGCCGCGGCCGCGAAGCGGTCCGAGAGGAAGGGCCGCCCGGACCGCGCGCCCTGGCCGAACGACAGCCCGTCGAAGGTATCGCTCGCGACGCCGAACTCCTGCTGCAATTCGAACTCGACGAAGGTCCAGGTCGCGTCCGTGCGGTTGGTGACGATCTTGCGCAACGCGAAGCCCGTCGGGTGAAAGGTGCCGACCCGGTTGCCGAGGTCGTCGGTGACGCCCCGGATGACGAGGACGGCCGCGCCGGGGCCGCGGATCTCCTCGACGACGACGAAGGGATCGGCGAGCGTACCGGCGCCCGAAGCGCCGAGAACGACGAACCCGCCGCGCTCGTCGCTGAAGGTCACGCCGTCGACCGTCGCCGGCTGAGCGGCCGCCATGGCGCCGCGCAGCGCAACGGCGAGCGCGATCGCAAGCTGCCGGCGCGGTGCAAGCATGTCGCCGCCATGATCGACGCGCGCCGCCGGCCAGTCAAAGGTTATCGGTATCCGGGCGGGCGGCGCAGACCGCGCAGGATTTCGACGTGGACCGCGCGATAGCCCGGCGCGATGCAGACGATGCGCGCCGCGATCTCGCGGTGCAGGGCCGGCAGCGCGTGGAACGGCACCGAGGGGAAGGCGTGGTGCTCGACGTGATAGGGCATGTTCCACGCGAGCCGCCGCAGAACCGCGTTGGTCCGGGTCGTGCGGCTGTTGGCGAGCATGTTGCCGACCAGCGGTCGGCCGGTATGCTCGGCGAGCAGAAACAGGCGCAGCGCCGGCTGGCCAAGGACGACGGGCGCCAGCCAGAAGAGCACCGGCGCCCAGGACCGCGCCGCGAGGGCGACCAGCGCGATCCCGGCATAGACGGCCCAAAGCCGCCGCGCCTCGGCGACGATGCGTTCGCGCGTCGAGGGGGGAAGGAAACCGGTCGGCTCGAACCGGCCGAGCGCATGGGCGAGCGTGGTGGTGATCCGCTCGCGCCAGTAGGGCAGGCCCGAGACGACCGCGAGATAAGCGCCGAGCGTCGCGGGCTTGGGCTGCGCGAGTTCGGGATCGCGGGTCGGGTTCTGGGTCCAGCGGTGATGGGCGAAGTGAAAGGCGCGGAAATAGGCCGGCGGCAGGACGAGGACCGCGCCCGCGCCCCAGGCGAGCGCGCGGTTGAAGGCGCGTCGGCGGAAGGCGGTCGCGTGGGTCGCCTCGTGCAGCGCCGCGAACAGGAAGACGAGGACCACCCCGTGAAGCGCCATCGCCGGGACCAGCCAGGCGCTTCCCGCCGCCTGCCCGACGGCGACGCCGGTGACCGCGAGGCCCGCGCCGTGGATGCCGAACTGCGCCACGCCACGCGCGTCCGAACGCCGGTTGAGCGCCGCGAGCCGCGCCCGCGACAACAATCCCCGACGCCATCCACCCCCGCCCATGACCGGATCGTCCATAATCGGATTATAGCGTATCCAGCGTTTCGGCGCGGGCGGCGCCCGGCGCCGCCTTCAGGCGCGCGACGCGCTCGCGCGCCACACGCCCCAGGCGATCAGCGTCAAGATGACGAAGCTCATCTTCAAGGGGCTCGTGACGAACTCGTAGAGAAAGGCGACGATCGCGCCGATCACGTCGGAGAAGCGGGTAACGCGCGTGCGCCTGCGCTTCTGGTCTCCCGACGCCTTGCGCTCGATCATGACCGTGCTGCCGGGGCGGATGCTGACATGGCCGGTCGACACGGTCATGACCCGACCCGAGTTGAGATCCATGACGCCGATGCGTCGGCTGTCCTCGCTGGCGACGATCGCGAAGTTCCCGAATCCGACCACCGAGAAACTGACGAGCCCCTCGACCCCGGCGGTCGGGCGAAAAACGTGGCCAAGCCAGTCGGATACCGTCTCGCTGACCTGGGCGGCGACCGGATCGTCGCCGCCGCCGGGCGGCACGGCCTCGCCGGCATCGCCATTGGGCACGCGCTCGCCCGGTTCGGCGCGGTTCGTCGCCGATCGAGCTTGCGTGGGAATGATGTTGACGTATTGCGCGAGAAGCCCGCGCAGCCCCGCTTGGCTGCTCGGCCGGCGAATGCCCACCGTCGGCGTGGAATAGCGGGTTGGCCCCGTCGCGCGGCGAATACCGCTCGCGTCGACGATCGAAACGGCGAGCGGCGAGTTGTCGCCGGCATCGATCGCGAGCGGATCGAAGGCCTGCGGCCTGAACGCCGAAAGAACGGCCTCGTCGAGCAGCGCCGCGCCGTCCATTGCGGTTTCGGCGCCCGCGCGGTCGAGACCGATGACGATCTCGTCGCGTCCCGGAGAGGACGTTTCGGTCACTCCGCGCGCGCCATCGGCCAATGGGGAAAGGAGGGACGTCGCTTCGGCCGCCTGCAAGGAGCCGGGAACGACGACGCCCGCCGGGGCGCTCTGCGACACCGCCGCCACGGCGACGAGCCCGATGGCGAACGAAACGATCCGCCGTCGCGGGGATGGCGGTTCACTGGCCTCGCCGCTCGTCCTGCCGTTCGTCTGATCGTCGCTCGGCGAACGCAACCGATCCCTCCCGTGCCACACATGGCAACACCCCGGCTCCGAATCATTATCGCGGAATAGGACAGGGCAGGCAACGTCGGGTTTTCAGGCGGTTATATGGGGCAGCTAACCCTTACCGTGAGTTGTGGTCCACGATCCGCGCGATCCCCGTGATGGCGATGGGGCGCCCGGCCGGCCGTCGGATCGCTCTCCCGGCCTTGTGGCCGGTTCCGCGCCCGTGCCACCATGGCGAGGTCCGGAGACCATGGAGGAGAAGGACCGATGAGCACGACGGCAACGGCGACCGCGACGCGCGATTGTTCCGCGCCCGACCATCCCGCATCCGAGCGCGAGATCCGGGTTCAGCTCGCCGCCTGCTACCGGCTCATGCACCGCTTCGGCATGACCGATCTGATCTATACCCATGTCTCGGCGCGGCTGCCGGGTGGCGAGGGGCATTTTCTGCTCAACCCCTATGGTCTCGCGTTCGACGAGATCACCGCGTCCAACCTGGTGCGCGTCGACCGCGACGGCAATCCGGTGGGCGAGAGCGACTGGCCGGTCAACCGCGCGGGGTTCGTCATTCACAGCGCGGTGCTCGCCGCGCGCGCGGACGTGAACTGCGTGTTGCACACCCACACGCGCGCGGGTATCGCGGTTTCGACGCTCGCTTGCGGGCTTTTGCCGATCAGCCAGCATGCGCTCAAGTTCCACGGCCGGATCGGCTATCACGACTACGAAGGAATCGCCTGCGATCTCGACGAGCGTCGTCGCCTGGTCGCCGATCTCGGCCCGCACGACGCCATGATTCTTCGCAACCATGGGCTGCTGACGGTCGGCGCGAGCGTCGCCGAGGCGTTCGTCACCAACTATTTCCTCGAGATGGCCTGCAAGATTCAGATCGACGCCCAGGCGACGGGCGCCGAGCTTGTGCAACCCTCGCCCGAGATCTGCGAGCATACCGCCCGCCAGTACGAGACGGGGGGCGAGATTTCTCCTTGGGGCGCGTTGCTTCGCCTGCTCGACCGCGCGGATCCGTCCTGGCGCGACTGATGGTTTCCGACGGGCCTCGCCCGTCGGGCGTTCACCGTGTCGCGCGCGAGGGGACCTCGGACCTCAGGGCAGGAAGGGGGCGTCCTGGCGTATCTCGATCAGCGTCGGACCGTCGGCGGCGAGCGCCTCGGTGATCGCCCGGCCGAAGGCGTCGAGGCCGTCGGGCCGGATCGCGCGGGCGCCGAAGGCGCGGGCGAGCGCGAGGTAATCCGGGTTCCTGGGGCTCACGCCGATCTCGGGAATGCCCTTGGCGATCATGTCGTCGCGGATCTGGCCGAGGCCGTCGTTGTTCCATAAGAGGATCGGAAGCGGCAGGCCGAGCTCGATCGCGACGCCGATCTCCTCGACCGTGAATAGAAAGCCGCCGTCGCCCGCCACGCAGACCACCGGGCGCTCGGGCGCGCCGAGCTTGGCGCCGATCGCCGCCGGAAGCGCGTAGCCCAGCGTGCCGAACCCGCTCGGGTGAAACCAGCTTCGCGGGTGCGCGCAAGGGAAATAGGCGCCGCCCGTATAGGCGATCTGGGTCATGTCGGAAACCACGATTCCGTCGTCGGGAAGCGCCGCGCGCAAGGCGTCGAGCACCGCGATATGCTTGCGCCGAAGCGGGCCGGGATCGGTCCCGGGGGCTTCGCGCGCCGCCGCCACGGCCTCGCGCGGGGGCGTGGGGCGGGTCGCGCCGGCGAGCGCCGCGGTCAGCGCCGCGAGCGCATGCCCGGCATCGCCCAGGATCGCGACCTCGGCCGGATAGTCGCGCTGGAGCGAGGCGACGTCGATGTCGATCCGGATCAGCGATCCCGTGATCGGCAGCCGCTCGACCCAGGAATCGGTCTCCGACAGCTCGGTGCCGACGGCGACGACCACGTCCGCCGCCGCGATCATCGCCTGGGCGGGCGCGGTCGTGAGCGTGCCGCCCGCGCAGAGCGGATGGTCGCGCGGAATCACGCCCTTGGCCGCGTTGGTGAGCAGGACCGGCGCCGCGAGCGCCTCGACGAAGGCTGCGAGCTCGGCCGCGCAGTCGACCGTGCCGCCTCCGGCGATGATTGCCGGGCGCGAGGCTTTCGCGAGCCGCGCGGCGGCGGCGGCGATCGCGTCGCCGTCGGGGACGGGGGGCGCGGCGATGGCGGCGGCGCGAATATCGAAGCTCGCCGGCATCTGCATCACGTCGAGCGGCAGCGCGATATGGACCGGGCGCGGGCGCTGGGCGCGGAAGGTCGCGAAGGCGCGCGCGACCAGCCCCGGCACCTCGTCCGCGCCGAAGGCGGTGGCGCTGAAGGCGGTCAGCGGCCGGGTCACGGCCTCCTGCGAGGTGATCTCGTGCAGCCGCCCGCGGCCCATGCCGAGGTCGCGGGTCGCGTTGACGCTCGAGAGCACGAGCATCGGCACCGAATCGGAGTACGCCTGACCGATCGCGGTCGCGGCGTTGGTCACCCCGGGCCCCGTGATCAGGAAGCACACCCCGGGCCGCCCCGAGGCGCGGGCGTAGCCGTCGGCCATGAAGCCCGCCCCCTGCTCGTGGCGCGGCAGGATGTGGCGCAGGCCGGTCGCGGCGATCCCCTTGTAAAGCTCGAGCGTATGCACGCCCGGAATGCCGAAGACCGTATCGACGCCGTAGGCCTCGATGAGCGCGGCCAGCGCCTCGCCGCAGGTTCTGTTGGTGGTCATGGTCTCTCCCCGATCCGGGCCGTCGTCGCGGCCGCTTGCCATGCTCGCCCGCCTCGCTCCGATTCGCTTCCCGATCTGGCGCGCGGGCGCGGGCGATGATAGCGTGGCGCGCGGGATTTGCCATCCGTTGCGAGAGGGGACCATGAGCGAGACGAATGCGGGCGAAACCGCCGGGGACTGGGGCGTCAATTCGGAATACGGCAAGCTCCGCGACGTGCTTCTGTGCCGGCCCGATTACTTCCGCTGGCTGCCGACGAGCTCGATCTCGAAGGCGACCCTGCGCTCGGGCGCGACCTTCGATCGCCAGCGCGCCATGGCGCAGCATCGCGAGATGGTTCAGGCCTACGAGGACGCGGGCGTGACCTGCCACTTCCTCGAGCCCGAGGAGGCGCTGCCCTACCAGGTCTATGCCCGCGATTCCAACTTCATGACGCCCTACGGCGGCGTGGTCACGCAGATGAACCAGTGGTGGCGGCGCGGCGAGTACGCGCCCGTGATCCGCTTCTACCAAAACGCCGGCATCCCGATCTTCAACATGGTCACGGCGGCCTCGTTCGAGGGTGGCGATTTCGACGTGATCGAGCCCGGCTGCGTGCTGATCGGCTATTGCGGCGAGCGCACCCAGGAGCCCGCCGCGCGTCAGGTCGCGGGCTGGATGGAGGCCGAGGGCTGGGAGGTGCGCCTCGCGCCGATCGCCGAGCATTACGTCCATATCGACCTGATGGTCTGCATGCTCGCGCCCAAGCTCGCCGCGGTCTGTCTCGACACCACCGAGGACGACGTGCTCGACTGGCTCAAGGCCAAGGGGATCGAGATCGTCCCGGTGAGCTATCGCGACACCATGGCGCTCGGCTGCAACGTCGTCGCTCTCGGCGACGATCGGATCCTGTCGACCGCCGCCTCGACCGATCTGAACGCGCGGCTGCGCGCCCTCGGCTTCGAGGTCTACGACCCCGACATGTCGATGTTCACGCTCGGCGGCGGCGGCGTGCATTGCATGTGCCAGCCCCTGCGCCGCGACCCGGCGTGACGGGCGGGGCGTGACGGGTTGCGGCCCTACGGATTCATTCCCGCTCAGGTTAACCACTTTTTAAGCGCCGCCCGCGCCTAATGCGCGGCAACGACAATCAAGAAACGTCGCCCTGACCGGCATCGCGGGCTTCTCGACCGACGTATCCCATGGGACGCGGTGGAGAGGCATGTGCGCCGTTTCGACTTTGGATTGTCGCTTTCCCCAGCCCTTCCCATCGCGGGATTTCGCGCGGGCACCGGTTTCGGTGCTCGGAGGGGATGTCGCCGACTCGATTGCACGGCTCGTCATACGAGACGAAAAAGTCCGAATAATTACACTTTATGGTGCTTCTCGAACCGCCTCCGCTCCCTCGGAGTTGCATCGGAAGATTTTGTCGCGATCGGCACTTGTAGATAAGAATGCGAAAAAATATCCGTTTAACAGCTTAATTTACTTAGTTTTTAGAATTACGACAAAAAATGCGCCGTCCTGGCGAATCGGAGAACGCCATGATTTTTGGTCGCGCAATCGAGAGCCATTCGTAACAAAACGCAGCATGTCAAAGGTACGAAGCCAATGAAACGCATAGCAAGAACTCTTGCCGATATGAAGATCAAGACGCTCGGCATCGCGGTTATCGTGCTGTCGATCGTGATCGGCGCGATCGTCACGGCGACATCCTTCGTCACGGTCAGGGACGTCAATGGAATCCAGAGTACCTGGGAGCGATTCGACAAGGAAGTCGCCGCGAAGGAGGAGATCCTGGGCGATCTTCGCGGTCGAATCGGCTTCGGCGGCATGATCCACCAGTTCAAGAATTTCGTTTTACGTCAAGATTCCCCGCGCATCGCCAAGATCCGGGCGGGGATCACCGCGGCGCGTGAGGACCTGCGCAACTACGAGGCGCTCGGCCTGGATGCAAGCGAGAAGGACGCGCTCGCCGCGATCGGCGACGTGATCTCGAAGTATGACGATGCCATCGATCGCATCGTCGAGATGGCGCGCATGGGGCGGACGGCGGCCGAGATCGACCAAGCCGTCAAGATCAACGACAAGCCGCTCATCGAGGGCCTCGCGGTCCTCAACGGCGAGATCGATACGGCCCGCGAGCAAAGCAAGGCTTCGATCTACGCCGGGGTCAACGAGGTTTCTTTCTTCGTCGAGGAGGCGGGCGTTTTCGTCGGCGTGCTTCTCGTCATCCTCGTCGCGGGCTTCACCTGGTTCGTCCGTTCCCGCGTGATCAAGCCGGTCGCGGACGTCAACGGCGTGCTGGCCAAGCTCACGGAAGGCGATACCGACATCGAGCTGGATACGAGCATGGGCGGCGAGATCGGCGACATGGTTCGCGCCCTCGACCAACTCCGCGCGGCGGTGGCCCAGGCGTACGAGCGCCAGCAGATGGTCGAGAACATGC
>CAZHDF010000064.1:0-17634 GCA_964531525.1 uncultured Alphaproteobacteria bacterium | reverse complement strand
AGTTGTCCTCCTCGCAGGGCACCATCAGCGAGACCACCATGGCGCGGTCGGGCCAGTCGCGCTTGACCTGCTTGATCTCGCGCAGGTTGACGTCGAGCGGCCGGTCGGTGATCAGCTCGATGTTGTTGAACGCCGCCATGCGGGCGCCGCCGTAGCTCGCCGCGCCGTAGCGCGACGAGACGTTGACGATCGGCGGATCCTCGCCCAGGGTCTTCCACACCACGCCGCCCCAGCCCGCCTTGAAGGCGCGCACGACGTTGTATTCCTTGTCGGTCGGCGGCGCCGAGGCGAGCCAGAAGGGGTTGGGCGAGGTGACGCCCGCGATTGTGCACCGAAGGTCGACCATGGCCTTTTCCCTCCTCAGGACCGCAGGGCGCGGTCGATGGCCTGGGCGGCGATCTTGCCGTCCTGGACCGCCGCCACGGTCAGATCCTCGCCGCCCGCGATCGCGTCGCCGCCGGCCCAGACACCGGCGAGCGAGCTTCGCCGGTTCTCGTCGACGACGATCCGTCCGCCCTCGAGGTCGAGCAGCGAATGGTCGCCGTCCTTGAGCGGGTCGGCGACGAAGGTCTGCCCGATCGCCTTGAATACCATATCGGCGGGCAGAACGTAGGTCTCGCCCGTTCCCGCGAGGCGTCCGTCGTCGCCCATGCGCGTGTATTCGAAGGTCACCGCGCTCACGTGGCCGTCGCGCGCGGTCAGCCCCACGGGGCGCGCCCAGTGGCGAATCCGCACGCCGTTGGTCTGCGCGAAGTCCTGCTCGTGGTCGGTGGCCGACATCTCGACCGGGCCGCGCCGGTAGACGATGGTCACGTCCTCGGCGCCGAGGCGCTTGGACTGCACCGCGATATCGATCGCGGTGTTGCCGCCGCCGATGACGATCACCCGCCGCCCGACGGGAAGCCGCGCCAGATCGTCCGCCTGGCGCAGCTCGGCGATGTAATCGACCGCGTTGACGACGCCGCCCAGCGCCTCGCCCTCGATCCCCAGCGCGCGCACGCCGCCGAGGCCGAGGCCGAGGAACACCGCGTCGTGGTCGCGGCGCAGATCGGCGAGCGAGACGTCGCGCCCGAGCGCCTTGCCGGAATGCAGCGTGATGCCGCCGATGGCCAGCACGAACGCGACCTCGCGGCGCGCGAAATCGTCGGCGAGCTTGTAGGCGGCGATGCCGTATTCGTTGAGTCCGCCGGCCTTGGTCTTGGCGTCGAACAGCTCGACCGCGTGGCCCAGCATGGCGAGCCGGTGGGCGCAGGCGAGACCCGCGGGCCCCGCGCCGACCACGGCGACGCGCTTGCCCGAGGGGGCGGCGCGGGTGAAGGGGTGGCCGTCTTGGGCCATCAGATAGTCGGTGGCGTGGCGTTGCAGCTCGCCGATCACGACCGGCTTTCCTTCCTGCGCCTCGCGCACGCAGGCCCGCTGGCACAGGATCTCGGTCGGGCAGACCCGGGCGCAGCTTCCGCCGAGAATATTCTCGGATAGAATATCCATCGCCGCGCCGCGCAGGTTGTCGGTCGCGATCTTGTGGATGAAGCTCGGAATGTCGATGCCGGTCGGGCAGGCTTCGACGCAGGGCGCGTCGTAGCAGAAGTAGCAGCGATTCGCCTCGACCAGCGCGCGGGCGCGGGAAAGGGGCGGGCGAAGATCGCCGAAATTTTCGCGAATCGTGTCGGGAGCAAGGCGGCCCGACGCGATGTCCGGGCTGTCGGACATGAAAGCGTCCCTGTCTTCGTTTGCGGCCGGCGCGCGGCCGACTCTATCATTCTCGTTGGTTTGACTGTAGCGTTCGTCTGACCGTATGGTCAAGGAATACTGACCAACTGGTCAGCTTTTGGGGAAGGAAAGCCGCACGGGCGGCGGGGCCGGAAAGATGGACCATCGAAGCGAGACGGCCGAGGTCGCTCAGGCGTCGGCGCCGGGGCAGATTAGGGCGCGCAATCGGGCGCGAATACTCAAGGCGGCCGAGGAGGTTTTCGCCGAGCGCGGCTATCGCGGCGCGACCACCGCGGCGATCGCCGAACGCGCCGGGTTGCCCAAGGCCAACGTCCATTATTACTTCGGCACCAAGGCGACGCTTTACCGAGCGGTGATCGACGACATTCTCGAATTATGGCTCGCGGCGCTCGATCAGATCACCGAGGATCGCGACCCGGCCGAGGCACTTTCGGACTACATTCGCGCCAAGGTCATGTATTCGCGCGACCGTCCCCACGCCTCGCGGGTTTTCGCCAACGAGGTCATCCTGGGCGCGCCCAATATCGAGGGCTTCCTCGCCGGCGAACTGCGCGCGCTCGTCCGCCAGAAGGCCAAGGTGTTCGAGGTCTGGGTGCGGGAAGGGCGCATGGACCCGATCGAACCCGCGCATCTCTTCTCGATCATCTGGGCGGCGACCCAGCAGTATGCCGATTTCGGCGTGCAGGTGAGCGCGATCCTCGGCCGGCGCAAGCTCTCGGACGCCGATTTCGAGGTCGCGGTCGAAACCATCACGCGCCTGGTGCTCGCCGGCTGTGGGATCACGCGAAAGTCGAAGACCGCGCGCTAATCCCCGTCGAACGGATCTTCGGACTCGCCTTTATGCGTCACGACGGGCGTTTGCGGGCGTTCGTTGACATGCAGCCTGAATACGTCGGGACGCGCGTAATGGCCGACGACGTCGAAGTCGTATTTGCCGCGCGCGATCTCATCCAACTCGATTTCGGCGGTGAGAATCGCGGGACCGTCGAAGTGCGGCCCCGCGAGCACCTGGCCGAGCGGCGAGACGATGCAGCTTCCGCCGCGCATCAACACGGTCTTGGGGTCGTCGCCCTGGGCCGCGCGGTAGTCCTCGGGGCAGTCGCCGCGCGTCAGGTACTGACAGGCGGAAAGCACGAAACAGCGCCCCTCGAGCGCGATATGGCGCATGGTCGAAAGCCAACTGTCGCGATCGTCGGCGGTCGGCGCGCAATAAATCTCGACCCCCTTGGCGTACATCGCCATGCGCAGCAACGGCATGTAGTTCTCCCAGCAGATTACGCTGCCGAGACGGCCGAGCGGGGTTTCGACCACGGGCAGGGTCGAACCGTCGCCGAACCCCCAGACGAGGCGCTCCGAGGCGGTCGGCATCAGCTTGCGGTGGCGGGCGAGAAGCGCGCCGTCGGGACCGAAGGTGAGGGCGGTGCAATAAAGCGTGCCGCCGTCGCGCTCGATCACGCCGACCACCAGGTGAACGCCGGCCGCGCGGGCCGCCGCGCCGATGGCGTCGCAGTCGGGTCCCGGGACCGCGATCGCGCTTTCGAAGTAGCGACGGAAATCGTCGCGCCCCTCGGCCGTGCGGCTGCCGATGCGGGCGCCGAAGTCGAGTCCCTTGGGATAGGCCGAGACGAAGGCCTCGGGGAGAAGGACGAGCGCCGCCCCTTGGTTCGCGGCCTTGGAGACGAGCGCGTGAATTTTCTCGATCGTGCGGGGGCGGTCGAAGACGACGGGGCAGTCCTGAACGACCGCGACGGTGACTTTACGGCCCATGTTTCCTCCCGATTCATAGGTCTTGTTGCCTTGGTCCCGGCCCGGCGGCGGGCGCGCGGCATCATACGCCGCGCGCGCCGGGAAGGGGAAGAGGAAGGGAAAGGAAGGGCGCGCCCCGTCGGTTAGCAGCCGAGGGTCTCGTCACCGCAATAGGTGGAGTAGAGGAACGCGACCAGCGCCCGCACGTCGTCCCGCGCGAGCCTATAGTGGATCGTCTGCCCCTCGCGCCGGGTGGTCACCAACCCTTCGGCGCGCAGCCGCGCGAGTTGCTGCGACATCGCCTGCTCGCGGATGCCCAGAAGGCGCGCGAGTTCGCCGACCGAACGCTCGCCCTCGGCGAGCTGGCACAGGACCATGAGCCGGTTTTCGTGGGACAACACCTTCATCAGGTCACTGACCTGAGAGGCGGTCACTCGCATTTTCTCAGTATCCATACTTGCAAAGGTATGCAGTTACGAATATATGTCAAGCACCCCAGGGCGCCGGACGGGGGAGATCCGTCTCGGACGCTGGCGGCGAGGACCCGATCCGAACCACTCGAAGCTCCTCAGTTTCATGACCGTTCGAAACGTCAGTTGGAGAACAGCGATGAACCGTTTCAAATTCTACACCGCGAGGCTGGCGCTTGTCGTGGCGCTGTTCGCGCTGCCGGGGTTCGCCCAGGCGGGCACGGCGAAGGCCATGGCGCCATTCGGCGATAAGGTGAGCGCTGCGATCACCTATTACAACCGCGCCTCGCCCATGATCGGCACGGCGGGTCTCCTGCTCGAGGGCGGCGTGATGGAAGCCAAGCGCCTCGGCTTCAAGACCATTCTCAATCTGTTGACGGCCAAGGAAGGCGCCGAGGTCGAACGCGAGAAGGCCAAGGCCGTCGGGATCAAATATTTTAACATTCCGGTGCCGACGCGCGCGCCGACCGATGAGCAGGTGCGCGAATTCGCCCGGATCATCAACGATCCGGCCAATCTGCCGATCCTCGTCCATTGCGAGACCGCCAATCGCGTCGGCGCCATGTGGGCGCTCTATCGCGCCTCCAAGGGCGTGCCGGCGATGATCGCGGTCGAGGAAGGGCGCGCCATCGGCCTGAAGCCGAGTCGCGAGAAGGCGGTTCGCGCGCGCCTCGGGCTGCCGCCGCTGAGCTGAACGCGGGGAGCGGGAGGGTGACATGAGCGATCGCGCCATGAATCGCGTCATGACCGGCCCGACGCGCCCCTTCTGGCCGCCGCTCGCGGCCGGGGTGGCGCTCGGGCTCGCCCTTGTCCTCGCCTTCGTGGCGACCGGCCATGGCCTGGGCGCGAGCGGTTTCTTTACCCGTCTCGCGGCCGGCCTGGCCGGGCTCGTCGCGCCGGCGGCGGCCGAGGCCAACGCCTATCTGGGCCCCTACCTTCGGGGCAATCCGCTCGACGGCTGGATTTCCTGGGAGATCGTCGGCGTCATGGTCGGCGCGCTCGCGGGCAGCCTGGCGAGCGGACGATTTCGCCTCGGCGTCGAGCGCGGCGCGGGGCTGGGCACGCCGCCACGTCTCGGCCTCGCCTTTCTGGGCGGTATTTTGACCGGCTTCGGCAGTCGCCTCGCGCGCGGCTGCACCAGCGGTCTCGGCCTTTCGGGCGGGGCGACGCTTTCGGTCGCCGCCTTCGTGTTCCTGATCGCGTTCTTCGCCGCGGGATTCGCGACCATGATCCTGATGCGGAGGGCCTGGAGATGACGCTGCCTCTCTACGACAACGGCGCCCTGTCGGGGCTGCTCGCCGGGCTTCTGTTCGGCTTCGTCCTCGAGGGCGCGGGCTTCGGCAGCCCGCGAAAGCTGACCGGCCAGTTCACGCTTCGCGACTTCTCGGTGTTCAAGGTGATGTTCACCGCCGTCGTGGTCGCGGCGACCGGGCTGTGGATCGCCGACGCGACCGGGATCATGCCGCTCGGCAAGGTTTATGTGCCGACGCTCTACTTCTGGTCGATCGCGGCCGGCGGCGCGCTGATCGGCGCCGGCTTCTCGGTCGGCGGCTATTGCCCGGGCACCTCGGCGGTCGGGCTCGCGAGCGGACGGCTGGACGCCATCGCCTTCATCGTTGGCATGGTCGTGGGCGTGGCCGCCTTCGCCGGCGCGTTCGACGCGATCGAGCCCTTCTATCGCGCCGCCAAGGGGCCCGCGCGCCAAACCCTCGACCAGCTTCTCGGTCTGCCGGTGCCGGTGATCCTGATTGCCTTCGCCGTCATGGCGGCGGGCGGATTCTGGCTCGGTTCTCGGATCGAGCGACGCAACGGCGGCCCCGTCACGCCCGACGACACCATGGGGCCGCGCGATTCCGATTCTTTCGGCGCGCACGAAGCTCCGGCGGCGAAGGCGGCGGTCTGAGCCTCCCTTCCGACCTTTCCGTCGGGGCGCGCCCGAAAGATCCGGCCGCCGCGCGATGTCCTCCCCATCGCGCGGCGGCCTATATTCGATATGGAACGCTTAGTTGGAGAGGAGCCGCCCGATGTGCGAGCTGTTTGCGCTGTCGAGCAACCGTCCGGCGACGGTGACCTTTTCGCTCCGTCTCTTCGCCCGTCACGGTGGCGACGAGGGGCCGCACCGCGACGGCTGGGGGATCGCCTATTACGAGAATCACGACGTTCGCCTGATCAAGGAGGCCGAGCCCGCAAGCGACAGTGACTGGGTCCGGTTTATCGAGAATCACGCGCTTCGCAGCCGGATGGTGCTGTCGCATATTCGCAGGGCGACCCAGGGCGATCTCGTCTACGCCAACACCCAGCCCTTCGTCCGCGAGCTCGGCGGGCGCATGCATGTGTTCGCCCATAACGGCGATCTCGACGCGATCCGCGCCAACCCGGCCTTCGCGCTGGAGCGCTTCCACCCGGTCGGCGAGACCGATTCGGAATGGGCCTTCTGCGCCCTGCTCGAACGGCTCGCGTCGCTGTGGGATGAATCTTCGGGGAAGGCGCCCGACCTTGCCCGCCGCATGGCCGTGGTGGCCAAATTCGCCGCCGAGCTGCGTTCGCTCGGGCCGGCGAATTTTCTCTACGCCGACGGCGACGCGATCTTCGCTCACGGCCACCGCCGCCACCAGGCGGCGAACGGGCGGATCGAACCGCCGGGGCTGGTTCTTCTTTGCCGCCGCTGCCACCCCGAGGCCGACGGTCCCGAAGACGTGGTCGCCGACGGTCTCGACGTGCGGCTCGATGCCCAGGAAGTGGTGCTCGCGGCGAGCGTGCCCTTGACCGACGAGCCCTGGCGGCCGCTCGCCGAGGGCGAGCTCGTCGCCCTGCGTGACGGCCGGATCGCGGCCCATCTTCTCCCCTGACCAGCCCCCGAATTAGCGCGAATTCGCACAGCCTGTTGATCGGAGGGAATTTTCCGGGCACCCTCTCGCGGCAAGCTGAGCGGGGCATGGTCGAGAAAACGCGCGAAACGCGGGGGGAAGGGGAGGCGTCGAAAGCCGTTTCGGTGGCGATTCTAGTCGTCTGCCAGGTGGCGGCGATGGCGCTGTGGTTCTCGGCCTCGGCGATCGTGCCGACGTTGCAGGCGGTCTATGGGCTCGATGCCCTGCATTCCTCGCTGTTCACGACCAGCGTTCAGGCGGGCTTCGTCGTCGGCACGCTGGGGAGCGCGATCCTCGGCCTCGCCGACCGGCTCGATCCCCGCCGCTTCTTCGCCGCCGCGACGCTTTTGGGCGCCGGCGCGAACGCCCTGATCCTGGTTCTCGATCCGACCTCGGACGCGGTCATCGTTTGCCGCTTCGTCACCGGCGTCGCGATGGCCGGGGTCTATCCGGTCGGCATGAAGATGGCGGCGTCCTGGGCCAAGGCCGACATGGGGCTGCTGATCGGACTGCTGATCGGCGGGCTGACGCTGGGCTCGGCGAGCCCGCATCTGTTCAACGCGCTCGGCGGCATCGACTGGCGGTTTACGATCGCCTCGGCCTCGGCCGCCGCCGTGGTCGCGGCGTTGCTGATCCACCGGGTGCGTCTGGGACCCAACCGGCGACCCTCGCCGCGCTTCGATCCGGCCGCCGCGCTCGCCGGGTTTCGCACCCGTTCGCTGCGGCTCGCCAATTTCGGCTACCTCGGCCATATGTGGGAGCTGTACGCCATGTGGGCCTGGCTGGTCGTGTTTCTCGAGGCGAGCTTCCGGCTCACGCTCGACGCGAGCGACGCGGCCTTCTGGGCGCGGACCGCGACCTTCGTCGCCATGGGTCTCGGCGGCGGCGCGGGCTGCGTTCTCGGCGGGCTGGTCGCCGACCGCGTCGGGCGCACGGCGCTGACCATCGCGGCGATGGCGACCAGCGGAACCTGTGCGCTCGTTATCGGCTTTCTGTTCGGCGGTCCGCCCGCGCTTCTGTTCGCGCTCGCCCTGGTCTGGGGAGTCTCGGTGGTCGCCGATTCGGCGCAGTTCTCGGCGAGCATCGCCGAACTCGCCCCGCCCGAGCGCATCGGCACCCTACTGACGGTGCAGACGGCGACGGGCTTTCTCCTGACCCTGGTCACCATCCACCTGATGCCGCTGGCGGTCGAGGCGCTCGGCTGGCGCTACGCCTTCGCGGCGCTGGCGATCGGCCCGGCCTTCGGCGTCTGGTCGATGGCGCGCCTGCGCAAGGATCCCGACGCGCTACGCCTCGCCGGCGGGCGGCGGTAGAAACGACACTGTCGAGAGCGGAAGGGGCGCGGCTTATCCGGTCTTAATCGTCCGACGTCGCCGAGCGGCGGCGGCCAGGATCAACAGCCCCGTCGCGAACACGATCAAGGTTCCGGGCTCGGGCACTTGCGTCGTTGGCGCGTCCGCGTCGTGGGAGAAGGGCGCAAAAGCCGTTTTCAGCACGTTGCCGTTGGCGTCGAGCGCGGTGCCGGTCAGATCCATGTGGAGATAGAAGAACGCGGCCGAATAGTCGATGCCGAGCGTCTGCTGGTCGCCGCTGTCCGAACCGCTGGCGCCGGGATCGGCGGGATCGAAGCCGGTGTTGTAGTCGTAGACGGTTTCGCCGGCGCCCGCGACGTCGAGATCAGGAAGCCCCACCTGAAAATAATAGGCCGGGAAGATCCCATGCGGCGAGAGCAACGAGGGCTTGCCATACATGGCATCGCCTTTCCCGAGGGTCACGACGGTCCCGTCCTCGAGGGTGACGTCCACGGTGCTGCCCGAGGGCGCGTTGTTGAAGTCCGCGTCCTGGATCGAGATCCACAGGGTCACGTCGGTGATGCGCGCCACCTTCTTCGGACTCGTCGCGCCGGCGACCACGAGATCGAAGGGCTTCGAGAGCGTGAGCCAGCTTTCCGTGACCGTGACGCCGCCGATGGTGCGCGAGTCCGCGTACACGCCGTCGGGAAGGTAAAGCTGAAGCGTCGGCACGGCCTCGGCCGCGCGCGGAGCAAGCAGGGCAATCGCCGAAAGCGCCACCGCCGCGCCCGTGAGAGCGAAGCGTCGGGTGTACCGCAGAACGCTTGCCATTGTGAGGCTCATTGCCATTCCGACCGCTTTTACCGCCTTCTAAACGCCATCTTCATCAAGGATGACACGCACATTTCATGCCAATAAAAATATTCTTTGTTTTTCAATATCCTGTGAGGACAGGCTGATCCCAGCCATCGAAACCTGTAAAGGAATCCGACAGTCTGGACGCCCTCTTTCCCCGGGTTTCCGGTGTTCCCCAGCGCGCATTTCGCCGAATGCCGGGTTCATCGACCGAAATTCTTCACGTTATCAAGAGGGTAAATCCGAATGCGAGGAGTGCGCCGCGCCTTTTCTCGGGTTTTCGGACTGTAAGGAATCTCGACACCGCGCGGTCGCGACGAGGAGACCGTCGCGAGGCGCGATACGCTTTCGGCGTCAGGCCGCGGTGGAGGCGGCGGCGCCGGCGGTCTTGCCGCCGATCCTTGCGAGTAGATAGTCGAGGTTGTCGGCGTCGAGGTCCTCGAACTGGGTGAGGATGCGTTCGATCGCCCGCGAGCGGAAACGTTCGCGGTCGTCGGGGCCGCCGTCGAAGTCCATCTCGCGCACCACGTCGGTGGCGACGCGGAAGGCCGGAAACATCTCGTCCGGCAGGCCGGAGGCGCGGTAGAGCTCCTTGAGGCCGAGCGGTCCCTGGTCGATGATCAATTGGTGGACGTTGGCGACCGGCACCCCGGCGAGCCGCGCCATCGCCGATTCGAAGAACATCAGATCGCCGACGCAGAGCGCGCGCAGGACGATCGAGGGCGTGAGGCGCCCGTTCACGTAAAGCTGATCGACGAGCCCGTCGACGTCGCCTTGCGACATGCCGCCCGCGACGATGTCGAGCGCCGCCTTTTCGCGGCTTTGCAGCACCAGATCGGCGGCCACGTCGGGAGGCAGCTCGTGATGGGTGACGAGATGCTCGCGCAGGCGCTCGGAGACCATGGTCACCAGCCGCTCGGCAACCCGCACCGGCAGGCTCGGGCGATGGGTCATGTTGCGCTTGACCGGCTCGCTCTCGGGGAAGGCGTCGAGGATGGTGCCGAAGGTCTTCTCCGAGACCTCGGCGCCCGGGTTGCCCACCAGGGTGGCGACGGCGTCCTCGTCCCGGGTCTCGACCAGCGCGTCGGAGACCGTGGCGGAAACCGTCGTCCGCCGGGCCACGGCGACCCGGCTCGGCCCCGGCCGGGTCTCGATGATCTCGATCAGGTCGGCGTCGGTCAGCACTTGGGAATGGATCAGGATCGGCTCGGCGACCTCGCTCACGTCCATTGCCAGCGAGAAGGCCACGTCATGGGGCACGAGCCGACTTTCCTTGAGGCTCTCGGCCAGCGCCTTGCGGACGCGGACCTCGGCGTCGCGCACCATGTGACGGAAGATTTCCTCGGCGATTTCGCGCGACGAGTCGTCGAGCTCGTCGTTGACGAATGCCGCGGCGACCTTGGCCGCGGTCTCGCCGCGAGTCTCTGGCCGGGCCTTGAGCCTGGCCACGTCGTCCTTGCTAAGACGCGTCATCGAAAATCACGACCCCCGGGTTGTGGCGCGCCGGATCACACCTGCCGGCGGCAAGCATCGCCCGGCGCACTCTATAGTGTGCACCGGACGTGCTTAACCAATCGTTATCCCGCCCTTGCGTCGATTTGCCGCGATCCGGCCGCCTCGATGCGCGATCCCCGCGCGACCGGTTCTCCGCTCAGGCGGCGCGGATCTGGGTCAGGAACTTGTCGACCTCGCCGCGTAGGGTCTCGGCTTCGCGCGAGAGTTGTCCGGCCGCGTCCAGCATCTGGCTGGCGGCGGCGCCGGTTTCGGAGGCGGCCTGGGTGACGCCGCCGATATTGCTCGAAACCTCCTGGGTGCCGAGAGCGGCCTCCTGGACGTTGCGGCTGATCTCGCCGGTCGCCGCGTCCTGCTCATCGACCGCCGAGGCGATCGCGGTCGAGATCTCGCTGATGTCGCCGACCGTTCCGACGATGCCCTGGATGACCTTGACGGCCTCTTCGGTGGCCGACTGCACCGCCCCGATCTGGCCCGAGATCTCCTCGGTCGCCTTGGCGGTCTGGGTGGCCAGGTTCTTGACCTCCGAGGCGACCACCGCGAAGCCCTTGCCGGCGTCTCCGGCCCGCGCCGCCTCGATCGAGGCGTTCAAGGCGAGAAGGTTGGTCTGGCTGGCGATGTCGTTGATGAGATCGACGATGTCGCTGATCTTCTGAGCCGCCTCGGCCAAGCCCTGGACCTGGGCGTTGGTGCGTTCGGCCTCGGTCTTCGCCTGCTGCGAGGTGCTCGCCGCCTGGGCGACCTGGCGACCGATCTCGGCGATCGAGCTCGAAAGCTCCTCGGAAGCCGCAGCCACGGTCTGGACGTTGGTCGAGGCCTGCTCCGAGGCCGCGGCCACGGCGTCGGCCTGATGGTTGGTCTCCTCGGCGGTCGAGCTGAGCGATTGGGCCGCCGACTGCATTTCGGTGGCGGCCGCGGTCACGGTCTCGACCACGCCCTTGACCCTGGCCTCGAAGTCGTCGGCGAGGTCTTTCATGGTCCGGCGCTTTTCTTCTTCGGCGCGGCGCTCGATCTCCTCCTGCTCCTTGGCCATCTGATCCATGCGAATGGCGTTTTCCTTGAAGACCTGCACGGCCCGGGCCATCTCGCCGATCTCGTTCGACTGGTCGGCGGCGGGGATCTCGGCGGACTTGTCGCCCTCGGCCAGCCGGGTCATGACGGCGGTCATCGCCCCGATGGGCCCGCTGATGCCGAGCCCGATGACCAGAGCCAGCGCGAGCGTGAGGACCGTCGCGCCGATAATGGTCGTGGCCATGGTGACGACGGTGCGCTCGGTGTTTCGCTTAAGCGCCTCGACCGTCGCCCGGGCGTCCGCGATACCTTGATTCTCCAGCATCATGAGCTTGGGCATGACTTCCGCGTAGAGACCGGACATGCGGTCGCGGTTGCCGAGTTCCTCGAGGATCAAGTCGGCGAGTTCTCCGAAGGCGGCGCGATAGGTCTTGGCCTTGGCCGCGATATCGACCTTGGCGTCCTCGGGAATGCTCGATGCCGCGAGCTCTCTGCCGAACTCGGCCAGGCGCGCGTCCATCTTCTTCAGGTACTTCGGGTCCTTGCGCAGCAGGAAGTCCTTTTCGTGGCGACGCATCATCAGAAGAGTGGCCATCAAGCGCGGTTGATCGAAGCCCTTGATCGCCCCCTCGATCTCGTGGACGGCCTCGCGGAGCTTGCCGCGCAGGCCGCTATCGGGCGTCAACCCGCCGCGTCGCCAGATCTCCACCAGGTCATTGAACTGCTTGGCATAGGCGAGGAACCCCTCCCTGGTCGCGACGACCCGCGCCACGTCCTTCGCCGTCATATTCGCGTCCTCGGTGCCCGCGGAGGCGCCGTGGATCTTCTTGAGTTCGTCGAACAACGGCAGGGTCTGGGCGACGATTTCGGAGTGCTTCTCGGCGCGCTTCGGATCGAGAGTGAGCAGGAAGTCCTTTTCCTGCTCGCGAGCCTTGAGGAAGGCGATCTGGATATTCTTGACGAGTTCAGCGCCCCGATTTTCCCTGACCTCGACCGCCTGCATCGCCTCCTGCTTCTGCTCGCCGACATAGTAGATCGCGCCGACGGCGATGAAGCCGACAAGGGTTGCGGCGCCGATCAGGCCAATCTGGTACTTGACCCCGATCTTGCCGAGGATCTTGGCTACGATATTGCTCATCTTGTGGTCCCCCGAAATCGCGTTTCACGACAACGCCCGGACGGCCCCGGAGAGGACCGTCGCACCCCGAACGGCGCCACCGCGTATGCGGCTACGGCATTTTCTTTGGCCCCTGTCCGATTTCGCGGGTCGCGACTGCCCGGCTGCGGCCTCAAGATCGGCCGCGTCGATATCGCCCTTCGATCGGGCCCGTGCGCGTCCAGGGGCATCGATCTGATTAGACCGTGTTTGTGAAAATTATATTAATAATCAATATAGTTACAATGGATTACTTAGCGTAATACTTAACTCTTTTGGACGCCTCGAAGCATCCCGCATGACCCTCCTCGCGGTGTCGAAATGGGTCTTCGAATCGGGACCGGCGCGGACGGAGGCAAGGCCACGGGAGGATCGACGGGATTGGAAATCGAGACGCGTCGCCGGTTCGGCGGAATCGCGACGCCGCGACGGGCGCGGCGTCCGACAATGAGCGCCAATGTCTCGAAGGGTCTGGAGGCCCGGGCCGGAATCGAACCGACGTACACGGATTTGCAGTCCGCTGCTTAGCCACTCAGCCACCGGGCCGGCGCCGAATAGCGGTATATAGGAGGGCGGCGGCGCCAGGGTCAAGCGGAGCTTCGCTTGCGCCTGCCGGGACCATGCCGGGTCGCGGGCGGGCCTTCCGGGTGTCTCGGTCATTGTGTTCGCGCGGCCGTGCCAGTATAAGTCGGCCTAACGTCGAGCCGGCCCGCGCCCCGGCCCTTTTCCGCGGTCACACATAGCCCGGAGGATCGAGCGAATGACCGACTTCGCCGCCGTGCGCCACAACATGGTCGAGAATCAGATCAAGCCCAACCAGGTCACCGATCCGCGCGTCATCGACGCGATGGAGGCGGTGCCGCGCGAGCTGTTCGTGCCCAAGGCGCTGCGCGGGCTCGCCTATATCGACGAGGATCTCGAGGTCGCGCCCGGCCGTTACCTGATGGAACCGATGGTCATGGCGCGGCTTCTTCAGGCGGCCGAGATCGGCGCGGACGACGTGGTGCTCGATATCGGCTGCGCGACCGGCTACGGCCCGGCGGTTCTCGCCCGGCTCGCGGCCACGGTCGTCGGGCTCGAGAGCGATCCCGCGCTCGCCGAGCGGGCGACGGCGCTGCTCGCCGAGCTCGGCGCCGACAGCGCGGCGGTCGTGACCGGCCCGCTCGAGGCGGGCTACGCCGCGCAGGCGCCCTATGACGTGATTCTGATCGAGGGCGCGGTCGAGACGGTGCCCGAGACGATCACCGATCAGCTCGCCGAAGGCGGCCGCCTGGTCTGCGTGGTCGCCGGCCCGAGGAGCGTCGGCAAGCTCACGGTGTTCCTGCGTCTGCACGGCGCGATCTCGCGGCGGACCGAGTTCGATGCCGCGGTGCCGCCGCTGCCCGGGTTCCAGTCGCCGCCGAAGTTCGAGTTCTAGGGGCGGATCGGAGAGAAGGAAGGTGGGGGTGATGATACGGGCGTTCCCGAACCGGGCGGCGGCAGGGGCGATGCTGCTCGCGGCGGTGGCGCTGGCCGCGTCGCCGGCCGGGGCCGAAACGCTCGCCGACGCGCTCGCCGCGGCCTACGCCAACAACCCGACGATCCTCGCCCAGCGCGCGGCGCTTCGCGCCACCGACGAAGAGGTGCCGACCGCGCTCGGCGGTTGGCGGCCGACGGTAAGCGTGAGCGCCGATGCGGGCTTCGAGGATATCTCGTCCAATTCCAGCCAGGGGCTCGGCGCCGACGACACGCTCAACCCGCGCACGCTCACGCTTTCGCTCAGTCAGCCGCTGTTTCGCGGCTTTCGCACGGTCTCGGGCGTCCAGCGGGCCGAGTACCTGGTGCGCGCCGACCGCGCCCGGCTGGCCGAGGTCGAGCAGGACATCCTTCTTCAGGCCGCCACCGCCTACCTCGACGTTTATCGCGACCAGTCGGTTCTCGAGCTCGCGATCAACAACGAGCAAAGGCTGCGCCGCCAGCTCGAGGCGGCGAAGGATCGCTTCGACGTGGGCGAGGTGACGCGGACCGACGTCGCCCAGGCCGAATCGCGGCTTTCCAACGCGATCGCCGACCGGGTCCGCGCCGAGGGCGATTTGACCTCGTCGCGCGCGATCTATCTCAACGTCGTGGGGCGCATGCCGGGCACCCTCGCCGCGCCCGACGTGATCGGCTCCCTGCCCAAGGACGAGAAGGCGGCGCAGGCGCAGGCGAGCGACGAGAACCCGAGCGTTCGGCGCGCGGTCTTCGCCGCGCGCGCGGCGCGCTTCGACGTGCGCATCGCGACCGGGGCGCTTTTGCCCGAGCTCACGCTCAACGGCACCTACACCATGGCCGAGGACACCTCGACCTTCATCACCTCGCAGGACACCGCGATCCTCAAGGCGCAGCTCTCGATCCCGCTTTATCAGTCGGGGTCCGAATACGCCAAGGTGCGCGCGGCGCGGGCGACCGCCTCGCAGCGCCGCCTCGAGGTCGAGCAGAGCAAGCGCGCCACGGCCCAGGACGTGACCCGCGGCTGGGAGGCCCTGCAAACCGCGCGCGCGCGCATCAAGGCGTTCGAGGATTCGGTGCGCGCCGCCAAGATCGCGCTCCAGGGCGTCGAGGAGGAGGCGAGCGTCGGCTCGCGCACCACGCTCGACGTGCTCGACGCCGAGCAGGAGCTGTTCACCGCCCGCGTCGATCTCGTCCGCGCCCAACGCGACGCGGTCGTGGCCGCTTTCACGCTCAAGGCCGCGGTCGGCGCGCTGACCGCCGACAAGCTGGGACTCGACGTTCCGGTCTACGACCCGACCCGGCATTACCGCGCGGTGCGCAACAAGCTTTTGGGCTTCGATGGCGGCGAGTAGGGAGCTTCCCGGTCGCGCCGCCGCGGAGCGAGGTTATACTGATGCTGGCCATCGCGACGTCGGTGGCCTAGTCTGGCCGCGACGCGCGTGATCGAGGACCGACGATGAGCGAGGAGAATTCCCAGAAAGAACCCTCGATGGAGGAGATTCTCGCCTCCATCCGTCGCATCATCTCGGAGGATGGCGAGGACGAGGGTGACGCCGCGGGCGCGGAGACGAACGGCGCCGACACGGCGCCCGCCGAACCCGAGAAGGCGGCGCCCGCCGAGGCCGAGGAAGGGGAAAGCGACGAGGACGCCGCTCCGGACAAGGAGGGCGACGACGTCCTCGAACTCACCCAGATGGTGACCGAGGACGGCTCGACCGTCGATCTCTCGGCCGAGGCCGCGCCCGAGCCCGAACCGCAACCGGAGCCCGAGCCCGAGCCGGAACCCGAGCCAGAGCCCGAGCCCGAGCCCGAGCCGGAACCGGTCGCGGCCGCCGAGCCTGCACCGGAGCCCGAGCCCGAACCCACGCCCGAACCCGAGCCGGAGCCCATGCCCGAACCCGAACCCGAGCCGGCGGTCGAAACCGAGGATCTGGTGCTCGCCGAGCAAGAGCCGGCTCCGCCCGCCCAGCCGGGACATCTGGTTTCGGACGAGGCGGCCGCGAAGGCGACCGCCGCTTTCGCCGACCTCGCCCGCGCGACCGAGCCCGAGCCGCCCGAGGTGGCCGAGTTGCGCTTCGGCGATTCGGGGCGCACGGTCGAGGATCTGGTCATGGACCTGATCCGGCCGATGCTGCGCGAGTGGCTCGACACCAACCTTCCGCCGCTGGTCGAGCGCCTCGTTCAGCGCGAAATCCGTAATCTCGCGCGCCGCGCCGAATCCGAGTGACCGTCTCCCGCCCGGCGTCGCCGGGCCTCCCACAACCCGAACGAATTGGACAACCGGGTTCAGCCATGCTGGACAAGACCTATCGCCATCAGGACACCGAAGACCGGCAGTACGCCGCCTGGGAGAAGGCGGACGCCTTCGCTTGCGGCAAGCGGCCCGACGCCAAGCCCTTCACGATCGTCATCCCGCCGCCCAACGTCACGGGCAGCCTGCATATGGGGCACGCGCTCAACAACACGCTTCAGGACATCCTGGTGCGCTGGCAGCGGATGCGCGGCCGCGACGTTCTGTGGCAGCCGGGCATGGATCACGCCGGCATCGCGACCCAGATGGTGATCGAGCGCCAGCTCGCCCGGGAGGGCAAGACCCGCCACGACCTCGGCCGCGAGGCCTTCGTCGAGCGCGTCTGGCGGTGGAAGGAGGAATCGGGCGGCAACATCTTCAACCAGCTTCGCCGCCTGGGGGCCTCGGCCGACTGGTCGCGCGAGCGCTTCACCATGGACGAGGGGCTCTCGGCGGCGGTCCGCAAGGTGTTCGTCACCCTCTACAAGGAGGGCCTGATCTACCGCGACAAGCGGCTGGTCAACTGGGACTGCAAGCTGCATACGGCGATCTCGGACCTCGAGGTCGAGCAGCGCGAGGTCAAGGGCCATCTCTGGTATTTCCGCTACCCCATCGAGGGCGCCGAGGGCGAGCACATCACCGTCGCCACCACGCGCCCCGAGACCATGCTCGGCGACACGGCGGTCGCCGTGCATCCGGAGGACGATCGCTACAAGGACCTGATCGGGCGCTACTGCATCCAGCCCTCGACCGGGCGGCGATTGGTCATCGTCGCCGACGAGCTCGCCGATCCCGAGCAGGGCTCGGGCGCGGTCAAGATCACGCCCGCGCACGACTTCAACGACTTCGAGGTCGGGCGGCGGCATAAGCTCGAGATGATCAACATCCTCGACGCCGACGGCCGCATCAACGACGCCGCGCCCGAGCGCTATCGCGGCCTAGACCGCTACGAGGCGCGCGAGCGGATCGTCGCCGAGATGGAAGAGAAGGGGCTTCTGGAGCGGATCGAGGACCACGTCCACACGGTGCCCTACGGCGACCGCTCGGGCGTCGCGATCGAGCCCTGGCTGACCGACCAGTGGTTCGCCGACGCCGCCACGCTCGCCAAACCCGCGATCGAGGCGGTCGAGAAGGGCCGCACCCGCTTCGTGCCGCGCCAGTGGGAGAACACCTATTTCGAGTGGATGCGCAACATCCAGCCCTGGTGCATCTCGCGCCAGCTCTGGTGGGG
>CAZHDF010000063.1:4236-17697 GCA_964531525.1 uncultured Alphaproteobacteria bacterium | reverse complement strand
GCCGGGCGGGGGAGTGGGCCGGTGCCGACTTAAACACATCATGTTCTAGGACGTGGGCTCGATGAAGCGCATGTGGTTGACGACCCGCGCGACGCCCTTCGTGCGCCGCACCTCGGCCAGAACCAGGTCGAGCTCGGCCCGGTCCTCGGCGACGCCGATCAGGTAGACGACGCCGTTGACCGAGCGCACCCGGTAATTGGACGAGCGAATGCGGTCATGCAGGAGCAGCGCCGATTGGATGGTCTTTTCGATGAGGATGTCGTTGACGAAGCCGGTGATTCCGCCGCCCTCGGAGACCTGGATATCGTTGATGATCTCGCGCCCCCTGCCGACCCGCGCCGCGAGTTTCTCGGCCCGCTTCCGCGCCGCGCGCTTCTTGACGTTCCCCAGCAGCAGCACGCGCCCGCGATAGACGATCGTGCTTACGTTCTTGAACAGGTCGATGTCGGCATCGAACATCGCCTGGCTGATCTTGATCTGGAGGGCGTTGTCGTCGACCACTTCGTCGGTGGTGCGCGTCTCGCTCACGGTGTAGCCGGCGTCGACCGCGAGACTGGTCACGGTCGACAACGACATGCAGCCGCCCGTCGCCAGGACGAGCATGAAGGCGGCGACCATGCCCAGCCGTCTCGCAATCGGGCTCTTTACGGAAATTTTGCCGGATCGGTGGATCATCGCATAAGGTTTTCTTCTCGTTGTCGCATTCCGGCCGCCATTCTTCCCGTTGCCGCCACGTCGGAATGGCCGAAACTGCGACGACCATAGCAAATGACGGCTAAAGGCAGGTTACCGATGATGGTTAAAGCGCCGAAGATCAAGCATATTTTCCTTTTGGCCCTGCTCGTCGTCGGGTTGGCCGTCGCGCCCGGCCCGCGCGGTGCGTGGGCGACCGAGGACGAGACCTTCGACAAGGACGAAATCTATAACGAGGCCGCCCAGTTCTTCGGCGAGACGACCGAGGGGCTCGCCAAGGTGATCGAGAAGATCTTCGCCGACGAGGGGCGTCCGAACGCCTATATCGTGGGCGAGGAGGCGAGCGGCGCGATCGGCGTCGGTCTCCGCTACGGCAAGGGCAAGCTGCATCGCAAGGGCGGCGTCGCTCTCCCGGTCTACTGGCAGGGGCCGTCGATCGGTTTCGATCTGGGCGGCGACGCCTCCAAGGTCTTCGTGCTGGTCTATAAGCTCGAGCGGACGGCCGATCTCTTCCAGCGCTTCCCCACGGTCGACGGGCGCCTCTATTTCGTGGCCGGGGTGGGCGCGAACGTCCAGCGGTCGGGCGATATCACGCTCGCGCCGATCCGCACCGGCGTCGGGCTGCGCGCCGGCGCGAACGTCGGCTATACGCACTACACCCGCAAGCATTCCTGGGTGCCGTTCTGAGCCGAGGCGCCTCGGTTCGCGTCGCGTCGTCGCGCCCATCATCCCGTTTCGTCGATCGCCGCGCCGATCTGGGCGATGATCTCGGTCGCGGTCGCGCGGTCCTTGACGAAGGCGCCCTGGCTCGCGATCACCTGCGTGCGCGTGGCCGCGGGCGTCAGAGCCTCGATCTCGATCTCGATCTTGCGTGACTTGACCTCGCCGACGATTCGCCAGACACCCTCTCGCTCGGGCTCGGCCGCGCTCGCGATGACCGGGATCGCCATGCGTCGAAGCGTGCGCAGCGCCGCCTCGCGGATCAGTTGCGCCGATGCGGAGAAGGTACGGGTGACGATCCCTTCGCGCGCGTAATCGAGGCCCGCGCCCGCGAGCACCCCCGCTCCGGTGCCGACCAGCGACAGCGCGAGCGGCGCGCAGCCCGGAAGGGCGAACAATCCGACCGCCAGGGTCAGCCATCGCAACGCATGCATTTCGTCGTTCCGTCCCGTCCCATCCCGCGCGCCGGGCGCGGCGCGGCGGGGGCGGCATGGAGTCTACGAGTTCGCGCTTAACGGCTTGTTTACTTCTTTGTTGACTATTCAAGATCTTATAAATAAATATTTATCCATATTATCAGCAATATTCATGGCCGGGGCCGTGATATCGACCGGGACGGTGACGGCGGATCGCGAGGCATGATGCGGCGGGTAAGCGAGATCGGCGGGAGCCTGACGCTGGGCGGAATCGTTCTTTGCGCGCTCTGGGTCGTGCTGCGCGACGGCGCGATGCTCGCGTCGGTCGGTGGCTGGTACGCCGTTTTCGGCCAGTTTCTCGCGGTCGCCGCGACGGTCTCGCTTCTCTTGTTTTTGGGCGCCTTGATTCTCGCGCTTCTCGCGCTGCCGGCGCTGTTCGTCCTCCGCCTCGTCGCCGTTGATCCGGGCGCGGGCTCGCCGCGCGCGCTCGGGCGGGTGGCGCTCGACCTCGCCGATCCGGTCTGGAAGGCGGCCTGGTGGAGCGGGTGGTATCTGGCGCGCGTCTTTCGCGGGGAGCGCCCGTGACGGTGGCGTGTCGTCCGGCCGCGCCGCGTCGCGAGCAATGGCTCTTGCGCGCGCTGACCGTCGTCGGCGTCCCCCTGCTGATCGCCGCCTGCGCCTCGGGGGTGATTTCGGCCGATTCCACGGGCATCACCATCGAGCACAGCGAAGGCGGCCCCGATCCCAAGCTGCTCGCCGCCGACCACTGCGCCAAGTTCGGCTTGAAGCCGCAGCTCGTCGCGGTCGAGCCGATGACCTTCGTCAGCCAGATCTATTATTACAGTTGCGTCTGACGCCGCCGCGGCGCGGGCCTTGGCGCTATCCGTAGCAAGGGTCGGCTTATGACTGGAACGCGCGCTCGGCCGAACCCGGCTCCGCCGGGGCTGGTCCTGTTCCACACCTCGGAGGTCCATGTTCCGGGCTTCTCGGCGCTCGCCGCCGAGATCGCGCCCGAGATCGCCCCCGGAATTGCGATCCGCCATGTCGTCCGCGCCGATCTGCTGCGTCGCGCGATCGCGGTCGGTGGGCTCGCGGACGAGATCCGGGAGGCGGCGCGGGCGGCGCTTCGCGCCGAGGCGGTGGGCGCGGGGGCGGTGCTGTGCACCTGCTCGACCCTCGGCCCGGCGGCCGAGGACGCCGACCGCGACGCCGCCGCGCCGATTCTTCGGATCGACCGGGCGATGGCCGATCGCGCGGTTGCGCGCGCGCGGCGAATCGCGGTCGTCGCCTGCATCGAGGCGACCCTCGGCCCGACCGCCGAGGTCGTGACGACGGCGGCGCGCGCGGCCGGGAAGGCGGTGGAGACATCGATCCATCTGCTCGACGGCCCGTGGCGTCATTTCGAGGCCGGCGATCTCGACGCCTACCACCGGGCGGTCGCCGCCGGTCTTCGCGGAATCGCCCCGCGCGCCGAGATCATCCTGCTCGCCCAGGCGTCGATGGCGCCGGCGGCGATGCTTTGCGCCGACCTCCCGATCCCGGTTCTCTCCAGCCCGCGTCCCGCGCTCGAAGCCGCGCTCCGCGCCTGCCGCGCGGCCTCGCCGGACGATTGGCGATGAGTCCGAAGACGAAATGCGAAGGGGTTGGACCGAAGCGATCCAACCCCTTGCGAAATCTGGCTCCCCGGGCCGGACTCGAACCAGCGACATGGTGGTTAACAGCCACCCGCTCTACCAACTGAGCTACCGGGGATCGGGGCGTACGGCATGGCCCGCGCAGGCTATATATCAAAGCCTGTTTGCCTGTGCCAGTCTTTCGTCTATAGCACTCGCGGTCCAGGGCATTCGCGGCCCGGGCGACGAGAGGAGGGGCCCCGCCATGACGATCGATATCGCCCGCGCGCGTCGCGAGACGCCGGGCTGCGAGAACGTCGTCCATTTCAACAACGCGGGCGCGGCGCTGATGCCGGCGCCGGTGCTCGAGGCGACGATCGATCATCTTCGCCTCGAGGGCGAGATCGGCGGCTACGAGGCCGCCGAGCGCGCCGCCGAGCGGATCGAGCATGTCTACGCCGCCGCCGCCCGGCTCCTCAACTGCGAGGCCGACGAGATCGCCGTGGTCGAGAACGCGACCCGGGCCTGGGACATGGCGTTCTACGCGCTCCGCTTCGAGCCCGGCGACCGCATCCTGACCGCGCGCGCGTCCTACGCCAGCAACTACATCGCCTTTCTCCAGACGGCGCGGCGCGCGGGCGCGGTGGTCGAGACGATCCCCGACGACGCCCACGGCCAGGTCTCCCTCGAGGCGCTCGAGCGCCTGATTGATTCGCGCGTGCGATTGATCGCGATCACCCATGTGCCGACCAACGGCGGGCTGGTGAACCCGGTCGCGGGCGTCGGGCGGATCGCGCGCGCGGCGGGCGTTCCCTTCCTGCTCGACGCCTGCCAGTCGGTCGGCCAGATGCCGGTCGACGTCCGGGCGATCGGCTGCGACATGCTCTCGACCACCGGGCGCAAATACCTGCGCGGGCCGCGCGGCACCGGGCTGCTCTACGTCCGCCGCGAGATGATCGAGCGGCTGGAGCCGCCGTTCCTCGACCTGCACGCGGCGACCTGGACGGCGCCCGACCGCTACGTCATGCGCGACGACGCCCGCCGCTTCGAGACCTGGGAGGGCAACGTCGCCGGCAAGATCGGGCTCGGGGTCGCGATCGACTATGCGCTCGCCTGGGGGCTCGGGCCGATCCGCCGCCGCGTGACCGGGCTCGCCGACGCCCTGCGCGCGCGGCTCGCCGAGATTCCCGGCGTGAGCCTGCGCGACCTCGGGATCGCGCGGTGCGGAATCGTGAGCTTCGAGGTCGAGGGCCGCGACCCGCTCGCGGTGCGCGCGGCGCTCGCCCGCGCGGGTTTCAATATCGAAACCTCCTCGGCGGCGGCGACCCGGCTCGACATGACCGCGCGTGGGCTCGACTGCCTGGTGCGCGCCTCGGTGCATTACTACAACACCGAGGACGAGGTGGCGCGGTTCGGCGACGCGCTCGCGGCGCTCGCGGCCCGGCAACACCAGGAAACATAACTCGCGGAAACATGATGCGAGACGCCTTTCAAGATACGCCGCGATCGGCCATAATCCGATGCTGCATCGCAACGAGAATTATCCCGTGATCCACCGGCCCATTGCCTTCCTGCTGCTGCTCGCGCTCGCCGCCGTGCCGGTCGCGTCCCTGGCCGCCGAGCGTTTCGTCGTTCGCCCGGTCACGGTCGACGACCGCAAGGCCGTGCTCGCGACGGTCGAGAGCGTCGATGTGCTGCGTGCCCGGGCGCGTATTCCCGGCACCATCGACAAGCTCGTCATCGACGAGGGCAGCGAGGTGCGCGCGGGCGAGATCGTCGCCGTCATCCGCGATCCCAAGCTCAAGCTGCGGATTGCGGCGATCGACGCGCGCATCGCCTCGCTCCGCGCCCAGCGCGAGCTCGCGCTCACCGAGCTCGAGCGGACCCGCGAGCTGCGCCGCAAGGGCACCGTCAGCCAGGCGCGGCTCGATACCGCGCGCACCCAGGCCGACGTGATCGCCGCCGAGATCGCCGTCGCCGACGCCGAGCGCTCGGTCGCGGTCGAGCAGCGCCGCGACGGCGAGGTGCGCGCCCCGGCCGCCGGCCGCGTTCTCAAGGTGCCGGTCGCCAACGGCAGCGTGGTTCTCGCCGGCGACGTGATCGCGACCATCGCGTCCGAGTCCTATATTCTCCGCCTCAAGCTGCCGGAGCGCCACGCGCGCTTCATTCGCAAGGGCGATATGGTGCTGATCGGTCCGCGCGGTCTGGCCGCCGACGCCTCGGCGCTGGGCGAGGGGCGGGTGCGCCAGGTTTATCCCGAGCTCGAGCGCGGCCGCGTGGTCGCCGATGTCGAGGCCAAGGGGCTCGGCGACTACTTCGTCGGCGAGCGCACCCGGGTCTATGTCGCGACCGGGCGGCGCATCACCTTCCGGATTCCGCGCGATCTCGTTCGCCTGCGCTTCGGCGTGTCCTTCGTGCGGCTCGAAAGCGGTGACGAGGTCGCGGTGCAGACCGGCATGGTTTCGGGCGACGAGGTCGAGGTCCTCTCGGGCCTGCGCAACGGCGACGTGCTCGTCGCGCCATGAAGCTGGGAATATCGGGCCATATCACCCGGGCCTTCATCAATTCTCCGCTGACGCCTCTGTTCCTGCTCGCAGCGCTCGCGCTCGGCGTGGTCGCGCTTCTCAACCTCGCGCGCGAGGAGGAGCCGCAGATCAGCGTCCCCATGGTCGATATCCACGTTCGCGCCGACGGGCTCAAGGCGGTCGACGCGGTCGAGCTGGTGACCAAGCCGCTCGAGGACATCGTCAAGGGGATCGACGGGGTCGAGCATACCTACTCGCAAACCACCGACGACCAAGTCGTCGTTACCGCTCGCTTCTTCGTCGGCACCGACGCGGACGACGCGATCCTGCGGGTTCACGAGAAGCTGCGCGCGAACTTCGATCGCATTCCCCAGGGGATTCCCGAGCCCCTCGTGGTCGCGCGCGGAATCAACGACGTGCCGATCGTCGTGCTCACTCTTTCACCGCGCCCCGACAAGGCCGAACGCTGGACAGACACGGCGCTTTACGAGATCGCCGAGGAGCTGCGCAACGAGCTCGTCAAGACCGAGGATCTGGGCCTCACCTTCATCGCCGGGGGGCGGCCGACCCAGGTGCGGATCGAGCCCGACCCCGAACGGCTCGCGCTTTACGGCGTCACCCTCAATCAGCTCGTCGACAAGATCTCCAACGCCAATCGCGCGTTCGAGGTCGGCAGCCTGCGCGAGCGCGGCGAGGAGCTGACCGTGGTCGCCGGGCAGACCCTGATCGGCGTGCCCGACATCGGGCTGTTGCTCGTCACCACGCGCGACGGACGCCCGGTCTACGTCAAGGACGTAGCGCGGATCGTCGTCGGCGGGCGGCCCGACGAGCATCGGGTCTGGCAGATCGAACGGCGCGCCGACGGCGGGATTACGCGATTGCCGGCGGTCAGCATCGCGCTCGCCAAGCGCAAGGGGTCCAACGCGGTCGACGTGGCCGCCGCCGTGCTCGCGCGCGTGGAGACCCTGCGCGGACGGCTGATCCCCGAAGACATCGAGGTCACGGTCTCGCGCAACTACGGCGAGACGGCGCGCGAAAAGGCGCAGTCCCTGCTCGGCCACCTGCTCGGCGCGACGCTCACCATCGTCGCGCTGATCGCGATCTTCGTCGGCTGGCGCGAGGGGGTGGTGACCCTGGTGGTCGTGCCGGTGACGATCCTGCTCACCTTCTTCGCTTCCTGGCTGATGGGCTACACCATCAACCGGGTCAGCCTGTTCGCGCTGATCTTCTCGATCGGCATTCTGGTCGACGACGCGATCGTCGTGGTCGAGAACATCGGCCGCCACTGGCGCCAGAACCCGGGAGCCGACCCGGTCAAGAGCGTGATCGAGGCGGTCGCCGAGGTCGGCAATCCGACGATCATCGCGACGCTGACCATCATCGCCGCCCTGCTGCCGATGATGTTCGTGACCGGGTTGATGGGTCCCTACATGAGCCCGATTCCCGCCAATGCCTCGGCGGCGATGTTGTTCTCCTTCTTCGTCGCGGTCATCATCACGCCCTGGCTGCTGTTGCGGCTGCGCATGCGTTTTCCGGGGCGCATGCTGGCGACGCCGTCGAGCCATGGCGAAGGCATGCTCGGGCGTCTTTACCGGGCGGTCGCGCGGCCGATCATCGCGACCCGGGCGCGCGCGATCGCCTTCATCATCGTGGTCGCGGCGGCGACGATCGCGGTCACCGTCCTGTTCGCGACCCGCGACGTGACGGTCAAGCTTTTGCCGTTCGACAACAAGTCCGAGTTTCAGGTGGTCGTCGACCTGCCCGAGGGATCGAGCCTCGAGGACACCGAGCGGGTGCTGATGGCGGCGGCCGAGCGGCTCGCCGATCTGCCCGAGCTCGAGACGCTCCAGGCCTATGCGGGAACCGCCGCGCCGTTCAACTTCAACGGGCTGGTGCGTCATTACTACCTGCGTCAGAAACCCGAGCTCGGCGATCTCCAGGTCAACCTGGTGGCCAAGGACGCGCGCGACCGCACCAGCCACGAGATCGCGCTGGACGCGCGCAAGCGGCTCGCGGGGCTGGACGCGCCCGAGGGCACGGCGATCAAGATCGTCGAGGTGCCGCCCGGTCCGCCGGTGATCGCGACCCTGCTCGCCGAGGTCTACGGCCCCGACGGCGAGGCCCGGCGCGCGGCGGCGACCAAGCTGCGGAAAATTTTCGAAAGCGTCGATTTCATCGTCGACGTCGACGATTCCTTCGGCCGACCCGCCGACCGGATTCATTTCAAGATCAACCAGGAAAACCTCGAATTCTTCGGCGTCGAGGAACAGGCTGTCTACGACACCATCGCCGCGCTTCTCGACGGGGTCCGGCTGGGCTATTCGCAACGCGGCCAGGGGATCAACCCGATCGAGATCGCCATCGCGCTCCCCAAGAGCGCCAAGACCCTGGGCGAGCGGCTGCTGTCGACCCCGGTGCCCTCGGCCACCGGCACGGTCGAACTCGGCGACGTGGTGACGGTGCATCGCATCCGGGCGTCGTTCCCGGTCTATCGCCGCGACGGCATGGCCGCCGAGATGGTGGTCGCCGATCTCGCCGGCCGCTTCGAGGCGCCGATCTACGGGATGCTCGCGGTCGACGACGCGCTCGCCAAGGTCGATTGGGGCGAGGCGGGGCCGCCAACGGTGCGCTTCCACGGCCAGCCGCGCGACGAATCGGGACTTACCCTTCTCTGGGACGGCGAGTGGGAGGTGACCTATGTCACCTTCCGCGACATGGGCGCGGCCTTCGCGGTGGCGCTGCTCGCCATCTATCTCCTGGTGGTCGGCCAGTTCGGGAGCTTCCGCGTGCCGCTCGTGATCCTGGTGCCCGTGCCGCTCACCCTGATCGGAATCGTTCTCGGGCATTGGTGGCTCGGCGCCGCGTTCACCGCGACCTCGATGATCGGCTTCATCGCGCTCGCCGGGATCATCGTGCGTAACTCGATCCTGCTGGTCGATTTCATCCGCGCCAGGCGGGCGAGCGGCGCTTCATTGCGGACGAGTCTGCTCGACGCCGGGGCGGTGCGGTTCCGGCCGATCTTCCTGACCGCCGTTTCGGCGATGATCGGGGCGGCGTTCATTCTGCTCGACCCGATTTTCCAGGGACTCGCGATCTCGCTCCTGTTCGGGCTCGCGTCCTCGACGCTGCTGACCGTCCTGGTCATTCCGGCGCTTTACGTCTGGCTGCGCGACGACGGGCGCGGCTTCGACGACGAGGGCGACGCCTGCCGCTAGGGCCGGAAGCGACCGCTTTCTCGTCACGAAGCCTTGACCGCCCGTGAGGGCGGGACTGCGCTATCATCGCTTGCGCGACGGGGGGCGCCCACGAGCGGCCGGGAGGTCGGGCCATGGCAACCCCTATGACGCTTCCTGTTCTGGCTTTCGTCCTGGTTTTCGCGCTGGGCGCGTCGGCGGCGGGCGGGCAGCCGGACGAGACGCCGCCAGCGGTCCGGGGCTTCACGGTTTCCGATATCAGCGGCGACCCCAACCAGCCGCGCCGGCATTTTCGGATCAGGAACCCGAAGTTTCTCGACGCGACCGAGGCCGAGGCGATCTACCGGCGACTTCGCGGCCGAATGGCGGCCGGCTACGCCCTGTCGGGCCGGCGGGTCTATGGCGGCTGGACACGCTACAACCGCGCGCCCTACATCTCGGCGACCCATGGCCGGCGCTACGTCAACAACTACGCCAACGCGCGCGGCGCCGCCTATGGCCGCTTCGAGGACGCGGGCCGGCTGCCGGTCGGCTCGATCATCGCCAAGGACAGCTTCTCGGTCACCGAGAACGGCGAAATCGATCCCGGTCCCTTGTTCCTGATGGAGAAGATGGCCGCGGGCTTCAATTACACGAGCGGCGACTGGCGCTATTCGGAGATCATGCCCGACGGCTCGGTGCTGGGCGTGACGCGGGGCGAGAACGCGGCCGCGGTCGAGTACTGCATCGGCTGCCATCTCGCGGTCGAGTCCCAGGACCACCTCTACTTTCCGCCGCCGGCGATGCGCGTCGAGAAGTAATCCCGCCGAGCCGGTGAAGGTCTCTTCGGCGGTCCGCTGGGACAATCCGGAAGGATGCCGTCAACTTGCCTGAAAGGATTAACGGGTTACAGTAATCGGGTATGAGGGGCGGGCTTTCGCCCCCGCGCAAGGACTTTCGGAGCCGACGTGGATCTCGCCGTATCGACCGCCGTAGTCACGGAGACCGACGCCGTCGGCGCGTCGGCCCGCGCGCTGCCCGAGATTCCGCTGATCGACATCGGCGCGGCGGGGCCGGTCGCCCTGTTCGAAGCGCGGCGCGACGGCGCCCTCGCCCTCATGGCGGCGGGCTGCGACGCCTATGGCCGGATCGCGATCTCTCTGGCCGACAAGCTGTCGCACCGCTGGCTCGAGCGCACCGACAATCCCTATCTCGGCGAGCTCGACGTACTCGCCCGGAGCTGCGGGCACCCGGGTCTTTATATGCTCAACCTCAGCTACGAGTGGCTTTGCACCACGGGGGTCGCGCCCGATCCCGGCGGTCTTGGAAGCCGGATGCTGCGGACTCTCGACTGGCCGCTCGAGGGGCTCGGCCGCCATGTGGTGGTGGCGCGCTTCGAGGGCGCGGCGGGGCCTTATTTCAACGTCACCTGGCCGGGCTTCATCGGCGTTATCACGGCGATGGCGCCGGGCCGCTTCTCGGCGGCGCTCAACCAGGCGCCGATGCCGCGCCAATCGCGCCTGTGGTTCAGCGACTGGGTGCGCGCCCGGCTCGGTGTTTGGCAAGGCGGCGGGCTGCCGCCGGCCCATCTGCTGCGTCGGATCTTCGACCGATGCGCGACCTTCGAGGAGGCCCGCGCGATGCTCCGCGAGACCCGGGTGAGTCTGCCGGGTTTCTTCAGCCTGAGCGGCGTCGCGCCGGGCGAGGGCTGCGTGGTCGAGCGGTTCGACGATCGCGCCGTGGTTCACGACGCGCCGGTCTCGGTCGCCAACCACTGGCTGACCCCGGGGCTCGGCGGCGATCCGCGCGGCGAGGACAGCTACGAGCGCCAGGCGATGATGACGGCGGCCAACGCCGCCCGTCACGCGGGCTTCGACTGGCTGCGCCGACCGGTGTTGAACGATTGCACGCGCCTCGCCGTGGACGCCAACGCGGCGATCGGCCGGCTCGCGGTCCAGGGCTTCGAGAGCGGCGCTCCGGCGACCGCCGTGCTCGCGATCTGATCTTCAACCTTCGGCGCGCGCGCGATCCATCGGTTCGCCGGTCTTGCGCCTTACGCGAGCGCGGCGCGGATCTCGGCGATCTGCTCCTCGACCGAGATCGACAGCTCCGAGGTGAGCTCGAGATCGCGGTCCTCGAACACGTCCTTGTCGGGATGCTTCGCGCGCCAGGCGTCGACGCTGCGGTCGCGCTCGGCGACCAGCACGATGATCTGGGGGCGGAACAGCCGCAGCATGGCGGTGATCCAGCGGTTGACCGGCAGCGACGGGCGCGCGTGATCGATCTCGAAGCGCTCGAGCATCCGGATCACGTCCTCGGCCGCGTACCAGGTTTCACCCGTCACCCAGCGGTTGGTCGTGAACAGGCGGATCGGAAAGCCCCGCTTGTCCATCGAAACGCCGATCAGATGGGAAAGCGCGTCCTCGCCGCTCGGCCATTCGACCTCGCCTTCGTAGGGTACCGGACGGACGCCCGCCGGCATGCCCTTGGCGCGCAGGAAGGTATGGAAATGGCCGTGTTCGCCGCCGCGCAGCTCGGTCGGATGCGCGTGATAGAAGTACTGGGCGTGCGTCTCGTGATCGTAGACGTCGCCCTTGGGGTAATGGTTCCACTCGTAGAAGGTGCCCTCGCCGCGCAGCACCTCGCCGACGATGTTGTCGCCGGTCTTGGTCAGTAGGCGATAGCACTCGAGAATCTCTTCGCCGGCCTCGAACATTTCTTCGAGCTCGCCGCGCGGCAGTTCGCGAATTTTCACCGGACTTGTCCTCGCCCCTGTTTCGAGCCTAAAACCCTTCGCGCCGTGCGCCCTTGGCAAATAGGACGCCGAGCTTCGCGTTGCAACCGAAAACCTGGCGGCCGCGACGTCAAAAAGGCGTGAGCGGGAGGGGCGGGGCCAACGGAAATTCGGGGAACCGCGGGGAGGGCGGGGCGGCGACGCGCGCCCGGGGATCACGGCGCGGGGGCGTCCGCGACCAGGCGGAAGCCGATCAGGATATGCTTGAGCCCCGCCGGCCGGCCGTGGCGCGCGGCCGGGCGGCAGACGCCGCAGCCCTTGTCGTCCCACGAACCGCCCTTGACGAGGAAGCGGCCCGCGCTACCGGGCGTCGCCGTCCATTCGAAGACCTCGCCGGCGGCGTCGAGCAGGCCGAACGGGCTCGCCCCGTCGGGATAGGCGCCGACCGGCGTGGTGTCGAACGGCCCCGCGTCGTGGGTGTTGAGACGCTGGGGGTCGAACGCATCGCCCCAGGGAAAGTAGCGGCCGTCGGTGCCGCGCGCGGCCTTCTCCCATTCGATCTCGCTCGGCAACCTCCAGCGCCGGCCGGTGCGCCGGCTGAGCCAGTCGGCGTAGGCCACCGCGTCCGCGTGCGATACCAGCACGACCGGGTGGGCTTCGCGCCCCTCGGGTGGGCGGCCGTCGCGCCAGGCAAAGCGCCGCGTGCGCGCGTAAGGGTGGATCAGGCGATAGCTCTTCCAGGTCGCGCGGTCGACGTCGGGGGCGGGGTACCCGGTCGCGGCGACGAAGGCCGCGTATTGCGCGTTGGTGATCGGGGTGCGCGTGATCCAATAGGCGCCGGTCTCGACCGGCCCGCGCTTGCGCTCGCGCGCGTACCAGCGTTGATCGCGGGTCGCGCTGTGCCCGTAGGCGGCCTCGTCGAGACGATAGGCGGTCTCGCGCTCGGCCGCGTCGGACCCGGCGATGAAGACTCCGGCGGGAATGCGGATCAGATCGGGGATCGCCGCGCCGTCGCCACCGCCGGCCCACGCCGGCAGCGCGAGGAGCAACGCCCAAAACATCGTCAGGACGAATCGGGCCATGTCGAGAGAATGACACCGATAAGCGCGGCCCCGTCAAGTCCCCGCGCGGTGCCGATAACGAATATGTGAAACCGGAGGTTCCGGAAAGTCGATCTGGTCAAATTATAGTGAGAATCGCTCCAAGTTGCTTTGTAGCGAAACGGTCAGGTCCTATTCTTCCATGCCAAGGCTCCGGCCAAGAATCTAATATCCAGGCGAGGTAAGCAACAATGCCCTTCCGCAACCGGCTTCTTTCGACGACGTTCATGCCCATCGTCGTGGGCGTGGGCGTCGGCTTCACGGTCGCCGGCTGTACGGCGCAGGCGGACACGTCCCCGACCTATAAGGTGGCGTCGGCATGCAGCCCGTGCAGTCCCTGCAACCCCTGCGCGGCGAAGACGGCTTGCAATCCGTGCAACCCCTGCGCCGCGAAGAAGGCTTGCAATCCCTGCAATCCCTGTGCGGCGGCGAATCCTTGCGCGGCCAATGCTTGCAATCCTTGCGCGGCGAAGAGTGCCTGCAATCC
>CAZHDF010000063.1:0-4136 GCA_964531525.1 uncultured Alphaproteobacteria bacterium | reverse complement strand
CCCTGCGCGGCCAACCCCTGCGCGGCCAACCCGTGCAATCCGTGCAATCCCTGCGCGGCGGCGGCCTGCGGGGCGAGCGCCTGCGTGGTGCCGCGCTTGGCGAGCGCGTGCAACCCCTGCGCGGCGAAGAGCCCCTGCAACCCCTGCAATCCGTGCAACCCCTGCGCCGCGAAGAAGGCCTGCAATCCGTGCAACCCTTACGCGGCCAACCCGTGCAATCCCTGCGCGGCGAAGAAGGCTTGCAACCCGTGCAATCCTTGCGCGGCCAATCCTTGCGCGGCGAAGAGCCCCTGCAACCCGTGCAACCCCTGCGCGGCGAAGAAGGCTTGCAACCCCTGCAATCCCTGCGCGGCGAACCCCTGCGCGGCCAACCCGTGCAATCCCTGCGCCGCCGCTGCCGCGGTCGAGTTGACCGACGCCGAGGCGAACGCCGCCTACAACTGCGTCAAGGGCAAGCTCAAGGCCGGCTACTCGAAGTCCAAGCTGATGTCCGACGGCGGCCTCGCGATCGCGGCGAACTATCAAGGCTGGAAGCGGTTCAGCACCCGCGCTTATGTCTCCGACACCCACGGCGGACGCTTCGTGCAGAACTACGGCAACTCGGTCGCGCGGGGCTATGGCAAGTACGAGAACGTCGGCAAGATGCCGGTCGGCTCTGTGCTGGCCAAGGACAGCTTCGTCGTGCGCGGCGGCAAGATCATGCCCGGCCCCTTGTTCGTGATGGAGAAAATGGCTGGCGGATTCAACGCGGCGAGCGGCAATTGGCGCTACAGCTTGGTCATGCCGAACGGCAAGGTGATCGGCCGGACCAACGGCAAGGGCTCGAAGAACGTCCAGTTCTGTATCGCCTGCCACGCGTTGGCCGAGGATACGGACTCGCTCTACTTCCTGCCCGACGAGTACCGGGTGAGGAACTGACCTCGCCCATGGCCGAGGCCGAACCCGGACGGAGCCGGTGACCGGGCGCGGCGCGGGGGGCTTCGCGATCCGTCGGAAGGCGAGCGTTCTCGCCTTCCTCCTCGCGATGATCGTGGCCCTTGCCGCGCCCGTTTCGGTCCGGGCCGAGGCGGGAGATTTATCGGCGCCCGCGGCGCTCGACGCGGCCCGGAGTGGCCGGCTCACCATCATCGACGTGCGCACCACCGGGGAATGGGCCAAGACGGGCGTCCCGCAAGGCGCGGCGCGGGTCAGCCTGTTTCCCCAATGGGGCGTCCCCAACAAGCGATTCGTCGCCGATATCCTGGATGCGGTCGGCGGCGACAAGACCACGCCGGTCGCGCTGATCTGCGCCACGGGGCGACGCTCGGCCTTCGCCCGAGAACTTCTCGCCAAAAACGGTTTCACCGAGGTCTACAGCATCGCCGAGGGAATGGCCGGATCGGCCGCCGGGCCGGGCTGGCTCGCCCGCGGCCTGCCTGTCGCGCCTTGCGAGAATTGTTAGGGATTGTCGGGGCATGATCGCGGCCGGCCGGGGCCGGACGACGGAGACGTGCGGAAAGCCGGTTGCATGGGGAGCCCGGCTACAGGATAATGCCGCCGACTTTACCCATGGAAATCCTAAAGATCGGGAGACCGTGAATGAAACTGGTTAAGGCGTTCGGCCTCGCCGTCGGCGTAATGTTCGCCGTGGCTTCGACCTCGGCCTATGCGGGCGGCGACGCGGCGAAGGGCGAGAAGGTTTTCAAGAAGTGCAAGGCTTGCCACAGCATTCAGGCGGGAGCCAAGCATCGCGTCGGTCCCAACCTGTATGGCGTTTTCGGGCGTACCTCGGGAACCGCCAAGGGCTACAAGTACTCCAAGGCCATGAAGAAAGCGGCCATCGTCTGGGACGAGAAGACGCTCGACAAGTTCCTGACGAAACCCAGGAAGTTCGTGAAGAAGACCAAGATGACCTTCCCGGGCCTCAAGAAGGAGAAGGACCGGGAGAACGTGATCGCCTATCTCAAGAAGATGAGCGAGTAGCGCCGCTCCCGATCGAAATTCGGACGAAAAGAGCCGCCGGAGATATTCTCCGGCGGCTTTTTCGTATTCCGCCGCCCCCCGCGCGGGGCACCGGCGGCGGCTATTCGCGCACCACCAGGACCGAACGGTCGGCGTGGCGCACAACGCGCGCGGCATTGGGACCGATCAGGTAGTCCTTGAGCTCGGGACGGTGCGACGCCATGACGATAAGATCGGCGTCGATATCCCGCGAGACCCGAAGGATCTCCTCGTAGATCGTCCCGTTCGCGACGATCCGCCGGCAGGCGATGTCCGCGGGCAAATGGGCTTCGGCGAGCTCGCGCAGCTCGGCGCCCGCCGCCTGCATCGCCTTTTCCTCGAAGTCCTCGGGGAAGTACTGGGCCACGACCGTCATGCCGAAGTCGGGCACCACGGTCAGCAGGTGCAAGGTCGCGTCGAATGCCCGGCACAGCTCGACGGCGGTCGGTAGGGCCTTGCGCCACGAGCTCGCGTCCTTGGGGTCGACGGTGAGCAGGATGTGTTTGTACATCACTTTTCTCCCATGGCCGCGGCCCGCTCGTCCTCGCGCCGCTTGCTCATGAGCTGGAGGCCGATGATCAGGCCGAGCAGAGCCAGCGCGACGGGGTAGACGAGCTCCTTCGGCGGTTGATCGAGCTGCTCGATGTCGATCGCGGTGACGTAGTCGCCGAAGTCTATGCCGGCGGTCTCGGCCAGCCCCTTGAACGCCAGGTCCGAGACGCTATAGCGGCCGTCGCCCTCGCGCTGAAGCGCGATGCCGTAGAGGCCGAGATCGGGGCCGAAGCTCGGCGCGGCCGCGTCGCCTTCCTTGGGCGTTTGGAGCACGAACAGCTTGAACCGGTCGCCGTAGTTGGTCTCGCGGACCACGTGGAACCGCACCTTGCGCCCGGGCTCGGGGCTGATGCCGCCGGCGACGAACTCGTCGAGCGGGACCGGCGCGAAGGACGGATAGATCTGGTCCATCACGTAGTCGGGCCGGAACAGCGCGAACATCACGACCAGCAACAGGAGCCGCTGGTAGATTGGCGTCTTCACGATCATCCAGCCCTGGGTCGCGGAGCTGAAACAGAGAATCGCGATCAACGCCGTCACGAACACGAGGATGCCCTGCCAGATGCTGGTCACGCCGACCAGCAACAACTCGGGATTGAAGATGAAGAAGAACGGCAACACCGAGGTGCGGATGTCGTAGAAGAACGACTGCACGCCGGTCTTCAGCGGGTCCGCCCGCGAGATCGCCGAGGCCGCGAAGGCGGCGAGACAGACGGGCGGCGTCGAATCGGCCATCAGGCCGAAGTAGAACACGAACAGATGCACCGCGATCAGCGGCAGCACCAGGCCCGCGGCATTGCCGAGCTCGACCAGGACGCCCGCGAGCAGCGAGGCGACGACCAGATAGTTGGCGGTCGTCGGCAGCCCCATGCCGAGCAGCAGCGATAAAAGGGCGGTCATGCCGAGAAGAATGTAGACGTTGCCGCCCGAGATCGCCTCGACCACGCCGACGAGCGCGTTGTTGAGCCCGGTCGAGGACACGGCGCCGACGATGATTCCGGCCGCCGCGACGGCGATCGAGATATTGACCATGTTGCGCCCGCCCGCCGCCATGCCCTTGGCGATCAGGCCGACGCCTTCCAGCAGCCCCTGACTCAGGGGCGCGCCGCCGGCGCGGGAGACGACGATCATGCGCTGGACGACCATGATCGCCATCAGCGCGAGGATCGAATAGAAAACCGCGCTGCTCGCGGTCCAACGCTCGACCATCAAAAGATAGATCAGAACGACGATCGGGATCAGGAAGTGGATGCCGTTCTTGAATGATTCCCAAAACGGCGGAATTTCCTCGCGCGGAAGGCCGCGCAGGCCCAGCTTCATCGCCTCGAGATGCGAGATATAGAGAAGCGCGCAATAGCTGATGATCGCCGGGATGAAGGCGGCGACGATGACGTCGAAATACGAGATGCCGATCAACTCGGCGATGATGAACGCCGCCGCGCCCATGATCGGCGGCATGAGCTGGCCGTTGGTCGAGGCGGCGACCTCGATGGCGCCGGCCTTGACCGCCGGCAGCCCGGTGCGGCGCATGACCGGGATGGTGAAGGTTCCGGTCGTCACCACGTTGGCGATCGACGAGCCCGAGATCATGCCCGTCATGCCCG
>CAZHDF010000062.1:9949-17955 GCA_964531525.1 uncultured Alphaproteobacteria bacterium | reverse complement strand
CCGACAACGTGGGCTCGCTGCCCTGCGGCTGGACCGTGACCGACCGCAACGGCGAACCTCATAAGGCGGGGCCGCATTTCCCGCTGGCGCGCGACAAGGTGCGCCACGTCGGCGACCAGGTCGCCGTGGTGATCGCCGAGACGCTCGCCCAGGCGAAGGACGCCGCCGAGCTCGTCGAGGTCGACTACGAGGTGTTGCCCTCGGTCACCGAGACCGCCCAGGCGACCGCCGAGGGCGCGCCCCAGGTCCACGACGAGGCGCCCGGCAACCTCTGCTACGACTGGATCATCGGCGACGAGGCCCAGATCGACGAGGCGATGGCCAAGGCGCATCACGTCACCAGCCTCGATCTCGTCAACAACCGGTTGATCCCCAATGCGATCGAACCGCGCGCCGCGCTCGGCGAGTATGACGTGGGCAGCGGCAACTACACCCTCTATTCGACCAGCCAGAACCCGCATCTTCTGCGGCTGATCCTGTGCGCCTTCGTGCTCGGGCTGTCGGAGGCGAAGCTGCGCGTGATCGCCCCCGACGTGGGCGGCGGCTTCGGCTCGAAGATCTTCTGCTACGCCGAGGAGACGGTCTGTATCTGGGCGGCCAAGAAGGTCGGCCGGCCGATCAAGTGGACCGCCGAGCGGAGCGAGAGCTTCCTGACCGACGCCCATGGCCGCGATCACGTCACCCATGTCGACCTCGGTCTCGACGAGAACGGCAAGTTCGTCGCCCTCAAGGTCTCGACCACGGCCAACATGGGGGCCTATCTGTCGAGCTTCGCGACCTGCGTGCCGACCTATCTGCACGCGACCCTGCTCGCCGGCCAGTACACGACCCCGCTGATCTTCTGCAACGTCAAGGCGGTGTTCACCAACACCGCGCCGGTCGACGCCTATCGCGGGGCCGGCCGGCCCGAGGCGACCTATCTGATCGAGCGGGTGGTTGAAACCGCGGCGCGCGAGATGGGGATCGATCCGGCCGAGCTGCGCCGGCGCAACTTCGTGCCGGCGGATGCCTTCCCCTATCAGACGCCGGTCGCGCTCCAATACGATTCGGGCAACTACGTGCTCGCTCTCGACGAGGCGCTGAAGCTCATCGACTACGATGGCTTCGCCGCCCGGCGGGCCGAATCGGAGGCCCGCGGCAGGCTGCGCGGCATCGGCTTCTCGTCGTATATCGAGGCCTGCGGCATCGCGCCGTCGGCGGTGGTCGGCTCGCTCGGCGCCGGCGTCGGCCTGTGGGAATCGGCCCAGGTGCGCTTCAACGCCACCGGCAGCGTCACGGTGATGACCGGCTCGCACTCCCACGGCCAGGGCCACGAGACGACCTTCGCCCAGGTGGTCGCCGACACCCTCGGCGTGCCCTACGAGAACATCGAGATCGTGCATGGCGACACCGGCGCGATTCCGATGGCCATGGGCACCTACGGTTCGCGCTCGCTCGCGGTCGGCGGCACGGCGATCGTCAAGGCCTGCGAAAAAGTTATCGAGAAGGGCCGCAAGATCGCCGCCCATCTGATGGAGGCCGCGGTCGAGGACGTCGAGTTCGAGGCCGGGACCTACCGCGTCGCCGGCACCGACAAGACCAAGTCGATCGCCGAGGTCGCCTTCACCGCCTATGTGCCCCACAACTATCCCGAGGGGGTCGAGCCGGGCCTCGACGAGACCGCGTTCTACGATCCGCTCAACTTCACCTATCCCGCGGGCACCCATATCGCCGAGGTCGAGATCGACAAGGAGACCGGCGTGGTCAAGATCGTCGACTGGGTCGCGGTCGACGACTTCGGCAACATCATCAATCCGATGATCGTCGAGGGTCAGGTTCACGGCGGTATCGCCCAGGGCGTCGGCCAGGCGCTTCTCGAGGGCTGCGTCTACGATCCCAATTCGGGGCAACTCGTCACCGGCTCGTACATGGATTACTGCATGCCGCGCGCCGACGATCTGCCGTCGTTCCGGGTCGCGACCACCGAAACCCCCTGCCCTCACAACCCGCTGGGCGTGAAGGGCTGCGGCGAGGCGGGCGCGATCGCGGCGCCGCCGGCGCTGATCAACGCGATCACCGATGCGCTCGCGCCCTATGGCGTTCGCCATCTCGACATGCCGGCCACGCCCGAGAAGGTGTGGCGCGCCATGCAACAGGCGAAGGCCGCCGAATAGGCCGCCGGAGACATTCCTCTGGGAGGACAAGGACAGATGTACGACTTCGCCTATCACCGACCGACCTCGCTGGACGACGCCGCGGCCGCGCTCGAACGCGCCGCCGACGGCCAACTCCTCGCCGGCGGCCAGACGCTCATCCCGACGCTCAAGCAGCGGCTCGCGCAGCCGTCCGATCTCATCGATCTCGGCGCGATCGACGGGCTCGCGGGGGTTCGCCCGCTGGGCAATGCGATCGAGATCGGCGCCATGACCCGCCATGCCGACGTCGCCGCCAACGCCGATCTGCGCAAGGCCATTCCCGCGCTTGCCACGCTCGCGGGCGGGATCGGCGACGCCCAGGTCCGCAACCGGGGCACGATCGGCGGCTCGCTCGCCAACAGCGATCCGGCCGCCGACTACCCGGCCGCGGTCCTCGGCCTCAACGCGACCATTCACACCAACCAGCGCGAGATTGCGGCCGACAACTACTTCACCGGCCTGTTCGAGACCGCGCTCAAGGAGGGCGAGATCATCACCAAGGTGAGCTTCCCGCTGCCCGAGAAGGCGGGCTACGCGAAGTTCTCCAACCCGGCCTCGCGCTACGCGGTGGTCGGCGTGATGGTCGCGAAAACCGGCAGCGGCGTGCGCGTCGCGGTCACCGGGGCCGGGGCTTGCGTGTTCCGCGCGAGCGTGATCGAGCGCGCGTTGAGCGCCGATTTCTCGCCCGCCGCGCTCGACGGCGTCGCGGTTTCGGCCGACGAGTTGAATTCGGACCTGCACGCCTCGGCCGAGTACCGCGCCCATCTGATCGTCGTGATGGCGCGCCGCGCCGTGGCGAGCGCCGCCTGAGGGGCGCCCGATCACGGGCAGACCCGGGACTTCGCCGGTCCGGGCCGGGCCGCGCGGGTCGCGCGGCCTGCCCGGACCTTTTCTTTCGCTTACCTCGCCCGTTCGCTAGACTGATCGCCCGTTCATCAGTTCGCGGTACCGCTTGCCCATGACCCCCCTTCCCGACAGCATCGACGCCACGCTGGATCTGTTCGCGGGCCAGCGCTACATCGCCGACCGCAGTCTGGCGACGACGACCTTTCTCGCGCTCAAGCTCGGGCGGCCGATCCTGCTCGAGGGCGAGGCCGGGGTCGGCAAGACCGAGGTCGCCAAGGTGCTCGCCGCCGCCCTCGGCCGCTCGCTGATCCGCTTGCAGTGCTACGAGGGGCTCGACGTCGGCTCGGCGGTCTACGAGTGGAACTACGCCCGCCAGATGGTCGAGCTCCGGATCGCCGAGGTCGCGCGCGAGACCGACCGCGACCTGCTGGTCGAGGATATCTTCGCCGAGCGCTTCCTGATCCGCCGTCCGCTTCTCCAGGCGCTCGAGCCCGCGATCGACGGGCCGCCGGTTCTGCTGATCGACGAGCTCGATCGCGCCGACGAGCCGTTCGAGGCCTATCTCCTCGAGGTACTGTCGGACTATCAGATCACGATCCCCGAGATCGGCACCATTCACGCCGAGGCGCCGCCGATCACGATCATCACCTCGAACCGGACGCGCGAGATCCATGACGCGCTCAAGCGGCGCTGCTTCTACCACTGGATCGACTACCCGGACGCCGAGCGCGAGCGCGCCATTCTGGCGGCCAAGGCGCCCGGCGCGGCGGCCCGGCTGTCGCGCGAAATCGTGTCCTTCGTCCAATCGCTGCGCTCGGCCGATCTCTACAAGCTGCCGGGCGTCGCCGAAACCCTCGACTGGGCCGAGGCGCTGACCCAGCTCGACAAGATCTCCCTCGACCCCGAGACCATCGACAACACGCTCGGCGTGGTTCTCAAGTATCAGGACGACATCGCCAAGCTGCAGGGCGGCGAGGTGCGGCGCATCCTCGACCAGGTCAAGAACGAGGTCGCCGCAGCGGGCTTGCCGTGAACGGTCCCGGCGACGCGCTTCCCCGCGAATCGGTCCCGGACGGCGGGCGGCTGCTCGATAACATTCTCCATTTCGCGCGCACCCTGCGCGCCGCCGGTCTGCCGGTGGGGCCGGGTCGGGTTCTCACCGCGATCCGCGCGGTCGAGGCGGTCGGCATCGCGCGTCGCGACGACTTCTACTGGACACTGCACGCGGTGTTCGTCGACCGGCGCGACCAGCGCGAGCTTTTCGATCAGGCGTTTCACCTCTTCTGGCGCAACCCGCAGCTTCTGCAACGGATGATGGCGCTGCTCCTGCCCGACGTGCGCCCCGACGCGGGCTTGCGCTCGGAGGACTCGGAGGCGATCAGTCGACGGCTGGTCGAGGCGCTCGCCGCGCGCCAGGGGCGCGATCCGAACGCTGAACAAGACGCCGACGACAAGGTCGAGATCGACGCCACGCTCACCTGGTCGGACCGCGAGGTCCTACGCAAGACCGACTTCGAGCAGATGTCGTCCGACGAGCTTTTGCGCGCGCGCCGCGCGGCCGAAGCCATGCGCGTCTCACTCGCCCCCCAGCGCACGCGGCGGCGCAAGACCGACCGCGCGGGCCGGCGCATCGACATGCGCGCGAGCCTGCGCGCGGCCCTACGCTCGGGCGGCGACATCATCCCCTTGCGTTTCTCGCGCCCCCGGCTGCGCCCGCCGCCGCTCGTGGTGCTATGCGACATCTCGGGCTCGATGAGCCGGTATTCGCGCATGTTCCTTCATTTCATGCACGCGGTGACCAACGACCGCGACCGCGTGCATACCTTCGTCTTCGGGACGCGTTTGACCGACATCACCCGCCAGCTTCGCCACCGCGACGTCGACGTGGCGCTCGCCCGGGTGAGCGAGGCGGTCGAGGACTGGGACGGCGGCACGCGCATCGCCCCCTGTCTCGCCGAATTCAACCTCCGCTGGGCGCGCCGGGTTCTCGGCCAGGGGGCGGTGGTCTTGTTCGTCTCGGACGGGCTCGAGCGCGAGGGCGGCGAGACCCTGGGAGCCGAGGTCGAGCGGCTGCGCAAGTCCTGCCGTCGGCTGATCTGGCTCAACCCGCTCTTGCGTTACGCGGGATTCGAGCCAAAATCGGCGGGCATCCGAGCGATCCTTCCCCATGTCGACGACTTTCGCGCGGTCCACAACCTCGAAAGCCTTGATGACCTGGCGACGGCGCTCGCGGCGCTCGATGCGCGGGCAACCCCCGCGCGCACCCCATGGCGGAGCGTGAGTTGACGCAGGACACCAGCCCGAACCAGACTCCCCCGGACCGGGGCGACGGCGACGACGACCCGCTCGCCTGGGCCGAGCGTTGGCGCGCCGAGGGCAAGGGCGTCGCGCTCGCCACCGTGGTGCGCACCTGGGGATCGAGCCCGCGTCCGGTCGGCAGCCAGCTCGTGGTCGACGAGACGGGCGCGTTCCGGGGCTCGGTCTCGGGCGGCTGCATCGAGGGCGCGGTGATCCTCGAGGCGCGCCAGGCGATCGCCGACGGCGCGCCCCGGCTGCTGAGCTACGGCGTGACCGACGAGACCGCCTGGTCGGTCGGGCTCGCCTGCGGCGGCACGGTCGAGGTGTTCGTGGAGCGGGTCGGGTGAAGGACGCGATCCTCGCGCGGCTGAACGCGGCGCGCGCGGCCAAGCGGCCGACGGCGCTGGCGACCGACCTCGCGACCGGGGCGCAGGCCCTGTTCGTCGACGACGAGAGCTTCGGCGACGATTCCTTGCGCGAGAGCTGCGCCGCCGAGGTCCGCGCCGCCCTCGCCCGCGACGCGAGCGTCACGGTCGAGACCGACGGCCGCGCGGTGTTCATCCAGGTCTTCAACCCGCCGCTCCGCCTGATCGTGGTGGGTGCGGTGCATATCACCCAGCCGCTCGTGCGCATGGCGACGCTCGCGGGCTATGCGGTCACGGTGATCGATCCGCGCCGGGCCTTCGCCGAGGCCGCGCGCTTTCCGGGCGTCGTTCTCGCGCGCGACTGGCCCGACGAGGCGATGCGCGCCCTCGCGCCCGACCGCCGCACGGCGGTGGTCACGCTGACCCACGACCCCAAGCTCGACGACCCGGCGCTCGACGTCGCGCTGCGCTCGCCCGCCTTCTATATCGGCGCGCTGGGCAGCCGGCGGACCCACGGCAAGCGCCGCGCCCGACTCGCCGAGCTCGGCCACGACGCGGCGGCGATCGCGCGCATTCATGGCCCCATCGGCCTCGATATCGGGGCGCGTTCGCCGGCCGAGATCGCGCTCTCGATCATGGCCGAGATCACGGCCGTCCGGCGCGGCCGCGCCGAGGCGTAGGCGGTGAAGATTCTCCGCTGTCCCATCGCCGAAGCCGAAGGCGCGTTGCTCGTTCACAGCCTTCGCCCGGACGGGGGGCGGGCGATTCGCAAGGGCACGCGGCTCGGGGCGGCGGAAATCGCGACGCTCGCCGAGGCCGGGGTCGAGACCGTCACCGTCGCCCGGCTCGAAAGCGGCGACATGGGCGAGGACGAGGCCGCGCGCCGGATCGCCGAGGCCGCGCGCGGCGACAATCTCGCCCTCGGCCCCGCGTTCACGGGGCGCTGCAATCTGTATGCCGAGGCGCGCGGCGTCGCGGTGATCGACCGCGAGCGGATCGACCGCGTCAATCTCGTCGACGAGGCGGTGACGCTTTCGACGCTCGCGCCCTTCGCCCCGGTCGAGGCGCGCGATCTCGTGGCGACGGTCAAGATCATTCCGCTCGCCGCCCCGGCGCGCGCGGTCGAGGCCGCCGCGCGGGCCGCCGCCGAGCCCGCGCCCGCGGTCCGCGTCGCCGCCTATCGCGCGCGCCGGGCGGGGCTGGTGCAAACTCGCCTGCCGGGCCTTCGCGAGGACCTGCTCGACAAGACCCGCGAAGTCATGGGCGCGCGCCTCGCGGCGGTCGAGGCGACGTTGGAGGCCGAGCGGCGCTGTCCCCACGAGACCGAGGCCGTGGCCCGCGCGATCGCCGCGCTTCGCGAACGGGGGTGCGAATTGATCCTGGTGCTCGGCGCCTCGGCGACCGTCGACCGCGCCGACGTGGTGCCGCGCGCGATCAAGGCAATGGGGGGCCAAGTCGAGCACTTCGGCATGCCGGTCGATCCCGGCAACCTCACGCTGCTGGCGCGCGTCGGAACGACGCCCGTGCTCGGTCTTCCGGGCTCGGCGCGCTCGCCCCGAATGCACGGGCTCGACTGGGTGCTGCAACGGATCTGCGCCGATCTGCCGCTCGCGGGCGAGGATCTCATGCGCATGGGCGTCGGCGGCCTTCTGAAGGAGATCGCCGCCCGGCCGCTCCCCCGGCGGAAGGCGTCGCCGCCCGAGGGAAGAAAGCCGGAGGGCGAAAAACCGGAGGCCGCGCGGCGGCCGCGCATCGCCGCGATCGTGCTCGCCGCCGGGCGCTCGCGGCGCATGGGGGATGCCAACAAGCTTCTGAGCCCGGTCGCCGGCCGCCCCATGCTTGTCCATGCGGTCGAGGCCGCGCTGCGTTCGCGCGCCGACCCGGTCGTGGTCGTCACCGGCCATGACGGCACGACGGTGCGCGCGGCGCTCGCGGGGCTCGATGTCCGGATCGTCGACAACCCCGATTACGCCGCCGGCATGAGCACGTCGCTGCGCGCGGGGCTCGCGGCGCTGCCCGAGGATATCGACGGCGCGGTGATCTGCCTCGGCGATATGCCGCGCGTCCCGTCGGGATTGATCGACCGGCTGATCGAAAACTTCGACGCCGACGCGGGGCGCGCCATCTGCCTGCCCTGCCATCGTGGCCGACGCGGCAACCCGGTACTGTGGGCGGCGCGTTTTTTCCCCGAAATGGCGCGACTTTCAGGCGACAGGGGGGCGCGCCAACTGCTGGTCGCGCACGACGCCTCGGTCCACGAGGTCGCCTGCGACGACGACGGCGTGCTGATCGACGTGGATACGCCCGAGATGCTCGCGCGGCT
>CAZHDF010000062.1:0-9849 GCA_964531525.1 uncultured Alphaproteobacteria bacterium | reverse complement strand
GGCGCTCAGGCGGTGCCGATGCGCGGCGGCCCGCCCTTTTCGGCGCGGCTCGGGCCGAGGCTTGCGAGAATCCGGGTCGAATCCTTCGCCCGCTCGATGCATTGGGTCATCAGTCCCATGATCTCGATATTGTTGTGGAGAACCGCGCGCGCCTCGGGACGCGGATCGTCGAGGATCTTAGCGCTGCGGCGGATGATGTCGTTCTGGATCTCGGTGAGGATATCCTCGAGCTTCCATCCCGAAGGATTCTCGGGCGTTACCAGAAATCGTGTCATGACGCGGCTCCGTCGCTTCGCTTCGCTGCGCCGCCCGAAACGAGGGGCGCCTGTCGTCGATATCGCGATGCCCGCAAGATAAAACGTCAAGGTTAACGTCGGTTTAAGGCGACGGCAGCCCGTCCTCGCGGGCGGCCGAAACCAAGTCGAGAAACGCCTGGACCGTGCGCAGGTTGCGTCGCTCCTTGAGGCAGACCACGAGCTCGTCCGATTCGAGCCGCGCATCGGCCACCGCGAGGGTTGCGAAGCGCTCGTCGCCGCCGAGCTCGGCGCGCGAGACGACGCCGATCCCGAGCCCCGCCGCGACCGCCTCGCGCAACGCCTCGCGGCTGCCGATCTCGAGCACCACCCGGGGGTGCACGCCGGCGCGCTCGAGCGCCGCCTCGAAGATCCGCCGGGTGGTCGAGCCGACCTCGCGCAGCACCATGGGCTGGCCGTCGAGCTCGGCGAGCAGGATCTCGTCGCGTCCCGCCCAGGCGTGGTCGTGGGGCACGAACAGGACCACCGGCTGGCGGCTGAAGGGGACCGCGTGAAAGCGCTTGTCGCCGCCCACCCGGGCGAGCACCGCCACGTCGGACCGGTATTCGAGAAGATCGGCGAGCACCGACTGCGAGTTCCCCATGGCGACCGTGACCCGGACCCCGGGATAGCGCGCGATGAAGGCCGCGAGCAGCGGCATCACGAAGAACGGGCCGTCGGCGCCGACCCGGAGATGGCCCGAGCGCAGTTCGCGCGCGGCGGACAGAAGCTCGTCCGCCTCCTCCATGAGGCCGAAGATGCGCCGCGTGACGTCGAGAAGCCGCGCGCCCAGGTCGGTCAGCATGACCCGGTGCCCCCGGCGATGAACGAGAAGCACGCCGTAGGCTTCCTCGAGCGCCTTGACCTGGATGGTCACCGCCGGCTGGCTGACGCGCAGCGCCTCGGCCGCCTTGGTGAAGCTGCCTTCGGTCGCGACCGCGTGAAACGCCCTGAGCTGCGCGTGGTTCATAAGCAGAGCATATCGAAATCATAAATCGATGTAATTTGATTTATAGTGCGACCTGGCGGATAAACGCAAGGCCGCCGCGTCCTCGCGGCCCCAACGCGCAAGGGAACCGCCGCCATGACGACCGAGAAAGAACCGCTTCTTCTCACCCCCGGCCCCCTCACCACCTCGCCCGAAACCAAGGCCGCGATGGGCCGCGACTGGGGTTCGCGCGACGTCGATTTCATCGCGCTCAACGCCCGCATTCGCGACCGCCTGCTCGAAATCGCCGGCGCCCGGGACAGCCACGTTTGCGTGCCGGTGCAGGGCAGCGGCACTTTCGCCGTCGAAGCGACGGTGGGCACGCTGCTGCCGCGCGACGGCAAGATGCTGGTGCTGGTCAACGGCGCCTACGGCCGCCGGATCATGAAGATCTGCCAGATCATGGGCCGCGCGGCCGAGGCGATCGAGACGCCCGAGGACGTGCCCAACGATCTCGACGCCCTCGACGCCGCGCTCGGCGCCGATCCTGGGATCACCCATGTCGCGGCGATCCATTGCGAGACCACCTCGGGGCTTCTCAACCCGATCGAGGAGATCGCCGCGATCGTCGCCCGCCATGGCCGCCGCCTGATCATCGACGCCATGAGCGCGTTCGGCGCCCTGCCGCTCGACGCCCGCGAGGTGCCGTTCGAGGCGCTGGTCGCATCAAGCAACAAATGTCTCGAGGGCGTGCCCGGCATGGGCTACGCGATCATCCGCCGCGAGGCGCTCGAGGCCGCCGCCGGTCGGGCGCATTCGCTGAGCCTCGACCTCCACGATCAGTGGCGCGCCATGGAAGGCAACGGCCAGTGGCGCTTCACCCCGCCCACCCATGTGCTCGCCGCCTTCGGCCGGGCGCTCGACGAGCACGCGGCGGAGGGCGGCGTCGCGGGGCGCGGCGGGCGCTATCGCCGCAACTGCAAGCTGCTGGTCGAGGGCATGCGCGCGCTCGGCTTCAAGACCCTGCTGCCCGACGCGCTTCAGGCGCCGATCATCGTCACCTTCCACACGCCCGCCGATCCGGCCTTCGACTTCCAGCGCTTCTACGACAGCCTGCGCGAGCGCGGCTACGTCATCTACCCGGGCAAGCTGACGGTCGCCGACAGCTTCCGCATCGGCTGCATCGGCCATCTCGACGAGACCGACATGCGGGGCGCGCTCAAGGCGATCGCCGAGACGCTCGACGAAATGGGCGTCAAGGACCGGGCGCCGGCCCGCGTTGCCGCCTGACCAGCCGTCATTGAACACGGACACCGCTTCCAGCCATTTACCGAGAGGAACGAACCCCATGACCTTCGTCTATCGCCGCCGCTACACGGGCCCCGTCCGCGCCGTCCTGTTCGACTGGGCCGGCACGACCATGGATTACGGCTGCATGGCCCCCGCCGTGGTCTTCGTCGAGGTGTTCAAGCGCCAGGGCGTGCCGATCACCATGGAGGAGGCCCGCGGCCCCATGGGCGCCCATAAGAAGGTGCACATCCGCCAGATCAGCCAGATGGACAGCGTGCGCAAGCGCTGGGAGGAAGCCAACGGCAAGCCGCCGACCGAGGACGACGTCGAGCGCATGTTCGCCGACTTCGTGCCCCTTCAACTCGATTGCCTGTCGGAGTACTCGACCCTGATCCCCGGAACGCTCGAAGCGGTCAAGGCGCTGCGCGCGCGCGACATCAAGATCGGCTCGACCAGCGGCTATCTCCCCGAGATGATGGAGATCAACCTCGCCGACGCCAAGAAGCAGGGCTACGACCCCGACGCCACGGTCTGCGCGGGCGACGTCCCGGCGGGCCGCCCCTACCCCTTCATGTGCCTCAAGAACGTGATCGACCTTCAGGTCTCGCCGGTCGACGCCTGCGTCAAGGTCGACGACACGATCCCCGGCATCGAGGAGGGGCTGAACGCCGGCATGTGGACCATCGGGCTCGCCATGAGCGGCAACGAGATCGGCCTGCCGCTCGCCGAGGTCGAGGCCATGGACCCCGAGATCCGCGCCGCCAAGCGCGCCCGCGCCTACCGCCGCATGTGGCAGGCCGGCGCCCATTACGTGGTCGACGATATCTCGCAGGTTCTTCCCTGCATCGACGATATCGAGAAGCGCATCGCCCAAGGCGAGCACCCCTGAGCATGATGCGTTAAATCGGCGCCGACCAATTTGAAGAAAATCCCGCGTTTCGACGCTTGCGCGGGCGCCGTCGCTCCGGCCATGATGCGCCGGGCGGCGGTGCCGCCCAAGGGTAGCGAGGCAAGGGATTGACATGGCGGTCACGCTCAAGGACATCGAGACCGCGGCGGCGGTCATCGAGGGCGAGGTGGTGCGCACGCCGTCGACGCATTCGCGCACGCTTTCGCAGATCACCGGCTGCGACGTGGTTCTCAAGTTCGAGAACCTGCAATACACGGGCTCGTTCAAGGACCGGGGCTCTCTGGTCAAGCTGCGCGCCCTGAGCGAGGCCGAGCGCGCCGCCGGGGTGATCGCCATGTCGGCCGGCAACCACGCCCAGGCGGTCGCCTACCACGCCCAGCGAGAGGGAATCGCCGCGACCATCGTCATGCCCAAGGGCACGCCCCAGGTCAAGGCGGTGAACACGCGTCGCTTCGGCGCCCGGGTGGTGTTCGAGGGCGAGACCATCGACGAGGCCGCGGTGCGCGCCCGCAAGATCGCCGCCGAGGAGAAGCTGACCTTCGTTCATCCCTACGACGACGAGCACATCATCGCCGGCCAGGGCACGATCGCGCTCGAAATGCTCGCCGACGACCCCGACCTCGAAATCCTCGTGGTGCCGATCGGCGGCGGCGGGCTGATCTCGGGCATCGCGACAGCCGCCAAGGCGATCAAGCCCGAAATCCAGGTGATCGGGGTCGAGGCGGCGCTCTACCCCTCCATGTACCAGGCGATGCGCCAGCTCGCCCCCCAGTCGGGCGGACGCACGATCGCCGAGGGCATCGCCGTCAAGACCGTGGGCGAGATCACCCGCGGGATCGTCGAGCGCCTGGTCGACGAGACCATGCTGGTCGGCGAGGACGACCTCGAACGCGGCGTGCTGCTGCTCCTCGAAATCGAGAAGACCATGGCCGAGGGCGCGGGCGCGGCGGCGCTCGCGGCGCTGCTCGCCCATCGCGACCGCTTCGCGGGCCATCGCGTGGGCGTGGTCATTTCGGGCGGCAACATCGATCTGCGCCTTTTGTCGTCGGTCATCATGCGCGGACTGGTGCGCGACGGGCGGATCGTCTGCCTCCGGATCGAGATCCCCGACGCGCCGGGCACGCTCTCGCGGGTTGCCGGGATCATCGGCGAGACCGAGGCGAACATCATCGAAGTCTACCACCAGCGCGCGTTCTCGGTGCTGCCCGCCAAGCAGGCCGACCTCGACATCGTGCTGGAGACCCGCGATCCCGACCATGTGCGCGACGTGATGGCGCGACTGACGGCGGCGGGCTATCGGGTCAGCATTCTGACCTCGGGCGCGGGCGTTCCCGCGGCATGAGCGACAAGGCGCGCGGCCCGGTTCTGCTCGTCGTCCACAACCGGCACTCGCGGCCGGGCCAGGTGGCCGAGGCGATTCGCGCCAAGGGCTGGGAAACCCGGCGCTGCTGCCCGCGCGAGGGCGATCCCCTGCCCGATCCCCGAAGCCTCGCCGGCGTCGTCGTCTACGGCGGACCGATGAGCGCCAACGACGACGACACGCTGCCCTTCATCCGCGACGAGCTCGCCTGGATTCCCGGGGTGCTCGACGCCGGCACGCCGTTTCTCGGCATCTGTCTCGGCGCGCAGATGCTCGCCCGCGTCGCCGGAGCCGAGGTGAGCCTGCATCCCGAGGGCAAGGTCGAGATCGGCTATTACCGGATCGCTCCGACACCCACCGGGCGCGATCTGTTCCCCACCCCGCTCGACGTCTTCCACTGGCACAAGGAAGGCTTCGACATTCCGCCCGGGGGCGAGCTGCTCGCCACCGGCGAGATCTTCTCCAACCAGGCCTTCCGCCTCGACGGGCGGGTCTACGGCCTCCAGTTCCACCCCGAGATGCAGGCCGAGATCCTGGCCCACTGGATGCGCGAGGCCGGCCACAAGATGGGCGCGCCCGGCGCCCGGCCGAAGGACGAGCAGCTTCCCGCCCACGAGCGCCACGGCCCGGCGATGCACGCCTGGCTCGACCGCTTCATCGACGCTTGGCTTGGCCCGCCGGCATGATGCATTTGCATTGAAACGGCGCCTCTCGTATCCCCGGGACGCGCCGATCCGGTTCAAGGAAAACATGCTCTAATCGGGGCCGCTCCTCTCACGCGCGAAGGCGCGCGTTTTCCGGATCGTAGGCCGGGCCGGCGAGCACGCGGGCGGGTCGCTCTTCGCCCAGGATCAAGACCGACAGCGCGGTGCCGGGCTCGGCGAGCGCCGGCTCGACATAGGCGAAGGCGAGGCTCTGGCCGACGGCGTGGCCGTAGCCGCCCGAGGTGGTGACGCCGACCACGCGCCCCTCGGCGAGCACCGGCTCGTTGCCCATGGCGTCGGCGTCGCCGGCCTCGACCGCGAGGTAGGCCAGCCGGGTCGAAATCCCTTCCTGCTTTTGCTTGAGCAGCGCCGCGCGGCCCGTGAAGTCGCCCTTGTCGTAGGCGACGAAGCGCTCCATGTCGGCCTCGATCATGGTGATCTCGTTGGTGAGCTCGGCGCCCCAGCCGCGATAGGCCTTTTCCATGCGCAGGCTGTTCATGGCGTAGAGCCCGAAATCGGCGACCCCGAAAGGTTCGCCCGCCGCCATGACCGCGTCGTAGACCCGCTTCATCTCGCCGATCGGCATGTGCAGCTCCCAGCCGAGTTCGCCGACGTAGGAAATGCGCAGCGCCCTAAGCGCCACGCCCGCGACCTCGATCTCGCGCCCCGAAAGCCAGGGAAAGGCCGCGGTGCCGAGATCGGCGTCGGTGAGCGTGGCGAGCAAATCGCGCGAACGCGGCCCGCTCACGACCAGGACGCCGTAATCCTCGGTGACGTCGGCGATCTCGACCGCCTCGCCGGGGCGCAAGGCGTTGACGAGCATGTCGAGATCGTGAAGCTCGGCGGTCGCGCCCGAGAGCAGATAGAAGCGATCGGCGGCAAGGCGCGTCATCGTCGCCTCGCTCGCGATCCGCCCGGCCTCGGTCAGCATGTGGGTGAGCGTGATCCGCCCGTCGCGGCCCGGCACCCGGTTGGCCGTGATCCGGTCGAGGAAGGCGCGCGCGTCCCTTCCCGTCACGTCGTATTTGGCGAAGCTCGTGAGATCGAGCACGCCGACCCGCTCGCGCACCGCGCGGCATTCCCCGGCCACCGCGTCGAACCAGTTCGCGCGCCTGTACCCGTAGCGCTCGCCCTCGCCGGTCGGGTCGAACCATTTCGGCCGCTCCCAGCCGAAGGCCTCGGCATAGACCGCGCCGCGCGCCTCGAGGGTCTCGTAGAGCGGGCTCGTCTTGACCGGGCGGCCCGCCTCGCGCGCCTCGCCCGGCAGATGGACCGCGTACATGTGCTGGTAGTCGTCGATCGACTTTTCGAGGCAGTAATCGCCCACCGCCCAGTCGCCGTAGCGCCGCGGGTCGATCTCGCGCACGTTGATCTCGGCCTGGCCGTGGACCATCCACTGGGCGAGCGTCCGCCCCGCGCCCGGCCCCTGGGTGACGCCGATCGCCGCCCCGCAGCACATCCAGTAGTTGGGAATCCCCGCCGCCGGGCCGAGGAAGAAATTGCCGTCCGGGGTATGGGTGATCGGCCCCGAGACGATCTGGCGGATGCCCGCGTCGCCGAACGCCGGAATGCGCGCCATCGCGAGCTCGAGGTGCGGCGCGAGACGGTCGATATCGGGCGGCAGAAGCTCCATGTCGAAGCTCCAGTCGATGCCGTCGAGCCCCCAGGCCTCGGCGCCCTTCGCCTCGTAGGGGCCAATGATCAGCCCCTGCTTCTCGCGCCGGTAATAACACGACGCGCGCGGGTCGCGGACCACCGGGAACTCCGTCTCCAGCGCCGCGACCGCGTCGATCGGCTCGGTCACCAGGTACTGGTGCACCATGTTGACGAGCGGCACCTTGAGCCCGACCATCGCGCCGACCTGGGGCGCGAAGGAGCCGGCGGCGTTGACCACGTGCTCGCAGACGATGTCGCCCTTCTCGGTCACCACCCGCCATTCGCCGTTGGCCAGCCGCTTCACGTCGGTGACACGGTTGTGGCGATAGATTTCGGCGCCGCCGCCCCGCGCGCCGATCGCCATGGCGTTGGTGCTGCCCGCCGGGTCGGTATGGCCGTCGCCGGGGGTGTAGGCGCCGAGAATCACGCCCTCGGTGTCGAGCAGCGGATGCAGCTTGCGGATCTCGTTCGGGCCGATCAGGTGGCAATCGACCCCGGCGAGCCGCAGCACCCCCTGGACGTGGCGGAACCAGTCGACCTCGTCCTCGTTGGTCGCCAGCCGGATCGCGCCGCAGCCGTGCCAGCCCGTGGCCTGGCCGGTCTCGGCCTCGAGGTTCTGGTAGAGCGTCGCGCCATAGGCGTGGATCTTGGCCATGTTGAGGCTGCCGATGAAATGGGGGATGAGCCCCGCGGCGTGCCAGGTCGAGCCCGAGGTGAGCTCGCCCTTCTCGACCAGGACCACGTCGGTCCAGCCTTCCTTGACGAGATGATAGAGCGCGCCGACGCCAAGGGCGCCGCCGCCGATCACTACGACGCGTGCGTGGGACTTCATCGACCGCCTCCCTGCCCCGCCGGGCGCCCCCTGTCGCGCCCGCCTTCTTCGCTTGTATCAGCGGCCGGGAGCCGCGCCAATCGGCAAAATCGAGCGCGGCGAAAAAAGTAGCGAATGCGGCGACCGAGCGCGTTATTCGGCCGCGCGCTCGGCGCGGATCGCGGCCTTGACGACCTCGCATTTGTTGGCGAGGTGGCGGCGCAGGATCGCCGCGAGGCGCGGCCCGTCGCGGGCCTCGAGGGCTTCGAGAATCGCGTCGTGCTCGGCGACCGCCGCGTCCCAGCGCGGTTTCGAGAGATTGGCCTGATAGCGCGCGCGGCGGATGCGCGCCCCCAACGCATCGACGATCCCGACCAGGGTCTCGTTGCCGGCGGCGGCGGCGATGCGGCGGTGAATCTCCTGGTTGAGGCCGAAATACTCGCGCCGTTCTCCGCGCGCGTGATGGGTGCGCATCTTGTAATGAAGCGCTCGGATCTCGTCGATCTCAATATCGGCGATCCGGCGACAGGCGAGCTCGCCGGCGAGCGCCTCGAGCGCGCCCATGACCTCGAACATCTCCTCGACATCCGCGATCGTCAGCCGGGTCACGGTCGCGCCGCGGTTGGGGCGCAGCTCGACAAGTCCCTCCGAGGCCAGCACCTTGAGTGCTTCGCGAAGAGGCGTGCGCGAGACGCCGAGCCGCTCGCACAGCGCGCGCTCGTGCAGCCGCTCGCCGGCCGGGATCTGGCCGTCGAGAACCATCTCGCGCACCCGGTCGACGACCTCGTCGTGAAGGCTGCGCCGCGGTATCGGGGCGGACAGCGCAAGCTCGGTGGTCGCCGGTTCCGTCCGCTTCTTCTCGCTGCTCCTCATCGATCCCCTCGTTCCCCGAGTGCGCGGTGCAGAACGCGGGCGACGTGAAGCGCCTCGCGCCCCGCGCCGTCCGCGATCTGGTGACGACAGCTTACCCCATCGGCGACCAGAATCGTGTCGGACGCCGCATCGCGCACGGCCGGCAGAAGCCCGTCCTCGGCCATGCGCATCGAAATCTCGTAATGTTCGGCCGCGTAGCCGAAGGCGCCCGCCATGCCGCAGCAGCCCGCCTCGATGGGCGCGACCGCAAGATCGGGCACGAGGGCGAGGGCCTCGATCACCGCGTCGAAGGCGTCGAAGGCCTTTTCGTGGCAATGCCCGTGAACGAGGGCACGCTCCGCGTCCAGCGGGCCGAGGCGCTCGCGCAGGCGGCGGGCGATGCGATCCTCGACGACGAAGCTCGCGAAACTTCGCGACCGGGCGGCAAGATCCCGTGCCGCGCCCGGCAGCAGGGCTTCGAACTCGTCGCGGAAGGTGAACAGGCAGGAGGGCTCGAGCCCGATCACCGGCACCCCCCGCGCGGCATGGGGGCCGAGCGCCTCCAACGCACGACGCGCCTCGCGCCGGGCCTCGTCGACCAGGCCGGCGGCGAGGAAGGTCCGCCCGCAACACCGCCTCGGGCCGCCGGCGCCGCCCACCACATGGACCCGGCACCCCGCCGCGACGAGAACCGCGAGCGCGGACCGGGCGACCTCGGGCGCGAACCAAGTGGTGAAGGTGTCGACGAACAGCACCACCTCGCGCCCTTCGCCGACGGGATCCGCCGGCGCCCGAAAGGGACGACGAAAGCGTGGCAGCGAGCGCCCGGCGGCGAGGCCGAGGACGCGTTCCGAGAGCGCCGCCGCCCCCGGCAGCCGGTCGCGCAAGGAAAGCACCGGCGCGAGCCTCGCGGCGAACGGCGCATGGCGCGGTAGCCCGGCGATCAGACGGTCGCGCAAGGAGAGGCCGTGGCGGCGATTGTAGTGATACAGGAACTCGGTCTTCATCCGCGCCATGTCGACGCCGGTCGGGCATTCGCGCCGGC
>CAZHDF010000061.1:1655-18121 GCA_964531525.1 uncultured Alphaproteobacteria bacterium | reverse complement strand
TCGGCACCTCGGGCATCAACGTCGGGCTGTTCTGCATGACGCCGGGGGTCGCGCTCGCGCGCAACATCGCGCGCAAGCATGCCGCCGAGATGCTGTTCACCGGCAAGATCATCGATGCCGAGACCGCCGCGCGCTTCGGGCTGGTCAACCGCGTGGTCGCGCCCGAGGCGCTCGACGACGCGGTCGCCGAGCTCGCCGGCTCGATCTCCGCCATGTCGCGCGCCGCGATCGCCGCCGGCAAGCGCGTCCTTTACCGCCAGATCGAAATGAGCGTCGAGGAGGCCTACGCCTATTCGGCCTCGGAGATGGCCTGCAACATGATGTTTCACGACGCGGGCGAGGGAATCGACGCCTTCATCGCCAAGCGCAAGCCGAAATGGCGCGACGAGTAAGGGCGCGACGCTTCATGAGCCACGAGCATTACCCCGACGCCCTGCTGCACGGCATCCTGTCGCGCTGCCGGACCATCGCCATGGTCGGCGCGAGCGCCAATTGGAACCGGCCGAGCTATTTCGCCATGAAATATCTTCAGGCCAAGGGCTATCGCGTGATTCCGGTCAACCCGGGCAAGGCGGGCGACGAGATCCTGGGCGAGCGGGTTCATGCCCGGCTCTCCGAGATTCCCGATTCCTTCGATCTCGTCGACATCTTTCGCAATTCGGAAGCCGCCGGCCCCATCGTCGACGAGGCCATCGCGCTCGCCGCCGAGAAGGGCATCAAGGTCGTCTGGATGCAGCTCGGCGTGCGCAACGACGCCGCCGCCGCCCGCGCCGAGGCCGCCGGGCTCACGGTCGTCATGAACCGCTGCCCCAAGATCGAGTACGGCCGCCTTTCGGGCGAGTTGAGCTGGGGCGGCATCAACACCGGTATCATCTCCGCCAAGCGCCCCCGCCCGATCCGCGTATGACCGATCACAAGAGCAAACCCTCGCCGCCCGAGACCGATGACGCGGACGCGCCCCGCGCGTTCGGCTTCGAGACCCGGGCGATCCACGCCGGCGCCCGCCCCGACGCCACGACCGGCGCGCGCTCGACGCCGATCTACCAGACCACCTCCTTCGTGTTCGACGACGTCGACCACGCGGCCTCGCTGTTCAACCTCCAGACCTTCGGCTACATCTACTCGCGGCTGACCAACCCGACGGTCTCGGTGCTCGAGGAGCGGATCGCCAACCTCGAGGACGGGCGCGGCGCGGTCGCGGTCGCCTCGGGGCACGCGGCGCAGTTCATCGCCTTCTACACGCTGCTCGAGCCGGGCGATTCGTTCATCGCCTCGCGCAATCTCTACGGCGGTTCGCTGACCCAGTTCGGCATCAGCTTCAAGCGGCTCGGCTGGACCTGCCATTTCGTCGACCCCACGGACCCCGAGAACTTCGCCCGCGCGATGACGCCCGACTGCAAGGCGATCTTCGTCGAGGCGCTGGCCAACCCGGGCGGCGTCGTGGTCGATCTCGAAGCGGTCGCCGAGATCGCCCGGGCGAACGACATTCCGCTGATCGTCGACAACACGCTGGCGACGCCGTATCTCTGCCGGCCCTTCGACTGGGGCGCCGATATCGTGATCCACTCGATGACCAAGTTCATCGGCGGGCACGGCAACTCGATGGGCGGCGCGGTGGTCGAATCGGGCCGCTTCGACTGGGCTCGCGCGGGCAAGTTTCCGTCGCTCACCGCGCCCGATCCGGCCTATCACGGCCTGACCTTCGCCGAGACCTTCGGCGACTTCGGCTTCACCATGAAGGCGCGCGCGGTGGCCTTGCGCGACTTCGGCCCGACGCTCTCGCCGATGAACGCCTTCCTGATCCTGCAAGGGGTCGAGACCCTGCCCTTGCGCATGGAGCGCCACGCGGCCAACGCGCTCGCGGTCGCGCGCTGGCTCGAGGCCCATCCCAAGGTCGCCTGGGTGTCCTACGCCGGGCTCGAATCGAGCCCCTACCGGGCGCTCGCGCAAAAATACCTGCCGCGCGGCGCGGGCTCGGTCTTCACCTTCGGGGTCGAGGGCGGGTTCGAGGCGGGCGTCCGCCTGGTCGAGGCTTGCGAGCTGTTCTCGCATCTCGCCAACATCGGCGACACCCGCAGCCTGATCCTGCACCCGGCATCGACCACCCACCGACAACTCACCGACGAGCAGCGCGTGGCCGCCGGCGCGGGCGATGACGTGATCCGGCTTTCGGTGGGACTGGAAACCGTCGACGACCTGATCGCCGACCTCGACGCCGCGCTCGCGCGGGCCTGAGAGATAAGGCGATCGCCTAGATCATGATGTTTTTGCATCGAATCGGCGCCGGGCGGGGGAGTGGGCCGGCGCCGACTTAAACACATCATGTTCTAGTCGGCGGATTGTTGCTCCCGCCGCTCCCGCTCCAGCTTGTGTTCCTTCACTCGCTCGCGCAGACCCGCCTTGCGCGCGGCGCAGCGGCATTCGTCGGACGGAGCGGCGATCTCCTTGCGTAGAAGGTCGAGCGCCGCATCGTCGACCGGGGACGGCGAGGACGCGGGAGACGCGGCCGGCGCGGTCGCCGTGTCGGCCCGGGCCGGCGCCCCGGCGAACGGCGAAAAAAGCCAGAACGAAACGACGAGCATGGCGAGACGCAAAACCATGGTAAGCCCCCATCCGAATCCGAGAACGGCGCGGCGGCAAGTCCTCTCCGGACATCCCCCACATGGTCGGCCAATCGCGCTACCCTGTCCACCCCGCCAAGCACGAACATTCGACGCGACGATACGCCGCCGCCGGCTTCTATTGCACCGCAGCATTCCGATCCCGATATAGAACATGGGAGGCGGTCCCGTGGGTGCGCGCTCGCGTCGCCCTTCGGCCGGCCCTACTCAAGCCGGGACGTGCTGGACATGGATCGGACTGCATTCGAACCCCTGTCGATCGAGGAAGCGGTATCGCATCTCGAAACCGACCTCGAGACCGGGCTTTCGGATACTGCGGCGCAACAACGCCTCGCCCGATACGGTCCCAACGCCATCGTCGAAAAGCGGATCAGCCCCTGGATCCGCCTTCTTTCGTATTTCTGGGGGCCGATCCCGGCGATGATCGAGATCGCCGCCCTGTTGTCGGCCATCGCCCGGCACTGGGAAGACTTCGCGATCATTCTCGCGATGCTGCTGATCAACGCCGGCGTCGGCTTCTGGGAAGAGCACAAGGCCGACAACGCGATCGCGGCGCTCAAGAAGACGCTCGCGCTCACCGCGCGCGTGCTGCGCGACGGGCGTTGGCGGACCGCGCCGGCCGACGCGCTGGTGCCCGGCGACGTCGTGCGGCTGCGGCTCGGCAACATCGTGCCGGCCGACGTCAAGCTCGTGGACGGAGAATATCTCAGCGTCGATCAGTCGGCGCTGACCGGCGAATCGCTTCCCGTCGACAAGAAGCCCGGCGATGTCGCCTTCGCGAGTTCGACCGTCAAGATGGGCGAGATGACGGCGGTGGTTACGGCGACCGGAATGGATACGTACTTCGGCCGCACCGCCAAGCTGGTCGAAAGCGCAGGAACGACCTCGCACTTCCAGAAGGCCGTCCTCAAGATCGGCAACTTCCTGATCCTGACGACGCTCGCGCTGGTCGCGGTGATCGTTGCGGTCGCGCTCTTGCGCCACGACCCGTTGGTCGACACCATTCTGTTCGCGCTGGTTCTCACGGTCGCGGCGATTCCGGTGGCGCTGCCGGCGGTGCTTTCGGTCACCATGGCGGTGGGCGCGGTCCGACTCGCCCATATGAAGGCGATCGTCGCGCGGCTCACCGCGATCGAGGAGATGGCCGGCCTCGATGTCTTGTGCTCGGACAAGACCGGAACCCTGACCAAGAACGCGCTCGCGGTGGGCGAGCTCGAACCGGTCGAGGCCGCCGATCCGGACGAGCTCATCCTCTGCGCCGCCCTCGCCTCGCGGGTCGATCACGCCGACGACCCGATCGATTCGGCCGTGATCGCCGCGCTTGGCGACGCGGACCGGCTCCGGCCCTACCGGGTGGTCGCCTTTACGCCGTTCGATCCAGTGCGCAAGCGCGCCGAGGCCGAGATCGAAGCGAAGAAAGGCCGCTTCCGGGTCGCCAAGGGCGCGCCCCAGGTGATCCTCGACCTCAGCGATCCTGATCCGGAAACGCGCCGCAAGATCGAGGCTCGGGTCGACGCCCTCGCCGGCCGGGGGTTCCGCACGCTCGGCGTCGCGCGTCGCGACGACCGGGGCGGGTGGCGCTTTCTCGGGCTCGTGCCGCTGTTCGATCCGCCGCGCGAGGACTCGGCCGCGACCATCGCCCGCGCCGCCGGCCTCGGGATCGACATCAAGATGGTCACCGGCGATCACGTCGCCATCGCTCGCGAAACCGCGCGCGCGCTCAATCTCGGGACCAACATCGTGCCCGCCGCCAAGGCCGCGACCGCCGACGGCGGCGGGCTCGCCGGCGAGATCGTCGAGCGCGCCGACGGCTTCGCCGAGGTGTTCCCCGAGCACAAGTTCATCATCGTCAAGGCCCTGCAAGGCCGCGGCCACATCGTCGGCATGACCGGCGACGGCGTGAACGATGCGCCCGCGCTCAAGCAGGCCGACGTCGGCATCGCGGTCAGCGGCGCGACCGACGCCGCGCGCTCGGCCGCCGCGTTGGTGCTGACCGAAGCGGGGCTTTCGGTGATCACCGGCGCGATCGAGGAGGCGCGCAAGATCTTCGAGCGGATGACGAGCTACGCCGTCTTCCGCATCGCCGAGACGATCCGCGTGCTTCTGTTCATGACCTTGTCGATCCTGGTCTTCAACTTCTACCCCGTGACGCCGGTCATGATCGTGCTGCTCGCGATCCTGAACGACTTCCCGATCATGATGATCGCCTACGACAACGCGCCGGTCGCCGAACGCCCGGTGCGCTGGGACATGCGCCATGTGCTGACACTGAGCGCGGTCCTCGGGCTCATGGGCGTGATCTCGTCCTTCGGGCTGTTCTGGATCGCCGAGACCCAGTTCGCGATCCCGCGCGACACCATCCAGACGCTGATCTTCCTCAAGCTCCTAGTGGCCGGGCATCTGACGATCTACCTCACTCGCAACAAGGGCGCGGTCTGGGACCGCCCCTGGCCGAGCTGGTTGCTGGTGGTCACGACCGAAACCACCCAGGTGGTCGGCACGCTCGCTGCCGTCTACGGCTGGTTCGTCGCGCCGATCGGCTGGGACTACGCGCTCGTGGTCTGGGGCTATGCGCTAGCTTGGTTCCTGATCAATAGCGCCGTGAAAATCGCCGTGGTCCGGGCCATGGGAGGCCGATTATGAGCCCGCGCGCGCCGCGGCCCGTGGCGCCCTTCGCCGCAACGCCAGATCCCCTCGCCCGTTCGCCGGACGGGCGATCGAGAGGGAGGAAAGAATGACCGAGACGAACGTCTTGCCGAGCGCGCCGGAGACGGCGCGAGTCTATCCCGTCGATCGATTCCTGCACGCGCTCGAGGCGCGGACAACCGGCGGAATATCGCCTTCCTCGGCGTTGCTCGCCTATCTCGACTGGGCGGTGCATCTCGCCAACTCGCCCGGCAAGCAGGGCGAGCTGGCGACCAAGGCGCTGCGCAAGTCGATCCGCCTCAACGTCCATGCCTGGCGCATGCTGGCGGGGCGCGCCGAGGGTCCCTGCATCGAGCCCCTGCCCCAGGATCGCCGCTTTCGCGCGCCCGAGTGGCAGGCGTTTCCCTTCGCGCTCTATTACCAGTCCTTCCTGCTTCTCCAGCAGTGGTGGCACGTCGCGACCCACGGCGTGCACGGCGTCTCGCGCCATCACGAGGACGTGGTCTCCTTCGCCGCGCGCCAGCTTCTCGACGTCTTCTCGCCGTCGAACTTCGTTCTCACCAATCCCCTGGTGCTCTCGAAGACGATCGCCGAGGGCGGCGCGAACCTGGTGCGCGGAGCGCAGAACTTCCTCGAGGACTGGGAGCGCGCGGTGCTTCAGAAGAAGCCGATCGGGGCCGAGAAGTTCCGCGTCGGCAAGGAGGTCGCGGTCACGCCCGGCAAGGTGGTCTACCGCAACCGGCTGATCGAGCTGATCCAATACGCGCCCGCGACCAAGACCGTGCATGCCGAGCCGGTGCTGATCGTCCCGGCCTGGATCATGAAGTACTACATCCTCGACCTCTCGCCCGAGAACTCGCTGGTTCGCTACCTGGTCGGCAAGGGCCATACGGTATTCATGATCTCGTGGCGCAACCCCGGCGCCGAGGACCGCGACCTCGGCATGAACGACTATCTCGATCTCGGCGTGATGCGGGCGCTCGACGCGGTGCGCGCGATCGTCCCCGGGCGCCCCGTGCACGCGGTCGGCTACTGCCTGGGCGGCACGCTGCTCGCGATCGCCGCCGCGGCGCTGGGGCGCGACGAAAAGGACTGGCTCGCCTCGGTCACGCTGCTCGCCGCCCAGATCGACTTCACCGAGGCGGGCGAGCTGATGCTGTTCATCGACCAGAGCCAGATCGCCTATCTCGAGGACCTGATGTGGGATCAGGGCTATCTCGACACCAAGCAGATGGCGGGCGCCTTCCAGCTTCTGCGCTCGAACGACCTGATCTGGTCGCGGATCGTCCACGACTATCTGATGGGCGAGCGCCGACCGATGATCGACCTGATGGCCTGGAACGCGGACGCGACGCGCATGCCCTATCGCATGCATTCGGAGTACCTGCGTCGCCTGTTTCTCGACAACGACCTCGCCGAGGGGCGCTACACGGTCGGCGATCGGCATATTGCGCTGACCGACATCCGCGCGCCGATCTTCGTCGTCGGGGCCGAACGCGATCACGTCGCGCCTTGGAAATCGGTCTACAAGATCAATCTGCTTACCGATACCGACGTCACCTTCCTGTTGACCAGCGGCGGCCACAACGCGGGCATCGTCAGCGAACCCGGGCACCCCCGCCGCCATTACCGGATCGCGACCCACGCGCATCGCGATCCCTATGTCGCGCCCGAGACCTGGTACGCGACCACGCCGAGCTGGGAGGGCTCGTGGTGGCCGGCCTGGCAGGCTTGGCTCGCCGAGCGTTCGGGGGGCCGGGGAAAGCCGCCGCCGCTCGGCCGGCCCGAGGCGGGCTACCCGCCGATCGCCGACGCGCCGGGCCACTACGTGCTCGAGGAGTGAGCCGGGCAAGTCGGTAAATCGGGCCACGGGCGTTCGGACACCACGCGGGCTCGTTGGGATAAGCCCGATTCTCCCCTGCCGCGCGTTCCCTCGCCGTGCTAGCGTTTGCCCGCCGCCGGAGAGAAGGCGGCGGTCCGGCAAGAGAGCGCGGCATGGAACAGATCATCACGATCCGCAACGGCGAGGCGGCGACCTCCAGCTTCTCCCGCGAAGAGATGACGCGGCGCAACGACGCGCTCCGCGCCCATATGGAGGCGGCGGGGCTCGACGCGGTGCTGTTCACCTCGATCCACAATATCGACTACTTCAGCGACTTTCTCTACTGCGCCTTCGGCCGGCCCTACGGCCTGGTGGTGACGGCGGAAGAGTCCACGACCATCAGCGCCAATATCGACGGCGGCCAGCCCTGGCGGCGGAGCTTCGGCGACAACCTGGTCTACACCGACTGGCGGCGCGACAACTTCTACCGCGCGGTCGCCAGGCTGACGGCGGGCGCGCGCCGCGTCGGGGTCGAGCACGACCACCTCACGCTGGATTCCATGGCCAAGCTGCGCGACGCCCTCGACGACGTCGCGTTCGTCGATATCGCGCCCGCGGTCATGCGCCAGCGGATGATCAAGTCGGACGAGGAGATCGCGCTGATCCGCCAAGGCGCGGCGATCGCCGATATCGGCGGCGCGGCCTGCATCAAAGCGATCGCGCCGGGCGTGCCCGAGCACGAGGTCGCGCTCGCCGCCACGGGCGCGATGGTGCGCGAGATCGCGCGCCGCTTCCCCGGCGCCGAACTGCGCGACACCTGGACCTGGTTCCAGTCGGGCATCAACACCGACGGCGCGCACAACCCGGTGACGACCCGCAGGCTCGAGCGCGGCGACATCCTGAGCCTCAACTGCTTTCCCATGATCGCGGGCTATTACACCGCGCTCGAACGCACCCTGTTCTGCGAGGAGGCGTCCGAGCGCCATCTCGAACTCTGGGAGATCAACTGCCGGGTCCATCGCCGGGGGCTCGAGCTGATCCGCCCCGGCGCGCGCTGTCGCGACATCGCCGCCGAGCTCAACGAGATCTTCCGCGCCCACGACCTGCTTCGCTACCGCACCTTCGGCTACGGTCATTCCTTCGGCGTTCTCTGCCATTACTACGGCCGCGAGGCGGGGTTGGAGCTGCGCGAGGACATCAAGACCGTGATCGAGCCCGGCATGGTCGTCTCGATGGAGCCGATGATCATGATCCCCGAGGGCGAGCCCGGCGCGGGCGGCTACCGCGAGCACGATATCCTGGTGGTGACCGAGGACGGGGCCGAGAACATCACCGGCTTCCCCTTCGGCCCCGAGCACAACATTATTCGCGCATGACCGGACGCCGCAGCCTCTTGCGCCGCGCGATCACCGCCCTGTCGGTGGTCCTCGGCCTCGTCGTCGGCGCGCCCAATGTCCAGGCCGCGCGCGAGTCCCTGGTGATCGGGATGACCCAGTTCCCCGATACCTTCAGCCCGGTTATCGGCGCGATGCTGGCCAAGTCCTACCTGCTCGCCATGACGCGCCGACCCTTCGTCGCCTACGGGCCCGACTGGCGGCTCGGCTGCATGCTCTGCGTCGAGCTGCCGACGCTGGAGAACGGCCTCGTCCGGCGCGAGAAACTGGCCGACGGGCGCGAGGGGCTTGCGGTCACGCTCGCCATCCGGCCCGGCGCGACTTGGGGCGACGGAACGCCGGTCACCACGCGCGACGTGATCTTCGGCTGGGAGGTCGGCCGTCACCCGCTAACCGGGGTCGCCGACCGCGACGCCTATACCCGCATCCGCGCGATCGAGGCGCTCGACGACAAGCGCTTCGTCGTTCACCTCGACGGCCTGTTCTACGACTACGCGCTGCGCGCCTCGATCCCGGTGCTGCCCGCGCATCTCGAACGCGCGGCCTTCGAGGACCCGCGCGAATACCGTCGGCGCACGCTCTACGACACCGACCCTACCAACCCGGGGCTCTATTTCGGCCCCTACCGCATCACCAAGGTCGTGCCGGGCGCTCATGTGGTGCTCGAGCCCAACCCGACTTGGTGGGGACAGCCACCGCACTTCAAGCGCATCGTGCTGCGCGTGATCGAGAACACCGCCGCGCTCGAGGCCAATCTGCTCTCGGGCGCCATCGACTACGTGGCGGGCGAGCTCGGCTTCTCGATCGATCAGGCGTTGTCGTTCGAGCGCCGCCACCGCGACCGCTTCAAGGTGATCTACAAGCCGGGGCTGATCTACGAGCATATCGACCTCAACCTCGACAACCCGATCCTCGCCGACCGCCGAGTGCGCCGGGCGCTGCTTTACGCCATCGACCGCGAGAAACTGGTCGCCAAGCTGTTCGGCGGCAAGCAGCCGGTCGCGAATTCGAACGTCAATCCGCTCGACCGAGTCTACTGGGACGGCGTCCCGCGCTACCCCTTCGATCCCGACCGCGCCCGGGCCCTGCTCGACGCGGCGGGCTGGCGGCGGACCGGCAAGGCGGTCCGGACCAATGCGAAGGGCGAGCCCCTCTCGCTCCGGATCATGACGACGGCGGGCAACAAGACCCGCGAGCTGGTCGAGCAGGTGCTGCAAAGCCAGTGGCGGCGCGTCGGCATCGAGGTCACGATCAAGAACGAGCCCGCGCGCGTCTTCTTCGGCCAGACCCTGCCGCGCCGCGAGTTCCCGGCGCTCGCCATGTACGCCTGGCTGTCGGCGCCCGAGGGAGTGCCGCGCTCGACGCTCCATTCCAAGGCGATCCCGAGCGAGGCCAACAACTGGTCGGGGCAGAACACGCCGGGGTTCGCCGACCCCGAGATGGACGCGCTGATCGACAAGGCCGAGGTCGAGCTCGACCCCGAGAAGCGCCTCGTCTACTGGCGCGGGATGCAGCGCATCTACGCCGAGGAGCTCCCGGTGCTGCCGCTCTACTTCCGGGCGACGCCCTTCGTGCTGCCGAAGTGGCTCACGGGCATCACGCCGACCGGCCATCTCGGCACCACCACGCTCTGGATCGAGAACTGGGGCGTGAAGGAGTAACCCCGCCGCCGGGCGATTCGCCGCGCGCGCGATCCGAGCTAGCTTGAATGAGGGAAGCCCCGGGTGGGACCGGGGGCCGCGTGATCCGCGACGACAAGGCGGACGACGGGAGGATGACCATGCGCCCGACCCTGGCGCGCCGCGAGATTCTCGCGACATTTCTGGCCGGCGCGACGCTCGCCGCGCTTGGCGCGGCGGCCATCGGACCGGCGCGAGCGGCGCATGTGGTCCGCATCAATAATCCGACGATCCGGGTCCATGGCATGAACGCCACCTCCTCGCGCATCCGGGTCCACGGCATGAACCGGGCGGCGTCGCGAATCAAGGTCCACCGCATGGGCGAGACGGCGAAACGGATCAAGGTCCACCGTTTCGGCGACCCGCAGACCGCGCGCCGGCACCGCAAGCGAAAGACCCTGCGCCTCCGGGTTCACGCCTTCGGCGATTGACGCGACCCCCATGCGCTCCGGGGACCTGTCGGAAAACTTTACAATGCCCGCGCCGCGCCCTGGGTCGAAGAATCCCGCCTAGGCCATTGTAATTACTAACTTTCCGTTAACGCCGTCTTCCGCGAGCCCCTCTCCGATCCGTTGGGCCGGCGTCGGGATTCTTTACAGCTCCGCGATCCGTGGAATTCGCTGCAAGTCCCGTTAATCATTAAATCTTTTTGCATTCTGCCGGTTGCTCGCCGTGGCATGAAACTTGCGTCGCGATGGGCAACAAAGAACCGGTTCGTACAGTGGAGGACACAGGGCGTGGCCATGGAAAGCAATCCCGACACCTATCGCGCCGCCTACATCCTGATCGAGGAGCATGGGGACGAGGCGGTGTTTCACGCGATCATGCGGGCCGATGCGATGCTGTTCAAAGGCGATCTCGAGGGTCGGGCCGCCTGGCTGCGCGTCGTCAAGGCGGTGAACGAGCTGCTCGACGAGCAGCCCGGGGAGCACGACGTCCTGCACTAGGCTCGGGCGGCCGGCGCCGATCCATTCCGAAAAGAGCGGGCTCCAAGGCTTTCCTTAAAGGATTGTCGGCGCGCGGGCGGGCGCATAGACTTAGGCCCATCGCCGGCTCGAAAGCGCCCCTGACCCGAAGCGCCCGTGAACGCCGCCATCCCCGAGACCCATCCCCCGCCCCCCGGCGAGACCCCGCGAGAGCCGCTCGTCGAGGTTCGCGATCTCGCCGTCGCCTTTCCCCGCGACCGCGCCGAGGACCGCGCGGTCGACGGCATCTCCTACGCCATCCGCCCGGGGCGCACGCTGGGAGTGGTGGGCGAATCGGGCTGCGGCAAGACCGTCGCCGCGCTCGCGCTTCTGCGCCTCGTGCCCGCGCCGGGGCGGATCACGGGGGGCGAGATCGTCTTCGACGGGCGTGACCTGCTGGCGCTTTCGCCCCGCGAGATGGAGGCGCTGCGCGGCGATCGCATCGCCATGATCTTTCAGGAGCCGATGACCGCGCTCAACCCGGTCCTGCCGGTCGGCGAGCAGATCGCCGAGGTGCTGGTCGCGCACCGCGACGCAAGCCCGCGCGAGGCCCGGGAGGCGGCGATCGCGCTTCTCGACGCGGTCGGCATCGCCGATGCGCCGCGCCGCGCCGACGAGTACCCGCACCGGCTTTCGGGCGGCCAGCGCCAGCGGGTGATGATCGCCATGGCGCTCGCCTGCGGGCCCGCGCTGCTGGTCGCCGACGAGCCGACCACCGCGCTCGACGTCACGGTCCAGGCGCAGATCGTGGCGCTTCTCCTGCGTCTTCAGGACGAGACCGGGATGGCGATCCAGTTCATCAGCCACAATCTCGGCGTGATCTCGGAGATCGCCGACGAGGTCGCGGTGATGTACGCGGGCCGCATCGTCGAGCGCGCGCCAATCGCCGAGCTGCTCGCCGCGCCCGCGCATCCCTACACCCTGGGTCTGCTCGAAACCGTGCCCCGCCTGGGCGCCCGTCGCGATCGCGGCTCGCGCCGCCTGCCCGCGATTCCGGGAAGCGTGCCGCCGCCCGGCGTCTTGATCCGGGGCTGCGCCTTCCGCGCGCGCTGCGCCCGCGCCCGGGCCGACTGCGCCGAGAGCGCGCCGCCGCTCGAACCCCTCGCGCCCGGCCATTGGGTCGCCTGCTTCGCCCCCGGCGGCCGATGACGGCAGCGCCGCTCCTTGAGGTTCGGGGTCTCGCCAAGCGCTTTCCCCTGCGCGGCGCGGGCCCCCTCGGCGGCCGGCTCGGCACGGTGCACGCGGTCGAGGACGTGAGCTTCGCGCTCGCGCCCGGCGAGACCCTCGCGGTGGTCGGCGAATCGGGCTCGGGCAAGACGACTCTCGCCCGGATGATCGCGCTTCTCTACCGGCCGAGCGCTGGGACGATCGCCTTCGACGGTCGCGACATCTCCACGTTTTCCGGTCGCGATATCAAGCTATTGCGTCGCAACGTTCAGATGATTTTTCAGGACCCCAACGGCGCGCTCGACCCGCGCATGACGGTCGAGGCGATCATCGGCGAGCCGCTGCGTATCCACAAACGGGGAAGCCGCGCCGAGCGCGCCCGGACCGTGCGCCGGCTGATGGAGGCGGTCGGCCTGTCGCCCCGGCTCGTCGAGCGCTACCCCCACGAGTTCTCGGGCGGCCAGCGCCAGCGCATCGGAATCGCCCGCGCGCTTGCGCTCGAACCCCGGCTGATCATCGCCGACGAGCCGGTCTCGGCGCTCGACGTCTCGGTGCAGAGCCAGGTGCTCAACCTGCTGCTCGATCTGCGCGAGGCCCATGGGCTCGCCTATCTGTTCATCGCCCACGACCTCGCGGTGGTCGACCACATGGCCGACCGGGTGGCGGTGATGTACGCCGGACGGATCGTCGAAATCGCGCCCCGGGATTCGCTGTTCGCGACGCCCGCGCATCCCTACACCCGGGCGCTGATCGCCGCCGCGCCGAAGCTCGGCGCCGGCAAGCGCAAGGCGGCCGACACCCCCGCCGGCGAGCCGCCGAGCCCGATCGCGCCGCCGCCCGGCTGCGCCTTCCACGCCCGTTGCCCGCTGGCCGAGGCGCGCTGCCGGACCGAGCGCCCGGCACTCGACGCGGTCGGCGACGGTCACCGCGCGGCCTGCCATTTCGCGCCCCGCCCGGGCTCGGAAAGGGTCTGAGGATGGGCCGCTATATCGCCGGCCGGCTTCTCGAAACCCTGATCGTGCTCGCGGTCATGAGCTTCGTCATCTACGCCCTGATGGGAATGATGCCGGGCGATCCGATCGACATCATGGTTCAGGCCGATCCCAACCTGACGCCGGCGGACGCGGCGCGGCTCAAGGCGCTTTACGGCCTCGACAAGCCCCTGATCGAGCGTTACGGCAACTGGCTCGCGGCCGCGCTCGGCGGCGATTTCGGCTACTCGCGGGTGTTCAACCGCCCTGTGATCGAGGTGCTGCTCCCTCGGCTCGGCAACACGCTCGCGCTGATGGGGCTGAGCTTCGCGCTCTCGCTCGCCGTCGCCCTGCCGATCGGGGTCGTTTCGGCGCTCCGGCCCTACCGGGCGGGCGATTACGCGATCAACTTCGCGGCGCTCGCCGGGATCTCGGTGCCGACCTTCTGGCTCGCGTTGATGCTGATCTATTTGTTCTCGGTCTCCTGGGGGGTGCTGCCCGCGGGCGGCGTGACGAGTCTCGAGGGCGGCGGATTGCTCGACCGGGCGCGCTATCTGATCCTTCCGGTGCTCACGCTGAGCGTGGCGAGCGCCGGCGGCTTCACCCGCTACGTCCGCGCATCCATGATGGAGACCCTGCGCCAGGACTATATCCGCACCGCCCGCGCCAAGGGCCTGCCCGAGCGCCGGGTGGTCCTGCGTCACGCGCTGCGCAACGCCCTGATCCCGGTGGTGACGATCGTTGCGCTCTCGTTCGGCAGCCTGTTCTCGGGCGCGCTGATCACCGAGACCATGTTCTCCTACCTCGGCATGGGCAAGCTCACCTACGATTCGATCATGGGCAACGACTACAACTTGGCGCTGGTCTCCCTGCTGTTCGCGACCCTGGTGACGCTGCTGTCGAACCTCGGCGCCGATCTGGTCTACGCCTGGCTCGATCCGCGCATCTCCTACCACGGGGAGCGCGGGCGATGACCGAGACCGCCGCCCTGGCGCCCGCGGCCTCGATGGGCGCGCTGACCTGGCGGCGCTTCCTGCGCCATCGCCTCGCCGTGGCGAGCGCGGTGGTGCTCGTCCTCCTGATCGCCGCCGCGCTCGCCGCGCCGCTGGTGGAAAGCGCGCTCGGCGTCGACGCCACCGAGGTCGATCTTCTCGCCCGCTTCGAAGGGCCGAGCGCCGCGCATCCGCTCGGCACCGACGAGCTCGGCCGCGACGTGCTCGTGCGGCTTCTCTACGGCGGGCGGGTGTCGCTGTTCGTCGCCCTGATCACGGCCTTCGCCGCGGCGATCATCGGCACCTTGATCGGCGTGGTCGCGGGCTATCGCGGGGGGCTCGCGGACGCGGTGCTGATGCGCGTGACCGACGGGGTGATCGCATTGCCGCTGTTGCCGCTGCTGATCGTGCTCGCGGCGGTCGACCCGGCGCGGCTGCCGATCCTGGGCGCGCTCGCCGGCGACGGGGATTCGGGGCTCGCGCGCATCGTCGTGATCATCGCGCTGGTGGGCTGGACGACGGTCGCGCGGCTGGTGCGCGGGGCGGCGCTCACCTTGCGCGAGCGCGAGTACGTGCTCGCCGCCCGCACCATGGGCGCAAGCGCCTTGCGCATCATGGCGACCCATATCCTGCCCAACGCGGTCTCGCCGATCGTGGTCGCGACCACGCTTTCGGTCGGCAACATCATCTTGTTCGAATCGGTGCTGAGCTTCCTCGGCCTCGGCATCCAGCCGCCGCTGCCGAGCTGGGGCAACATGCTGTCGAACGCCCAGGAGCTGATCTACGAGGCCCCGGCGCTCGCCTTCTATCCGGGGCTAGCGATCTTCGCGACCGTGATCGCCTTCAACTTCCTGGGCGACGGACTCCAGGACGCGCTGGATCCGCGCGCGAGCCGCGACTGAACCGCGCGCGAGGAAGGATCGTCAGGCCACGGCCCGGCGACGGCGCAGCCAGGCGAGCCCCACGAGACCAAGGCCCAGAATGGCGAGCGGCGCGGGCTCGGGCACCGCGACGACGACCGTCATCGAGGTCGAGGCGAGCGCGACCGGCTCGCCGGCGGACGGGCCGAAAACCGCGAGCTCGAACTTGTAGGTTCCCGGGGCTTCAGGATCGAAGGAATCGCCCGGGAAAAACCCGAAGCCGAGATTCTGCGAAAACTGCAGAAGCGCCGCGTCCGCCACGACCGACGAATTGATCACGATCGGGGCGATCAACGGTAGCCCCGCGCCGTCGGCGAGAAACAGCACATACAGCAGATCGCCGAGCCGTCCCGGCGTGCCGGGAGTCGGCCCGCGAAGCTGCGTGGTTCCGAGGTCGATATGGACGTCGAAGTTCCACAGCGCGTTATTGCCGCCCGAGGACGTGCCAGGGTCGGCGAAATAGGTCGAACCAGTCCGCGGCCAAGGCACCGGCGAGAAGCGCCGCTGGGCGCGAATGCCGATCTGCGCCGCGCCGCCGCCGGGAAGCGTGAAATCGGTGATCTGGAAGTTCCCGTTGACCTGCCCGCTGCCGCCCACCGGAAACACCGTCGCCGGCGCCGAAAGGCCGAAGTCGGCGGGTGTCGACAGGCTCGAATCCCAAACGCTGACATCGCCGACCGAGGAGACCGGCACCGCCCGCGCGACGCCGCCCGCGAGCGCCAAGCTCGCGACAAGGCCGATGGCGAACGCCGACAACACGGAAAAACGGGAGCGTGTCCAAAACATGCGTCTTCAACTCCTCTCGGGGGGTCCGGGCGTCGTATCGGTCGCGCCCTTCGGCTTTTCGTAAACCAATGCAAGCGCCATGCCATGATGGTTAATATACTGGTGGATCAATGGACTATGAGCTTTCTTTCCGAACGCCCCCGGCGATGCGCGAGACCATGACCGCGAAGTTGTAAGGTTTTCCGACATATCGGAGACCGTGAATCGGGGCGCAACCGGCCCGCGGGAGCGCCCGAGACGCGGTGAATTCGAATCGCCGCGCCCGGACGAAACGAAGGTTTGAAATCGTTTTCACGAGATGCCAAAGGATTGAGCGGCGTTCCTCGATCATCACATGCGTTGTCGCCCGGGCCCTGGACGCGCGAGATCGTCGCGGGCGAAGCTGTAAAGAATTCCGACATGGACGCTCCCCTCGCATCGCGTGTCTCGCCGCTTGCATGCGCCGGACGCGCGCGATACCTCTGGAACCGGGCGCGGATGGGGACCGCGTCCATGGGACCGGA
>CAZHDF010000061.1:0-1555 GCA_964531525.1 uncultured Alphaproteobacteria bacterium | reverse complement strand
AGAATTGGGAGGATGCCGCCATGCCCGTCATCAACAGCATCGCCGACCTCGCCGCCGACATGACCGCATGGCGGCGCGACCTTCACGCCCATCCCGAGACCGCCTTCGAGGAGAAGCGCACCGCCGAGATCGTCGCGAAAAAGCTCGAATCCTGGGGTATCGAGGTCCACCGGGGACTCGCCACCACGGGCGTCGTCGGCACCCTCAAGGGCGCGCGCGACAACGGTCGCGCCATCGGGCTGCGCGCCGACATGGACGCGCTCGACCTCGAGGAAAAGAACGACTTCGACCACCGCTCGACGATCCCCGGCAAGATGCACGGCTGCGGCCATGACGGGCATACCTCGATGTTGCTGGGCGCGGCGAAATATCTCTCCGAGACCAAGAACTTCGAGGGAACGGTTCACTTCATCTTTCAACCCGCCGAGGAGAACGAGGGCGGCGGCCGGGTGATGGTCGAGGAGGGCCTGTTCGAGCGCTTTCCGGTCGAGGCGGTCTACGGCCTTCACAACATGCCGGGACTTCCCCTGGGCTGCGCGGCGATGCGCGTCGGCCCGGCGATGGCGGCCTTCGACATCTTCGAGATCACCATCAAGGGCAAGGGCTGCCACGCCGCCATGCCTCATCTCGGCAACGACCCGATCGTGATCGCCGCCCAGGCGGTGAACGCCCTTCAGACCATCGTGAGTCGCGGCAACAACCCGGGCGACGCGGCGGTAATCAGCATCACCCAGATCCACGCCGGCGACACCTGGAACGTGATCCCCGACGAGGTCGTGCTGCGCGGCACCGCGCGCTGCTTCGACCGGGTGGTCCACGAGAGCCTGGAGCCCCGCATCCGGCGGATCGTCGAGGGGGTCTGCGCGGCCTTCGGCGCCGAGATGAGCCTGCGCTACGAGCGCCGCTATCCGGTGCTGGTCAATACCGAGGCCGAGACCGCGCGCGCCGCCGCCGCCGCCGCCCGGGTGCTCGGCGCGGAAAACGTCGAGCAAGGCGCCGAGCCGTTGATGGGCTCCGAGGATTTCGCCTTCATGCTCGAGGCCCGCCCCGGCTGCTACATCTGGCTCGGCAACGGCGGCGAGGGCGAAGCCGGCGGCTGCGCGGTTCATAACCCCCATTACGACTTCAACGACGATCTTCTGGCGATCGGCGCGAGTTACTGGGCGAGCCTGGTCGAAACCGTGCTTGCGCGCGGCGATTGAGGGCGACGGACGCGGCGCCTTCGGCCCCGAAAAGCCAAGGGGTTAAAGCCACGGGTTTCAGGTCGGATTCACGGTTTCTCAACCTTCCTGCGCAAGCCTTCGGAAAGGATTCCCAGCGCGGTAGGTCACGATGAGCCATAGGAGCGGACCGGACGAGGCGAGCATGGAGGAGCGCATCGCGGCGATGCGCGAGATCATGTCGAATTTCTCCCTGCCGCCGGTCGACGACGTGCCCGCCCCCGAACCAGATTCCGCCCCGCCACCCGTGCCCGATATCCCCTCCGTCCCCCCTTCTCCGACGGCCGCCGTCGAGGCCCTCGCATTGGACAAGGCAACGCGCGATGCGCCGGACA
>CAZHDF010000060.1:6896-18583 GCA_964531525.1 uncultured Alphaproteobacteria bacterium | reverse complement strand
TCGGCCGCGCGCAGCATCTGCTCGTCGAGCACGATCCCGAGCTCGCGCGCCTCGGCGCGCATAGCGGCGAGCCCTTTCGCGCCGTCGCGCACCAGGTTCGTCATCTTGACGCCGGCGCGACCGAATGCGGCCGCCGCGAGCGCCGCGCGGTTCGCCTCGTCAGTCGTCGCGGCCATGCGCTTGAGCACGAGGTCGAGGGCTTCGTCTGTCGAGCGGGCGCTTGAGACCACGCCGAGAAACGCCTGATCGCCTTTCTTCAGGAACTCGGCGAGAGCGCCGGTTCCCTCTCGCGCCTCGCCGAGGCGCTTGCCGAAGGTCTGGAGCGAGCGGTCGAGGAGATCGGCGCTCACGCCAGAGAGATCAGCGGCGAAGCGCAGCTCCTGGAGCGCGTCTGTCGAGAGCCCGATCGAATCGGCGACCTTGGCGATCGCGTCCGCCGCATCGAGCGAGCGCTTGGTCAGCGCCCCGAGGGCCGCTGCGCCCGCGATCGCGACCACCGCGGCCTTGAGGCCCGAGAGAGCGACTTGGGTCGCGATGACGCGCGCCTCGAGCGCGCGCAGCTCCCTCGACATGGCGCCGCCCGAGCGCCGGAGCTGCGCCTCGGCGCGGGCGAGATCGCGCCGCATGCTGCGGCTGTCGGCCTCGATCTTGAGGACCAGCCGCTCGAGCGTCTGGGCCATCGTCTAAGCTCCTTTCCTTCGCTCTGCGCGCGCGAGGCGCTCCGCGACGGCTCGGGCCTCGGCGCGCGTGGGCGCGCGCGCGCCTGGTCGCCTGGGCGAGCCGTGGCGCATCCGATACCCTTCGATCCAGGCTGCGGCCTCGGCCGGGGTCGCGCGCCAGAACGCCTCGGGAGTCCAGCCGAGCGCGCCCGCGATCGGCATCATGTCGGCGACTCGGGCGAAGAGCGCCCGGGCGCTTTTTTTTTCGCGGCCGACCCCGTGAGCGCGGCGGTCAAGAGCGCTCCGATCGGCGCCGCCATCGCCACTATGCCTTCGGCGACGATCGCCTCGCCGATCGCCTCGCGGTCCGGGACCGTCTGCCCATCGACCGCTTCGGCGCAGGCCCAGACGATCCACGCCATATCCGAGACCCTGAGCAGCCCAGCCGCCGCCTCGCGGGCGAGATCGAGAAGCGATTTGCCTGTCCCGCTTTCGATTGCGGCGAGCGCGCCGAAGGTCGGGCGCAACGCGTACCTCCGGCCGGCGAGAACGATTTCCGTTTCGCCGCGCGCCCCGTTGACGGGCCCCTTCATGACGCGTCCTCGCGTCCGATCAGCGCGGCGACGCCCTCGGGCCAGCTCAACGGCGGCCTGCGGCGGTAGTGGGCGAGCATCTCGCCGATCCGCAGCCCGAGCGCCCGGACGAAGGCCTCCGACCAGCGCTTGCGCGTCCGCGCGATCTCGGCGTCAGAGAGCCCCTGCGCGCGAGCGCGCGCGACCGCGAGCACGTCCGCGTAATCCTTGTCGGCGCGGCGCCAGGCCGGGGCCTGGGCGCGCCGCCAGGCCTTGAGCGCGGCGAGCTCGTCGTCGGTGATCTCGACCTTGTGCAGCATGGCGCTTACCTCGGCAGCCTGAGCGCCGCGATCGTGACTGATCCGACGCCCGAGTAGCTGATCGCGATGTCGTTGGAGGCGTCGTTGAAGGCGAGCGGCGGAAACGGCCCGATCATCTGCTCGCCGCCCGCCGCCACCGAGACCGAGACGTCGGATTTCGTGAGTTTCCCCATCCCCGCGACGACGGCCTGGGTCTGCTGCGCCGCGACCGTGACTGTGATCGCCGCCGCGCCGCCGTTCTTGACGTGCAGGAATACGTCGCCGTTCTCGTTCCGGGCCTTGTCGCCGCCCGCGCTCGCCGCCGCATAAGCGGGCGCAAGCCCCGCTTCTCCGATCGTCTGGATCGTGAGGTCCGCCATTGCTCAAGCCCTCCCTCAGCCGGCGGTGAAGATCGGCGCGCCGGCGCTCTCGAGCGTGATCGAGAATGCGACCTCGCCGCCCTGATCGCCGCTCTCCTCGAACGCGGTGATCGCGAACGCGCCCTGCCAGACATCGAAGGTCGCGCCGGAGCCGATCGGAATCGCGATCTGGTAGTTGTCGATCGAGCCGGCGGCCGCGCGGGCGCGCAGCCGCTCGATCTCGGCGTCGTCGAGAAACACGCCGTCGGCCGATAGGCTCATCGATCGCACGCCGCCGGCGATGAGCTCGCGCCAGCCTCCCGAGCTTTTGTTGGTCACTTCGATCGGGTTGCCGTTGATCGACAGCCGCGTCGAGCGCAGCCCCGCCACCGCCGTAAAGGTCTCGGGGCTGCCGCCGTCGCCCACCTTGAGCACCATCAGATCGCCGCGCTGTGCGGTCATCTTTCTCTCCTTTCCGCCATCCGCGCCGTTACGCCGGCGCCGTTTCCAACGTGGATTCCGCGGTCTCGATCACAATCGTGACCGCAAGCTCAAACCCCATGACCGGCTCGTGGCCCGCGGTCTCGTCGACCAGGGTCGCGAGCCGCTCCTCGCTGAGGCTCAGCGCCGCGCCGCCGAGGGTGACGTCGGCGTAAAGCGCCTTGACCGCCGCGGCGTAGAGAGCATTGAGGGCAGGGCCGAGGCCGGCGTCCGTGGCCGCCGCCACCCAGCCCTCGATCTCGAGCCCGACCTCCCACAGGACGATGCCCTGGCCGCGATCGCGCACCCGCCCCGGGCCCGCATCGATCGCGAGGATCGGGCAGTCGGCGGCGACGATCGGCCGGTCGAGCGCGCGGACGACCGTGAGCCCCGCGACGCTCGTGATGCCGGCGAGCGCCGCCTGCGCCGCCTCGATCGCGCTCTCGCGCCGGCTCGTCATGATCAGGCCGCGACGCTCGGATCGTCGGCCGCGGTGTGGTACTCGACCACGACCGGGATCAGATACGCCGCCGCGCTCCTGTGCCCAGCCTCTGCGTCGATCCCGGGGATCACATCGCCCGCGCGGACACGGAACGCGGCCGCGACGAGGCCCGGGTCCGTCTCGACCGCGGAGGCGATCGCCGCATAGAGCGCCTCGAGCGTCGTCTCGGCGGACCCGGCCGTATCCGCGCGAGCGAAAGCCTCGATCCGCGCCGTCGCCCGGTAGTGCGCGAGCGCGCTCGGCGAGGCCAGGCGCTCCTGGTCTCCGTCGCGGAGCACAATCAGCGGCCCCGCCGCGAGGTCGCGCTCGCCGTCGACCGGCGCGCGACGGTTGCGCGCGACCCTGAGCCCGGGGACGCTGGCGATGCCGGCGAGCGCCGCCTCGAGGGCCGCGAGCACGGTCTCGCGCACCGCCGTCGCCATCAGCCGAGCCTCCGGTAATGCGCCCGGATCGCCGCGGGCGTCCGCCGCTCGGCCGCGGCGAGAAGCGCCTTCGGCGTCGTGACCGGGTTGACGCGGACCTCGCGCTTGAGCACGAACAGGAGCCTCGGCTGCCCGCGGCCAGACTTGCCGCGGCCGATCAGCCCGAGCCCGCCGGTCTTGAGCGCGATCCAGTAGGTCTTGAGCGTCGCCCGCGCGATCGCGACCGTCGCCGGCGCCCGCGGCATACGGATCGCAAGCCAGCGGCCGCGTTTGGGCCGGATCACGCCGCCGAACAGCCGCGCCGCGATCGGATCGACGCCCCCGCGCTTGCGCCAACGCGAGAGCACGAGCCCGATGACGCGGTGATCGGGCCCGCGGGCGATCACCTCGCCGCGGACGATCTTGGCGACGCGGAAGCCTCGCTTCGGGAAAGCGCGAAGGACCGCCGCGCGGGCGCGGTCCTTCATGGCGTCGGTCTCCTCGCGCACGCCCAGGACGGTCGCGCGGAAGACGCGGGTGCGCTGGCGCTCGATCGCCTTGACAGCCGAGTCCATCCCTTTGATCGTCAGGCTCGCGCTCATGATCCGGTCCGCGCGAGATGCAGCGTCCAAACGGCGGCGAGCGCGTCCTGATCGGCGCGCTCGATGCGATAGCTCTCGTTCCCGATTGCGAGCGTATCGCCAGGCGCGGGCGAGGCGATCTCGCTCGCGCGCGCATACGCCGTCTCGTCCGGCAGGTTGACGCCGACCGCGCCGAGCTCGGCGAGCGCATGGGCGCGCGCGCGCACGATCGTCACCGTCGCCGGCTGGCCGCCGGCGGGCGTGTAGGTCGCCGTCTCGCCCCACTCATCGACGTCGAAGAACGCCGCGAGATCGTCGGCCGTCTCGACCGCCACAGCGCTCCCCCCTCGATCAGCCCTCGGCCGCTGGCGCGTCCTCGGCCGGGGCCGGCGTCGCTTTCGCGTCAGCGACCGCCGCCCCCATGGCGACGAGCGCCTCGGCGTCCTCGCGGCTCACGTCCTTGCCGACGCGGTAGCTCTTGCCGGCGGCGAGGCCGGCGCCGCCCTTGTAGCTCGCCGCATAGACCGGCCGCGTCATGGTGATGGTCTTCATCGCTCTCTTTCTCCTCTCAAAGCGCCGCGGGCGGCCTCGTGCCGCCCGCGGCATCCGCGTCATGCGCCAGGATCGTTACGCGATCGCGTCCTGCATCGCCGCGAAGGACTCGGCGTGCCGGACCGCGATATCGGCGTCCTGGTGATTGACGATCCGCACCCGGCCCGCGGTCGAGTTGGTGTAGGGATCGACGAGCACGTCGAGCGCGCCCCAGAGCCCGATCAGAAGCTCGGACCAGTTGCCGAACAGGATCGCCGAGAGCCCCGTGCCCGTCCCCTTGGTCAGGTTCGACGGCACCTGGTTGGACACCAGCGCCCGATAACCGTTCATCGCGCCTTCGCCCGGCGTCCCGCCCGAGCCGTCCTGCCAGACGAACTGCGCGGTGCCGGAGGCCTTCTCGGTCGTCTTGAGCGCGCCGCGGACCTTGGCGTTGGTGAGGTAGGCGAGCGCGCCGATGTCCGCGTTCGCCGTCGCCACCAGCTTTTCGAGATCCACGATGTTCTGCCACGTCGGCGCGGCCCCGTTCGTCCCGCCGGCGACGTCGCCGATGCCGGTCGTGTTGAGGATTCCCGTCGGCTCGTTGCTCGCGCCCGAGCCGTTGATCGCCGCGAGATCGATCGCCAGCGCGATCGCGGTCGCGAGGTCGCTGCGGACCAGATCCTCGATCGCCGGGCTCGACTGGAGGATCAGCCGGCGGCTGATATCCGACCAGCAGGTCACCGTCTTGGGCGCGAGCGTGATGTTGCCGGTCGTGAGCTCGCTCGCGGTCGCCGCCGCGGCGTCCTCGGCGACCCAGGACGCGGTCGCGCCGCCGGTCTGCTTGGGAATCGAGACGTCGCCCGTGAGACCGTCGAGGACTCGCGCGCCGAGCTGACGCACCACCATTCGGTTGCGCAAAAGCTCGATGAACGAGCCCGCGAGATGGTCGGTCGCGACGAGCTCGCCGCCGGCGCCGGCGGTGCCGGCGGTCAGCGTGCGAGACGCCACCATCACGTCGTAGGGGACGACGAAGTCGCCGCGCGGCTGAAGGCCGAGCTTGTCGACCGTCGCCCGGCTCACCTCGCGCTCGAAGCCGGCGTCCGACCAGTCGCGCGTAAGCGCGGCGCGGATAGCGCGGACGAAGGAAAACGCGCGCGCCTCGCGGGGCGTGAGGCCGATTTCAGGGCTCTCGCTCGCGCGGAGGTCGATCGGGCGCGCGTTGTCGAGCGATTCGAGAATCCGTTTGCGAAACGCCTCGATGCTCGCGCCGTCGCGGATCGCCTCGCGGGCGAGCTCGCGACGGTCGAAGCGCTCGCCGAGCGCGAGGATCTCGTCGATCCGGCGGCGCTCCTCGCGAAGATGCGCCTCGGCCGCGGCCTCACTCGCCTGCGGCCGCGGCTCGGCGCGGGCCTCTGGCCGCACTGGCGCATCCGAGGCGGCGGGCTGGGGCTCGGGAGCGGCGCGCGTCTCGGCGGCCGCGGATTCGGTGTTGGGATTGTCGGGCATCGGCCCCTCCTCAGTGCTGATCGTGACGATGGATTTGGCATGATCGTCTGCTCGGCCGACGCCGACCGTCGGGTCGGCGGGAACGGCGACGATCGAGACCTCGAGCGGCTCCCAGCGCGTGACCCGGAAGACGTCGCCCTGATCTCCCGATTCAACGAGCTTGAGCGCGTGCACGCGATATCCGACCGAGACATGGGTCCGAATGCCGTCGCGGATATCGTCGAAGACCTCGCTCGCGCGCGCGCTTTTCCCGAAGCGCACCCGGGCGAGGCCGCGGCGATCCTCGATCCACGCCTTCTCGACGACGCCGACGTGGTCCGACGTCCTGTGGTCGACGAGCACGGCCCCGCCGCTGTTCAGCCGGCGGAGGTCGACGCTCTTGCGGCCGTGGTCGAGGATCTCGGTGCCGAAGAACCGGTCCACCGGCTCTTCGGACGAGAAAGACAGTGTCACGCTGCGCGTCTCCTCGTCGACGGCGGCGCGATCGATCGGCGCCGAGCGGTAGAGGGTGCCGATCTCGAGTTCGCGGGCGGGCTCAGCCATTGCTGCTTCCTCCTGGGTCTTGCGATTTGGCGGCCGGGGCGAGCGTCAGCCCGAGCGAAGCTGCGATCCTTTCTTCCTCGGCGAGCTGGCGCGCCGTGTCCTCGAAGTCTTTGCCTTCGGCGGCCAACACGTCGCGGCGCGTGCGCACGCCGTTCGCGATCGCGAGGTTGTTGGCGATCGCATCCTTCTGCGGATCGACCCAGGCCCAGCCGCGCGGCTGCCAGGCCGCGGCCTGGAATTTGTCGAGCTTAGCGATCGGGAGCCTGAGCGCGCCCGCGAGCATCGCGAGCGGGAGCCACTCCCGGAACACGCGATCGTGCAGTTTGGCGGCATACCAGGTCTGAATCGCCCGCCAGCCGTCGCGCTCGTCCTGGACGCCCGCGCGGATCGACGAAAAGTTGACGCCCTCGAGGTCGCTCGCGAGCGAGTTGTAGGACGTGTTCAGCCCGCTCGCGACCGCGCGCAAAAGGGATTTCAGGAACGGCGCGAACTCGCCGGTCGGATACCCGGGATCGAACGGCTCGAACCCGACGCCCGGCGGGAGCTTCTCCATGTGCCCGGGGTCGGCGTCCGTGATCGGATTGCCGGCCTCGTCCTGATCGCCCGGGCTGCCGTAATCGTCCGGGTGCTCCTGGGTGAAAAACCCCATCTTGGCGGCGCCCACGCGGGCCGCGACGAGCGCCGCCTCCTCGTAGCCCCCGATCATCTTGAGCCTGGTCGCCGCCGCGATGATCCAAGGCACGCCGCGGGTCTGGCTCACGCGCTCGCGAACGAAGAGATGGATGATGTCGGCCGCGGGCACGCGCGTATGCCGCCGCTGCGCGGCATCGAGCGCCGCCTCTGCCGGATGGCCGGTGAGCAGGTGATACGCGACAGGACGGCGCCAGGCGTCGAGCTCGACCCCCATGCGGATCTCGCGTCCGCCGGGAAGCCGCTGATTGAGCTGCTCGTCGAGATGATCCGCCTCGATGAGCTGAAGCGCGAAGCCGAAGCCGTTGTCGAAGTTCCGCACCAGACGGATCAGGACCTCGCCGTCGCGCGCCACGCTCTCGAGCGCGAGCGCCTGGATCTCGATCCACGACAGCGTCCCGCAGACCGAGCAGGTCTCGGCGCGCCCCCAGCGCGCCCATTCCTCCTCGATCGCCTTGTTGGCGCCCGCATCGGATGAGCCATCAGGCTGCCGAACCGCCATCCGCAACCGAATGCCCTGAGGCCCGACCACGTTGGTCTTGAGCATATGAAAGAACTTCCGCGCGTACGGCTCGTTGAGCGCGAGGTCGCGGGCGCGCTCGCGCATCGTCCTGATCCCGCCGCGGAGCGCAGTGTCGCCCGAGGTCGCCGACACCACCCAGTCGGCGAACAGGCGGCCCTGGCCCGCGAGGTCGAACCCGCGGGCGCGCGGCCGGCGCGCCGGCGTATAGCCGAGGCGGGCGGCGATCCGGTCCATCAGCCTAGCCACGGCCGAACCTCGTCAGGATCAACCGGCCCGCCGACAGCCCGTTCGCGATTCGCTCGGCCTCCGCCTCGCGCGCGACCTCGGCGCGATAGCGGTCGCGCAGGAGGATCAGCTCGGCGGTCGGTATCCGCTGGAGCTGGCGGCCGTCGGGCAGCCGATACATGAGGTCCTCGCGGCTCGCGCGCTTCTCGAGAACGGCCTCGATCGCCTCGAGGGCGCGCCGGGCATGACTGCGCGGATCGTATCCCGGCGGCAGGGCGGCGAGATCGGCGACGACGCGGAGCGTGCCCGAGTCCACGCGCAGGCGCTTGGTCCCGTCGTCGACATAGGCCGCCCAGAGATACGTCCCTGGCGGCCAGGTCGCCGTCGTCGCCTTGTCGACCGAGACCGCGTGATAGGTCCCGGATGCGCTCGCCGTGATCGCGATCGCCATCCCATCCGCCTTGCGCTCGACCAGACGGTAGGTCAGCGTCCAGGTCGGCGCCGGGTAGTCGGCGAGGTCCTCGCGCCGCCACTCGACGGTGGTGCCGGCGACGATCTCGTCGGGCTCGGTGAGCGGAATGCTGGTCGTCATCGCCATCCTCCGACGAAACCTCTGGGCGCGCGCGGGCGCGCGGGCTTGCGCCGCGGCACGACGGTCACCGGCGCAGGCTTTTCCACCTCGCCTGCGCCCGCCCGCGCGTCATCGTCCGCCTTGGCGCGCTTCGGGCGACAGGCCGCCGGCACCCACCCCATGTCCGAGCGCTCGCCTGCGTGCCGCGCCAAGCCGGCGGCGGCGTAGACCATCAGATCGAGGGTCTCGTTGCGCGGGCGGACCTTCACCCAGACCCGCCCTTGGCGTTCCTCGGCGGTGAGCTCCTCGAGATAGGCCTCGGGCAGATCGCGCGGCAGGTGCACATAGCCCGGCCCGGGCCGCGCGCGGCGGAGCCTCGCATCCAACGTATCCTTCCAGCGGTTTGCATTGAGCACCCAAAGGATCGCGCCGCGGCTTTTCGGTCGGCCGCGGGCGTCGCGCTCGATGTAGGTCCGCGACAGGAGCTGCGCGTTGACGTTGCCCGAGCCTTTGACCAGCGTGATCGCCGGCGAGGCCACGCCGGCGCGGCGCGCCGTATGCCAGAACTTGGCGGCGTTGTCGCTCACGCCAGGCGCGCCGCCGGTGTCGATCGCCGTCGTCAGGATCGGGAGCGTCGCGCCGGCGGCGGTCTCGTAGCGCCGCCACAGCACCCGCGCGAGCAGCGCGCCCCAATGCTCGGGATAGCGGGCGGGATCGATCCGCGTTCGCCCGTCGGCCGCCTCGAGGATAGCGAAGCGGTCGATGAGCCAGCTCTCGAGCCCCTCGCCCCAGCCCCAGACGCCGACCTCGAAGCGGTCGCCCTGGACGTCGACCGCGGCCGTGAGGCAGACGACCGCCTCCGGGACCTCGCCGAGCGCGTAGTCGCTCTCGGCGACGCGCTCGGCGAGCTCCGACGGTTGAATCGGCCGCGCGCCGGCGACGCGCGAGACGTAGTTGACCCCGACCTGCGTGTTGTAGAACGCCCGCAGCGGCTCCTCGTCGAACCGGGTCTCGAAGGCGAGCTCGGCCTCGCGATGCATGCGCGCGAGCCGCCCCCAGCTCGAGAATCCAATCAGCCCGTGGAAATGATAGCCGTCGATCCGCGTCTCAGGCGGCGCGCCGACGATGCGCCCATCGCCTTCGATCGTCTGCCCGCGGGCGACCCAGCGCCCGCCGGCGACCATGGCGCGCTTGCTCCGCGGCTCGATCACGCAGCCGTTGCGGGGACAGACCAGATGGGCCGAGAGCTCGGCCTCGGCCGGGCTCGCGCCGGCCTTGTAGACGAGATCCTCCCAGCGCGGCGTCCACCACTCGCCGCAGCTCGGGCAGCGCCAGTAGTAGCGCTTGGCCGTCGACTGCTCGAAGTCGGCCTCGATCCCGCGCCCGGGCCCGCGCGCCGGCGACGAGGTCTTGAGGCCGACCTCGCGCCCCTCGAACGTGGTCTGCCGCGCGGCGAGCAGGACGTCCGCCGAGCCCTGGCCGTCGATGTCCTCGGGGATATCGTCGGCGTCGTCCTGCCACCAGCGCGGAGCCGGCCTGGCGCGGAGCTGCTCCGACACCGGCCAGGCGCACCAGAGCGTCATGCCGCGAAATCGCTTCGAGAAGATGTTATCGCTCGACGGGGCCGAGAGCTGGCGCGCGCGGACCTCGGGCGTGAGCCGGATCATCTGGCTGATCCTGGTCACCACGAAATCCCGCATCATGTCCTTCGAGGGATGCAGGAGGATCATGTTCGCCGGGCTGTCGATGATGGTCCAAAGTAACCAATTGAGCCCCACCTCGGATTTGGCGGACTGCGCCGCGCCCATGATCACGACGATCGAATAGCGGCCGGAGCTCAGGCTCTCGCATGGCTCGCGCGTCCAAGGCGCGCGCGAGAAATCCCACGGGCCCGAGTAGCCGCCGCCCGGGTTGTCGAGGACGCGGTGCGCCTCAGCGCATTCGGCGACGCTCCGCCGCCGCGGCGGCCTGAGGCCAGAGGCCATGCGCGCCGCTATGGCGGAGGCCTCCGCCAACGGCGGGATGTCAGGCCGCTGGGCGATACGCATCCTTGCGCTCCAGTTTGTCGGCGCAGTCCCTGAGCGCGGCCTCGATCAGCGAGACCAGGCGGTCGCGGTCCTCGCGCGAGAGCGAGACCTCGCGCGCGAAGTCGTCGGCGATCCGCATCATTCGTCCCACCACCGCCGTGTTGTAGGCGTCCAGCACCGCCTCGACGTCGCGCGTCCGCGTGAGCTCGCCCGATTGCTCGGCGAGCTGGCGGCGGAGGCGCTCGGCCTCGTAGAGCTCCTTGCGCTCGCGCGGCGACAGCCCCTGGGCGCCGTCGTCAGGCAGCTCGTCGCCGAACAGGCGCCGCTGCTCCGCTTCGAGCTCGGCGGCGCGCGCCCGTTTCGCCGCTTCGGCCTTCTCAGCGTTGGCCTTGAGCCAGGCGGTCACCTCGTCGGTGTCGAAAGAGTAGGGGACGCCGTTCTTGCCGCGTTCGCGGATCGGGAAATCCGCGTGCTCGGCGATCATTCGCCTGAGCGTCGTCGCGCTCACGCGCACGATCCGCGAGAGTTCCTCGAGATTGACCAGCATCCGATTCGCAATCAGGACAACAAACGCCCGCCGGGCTCTCGCCCAGAAAACCCCCACGGACCGCGCTCGCCTACCGCGTTGATTTTCAGGGCCGGGGAAGGACCCGCGCGTGATCTGATTAAGACCTTACCGGCACGCAAAACGCCCGGCGGGGGGCCGCCGGGCGTGCTTGCTTCCGATCTTAGCCAGAATCATGCAAAAAACCGGCCTTTTTGGTACATAAATTTTCTCTGGCGATGTAAATCGTGTTTAATGCGTTGATATAAATATCTTTTGCCCGGCGGCGATCGATCCCATATTTGACAGAGACAGCCCGCCAGCTCGCTCCAGCCGCACGGGCCATCACAATGCCGCGGCAACGGCCGTCTCTGATCGCGAGCAGCCAGCCCAGCGCTTCGTCCATTCGATCGATCTCTTCCGGTGTCGGCCTCGGGCGATGCAAGCGCGGACGCTCGCGCCGATCGGTCCACGGGTCCGGCGCAGGCTCCGGCATGCCCGAGCGCGGCGGCGCGAGCCATCGGCCTTCGCGATCCGGCAGCCGCGCGAGCGTCCGGAACGCCTCACGCAGCCGATCTTCGATCTCGGCGAGCGCGGCCAGATAACTGTTACCGAACCCCTTTCTTATATATACCCCTCTTTTTTTATCTATTTGATACATCTCCTATATATAG